>NZ_VKHP01000142.1 GCF_010811875.1 Bradyrhizobium uaiense
GAGGTCGGATCGCATGCAGCGCAGCGTAATGCGATCCGGGTGAGGGGGGTCTCCGCAAGCACAACTATCACCGTATGTGCGGAGACAGCCCGTCACCCCACCCTCTCCCCGTAAGAACGGGGCGAGGTAAGGGGGAGCCCGTTGCTACGGTCAAGTTGAACCCGGTTAGCCCGCCTTCGCGCTTGCCGGAAACTCCAGCATCGCTTCACCGGCCGCGACCGTCTCGCCGCGCTGGTTCTGCACGGCGACGTCGACCAGCACCCAGCGCGAGTTGGCGGTGGTCTGCTTGGCCTTGACGGTGCCGGCGGGGCGGATGGTGTCGCCGGGCTTCACCGGCTTCAGCCAGCGCGTCTCCAATCTCCGATGGATCGCGCCCGCAGGAAGAGCCCAGTCGGTCAGCATGCGCGAGATCAGGCCGAAATTGTTCATGCCGTGCATGATGATGCCGCCGAAATTGGTCTTGCCGAAATCGCCCTTCATGTAGTTGTCGTCGAGATGCAGCGGGTTGTAGTCGAGCGAGGCATCGCAGAACAGGCGGATCGATTCGCGGGAGACGGCGAATGCGGGGCCGTCGATGCTGTCGCCGGCCTTGAGAGCATCGAAATTCGCTGTGGTCATCGTGATCCTCCTTACATCGGACGGATGGTCTGGCCGCGACCCGAGCAGATCACGTCGCCATGCTGGTTGAAGAAGACGTTGTCGTGCACCACGAACAGCCGTTCGCGCTTGATGAACTTGTCGAGCGCGCGGGCCTGCAAGGTGATGGTGTCGCCGGGACGGGCAGGGATGTTGTAGCTCCAGGACTGCCCGGCATTGACGGTGCCCGGCGAGCGCATCCAGTCGTCGGCCGGCGTGCAGGCGAACATCAAGAGGATATGGATCGCGGGCGGCGCGATCAGCCCGCCATAGGGGCCGGCCTTCGCGGCCGCTTCGTCCAGATAGAGCGGATTGGTCTCGCCGACCGCGCGGCAGTACAACGCGATCGCTTCCTGCGTGAGCTTGTACGGCAGCGTCTTGCGCGGCTCGCCGGGGACGATGTCGTCCCACACCTTGCGCAGCTTCGCGTCTTTCCAGAAATCGGTTTCGAACGGTGTGGTCGCAGAACTTTCCGCTTGCGCCATCGTGCATCCTCCTGCTATGGGTTCGCCAGGCGAACATTTCATTCGCTGTATGAATTGACGCTAGCGCGGTCGGGAGCCCCTGACAAGCGGGCAGTGCCGCGCCATATGCAGGCAGCCATGCGGCTTGCGATGTCGTGAGCAGAACCAGCGTCCCCCGCAAACCGGCGCCATGAGCAAAACGCGATGAGCAAAGAGAGTGACGGCTTCGTGCGCGCGATCGCGCGCGGCTTCTCGATCATCGAGGCGCTGGGCAAGCCGCCGGGACGGCACACGCTGGCGGAGGCGGCCGACACCGCGGGCCTCAACCGCGCCACCGCGCGCCGCATCCTCGCGACCCTGGTGGCGCTGAAATACTGCGCCTCCGACGGACGCTATTTCAGCCTGCGGCCGCGCGCACTCGGGCTCGGCCTGTCCTATCTCAACGCGCTGCCCTACTGGGCGCATGCGCAACGCGCGCTGGAAAACCTGCGCAACGAGATCGGCGAGTCCTGCGCGATGGCGGTGCTCGACGAGGACGAGATTGTCTATGCGCTCCGTCTGCCGGCGCGGCGGATCCTCTCGGCCAATCTCGGTGTCGGCAGCCGGCTGCCCGCGCATCTGGTATCGCTCGGCCGCGTCATGCTCGCAGCGCTGCCGCCTGGCACCCGTGAAACATATCTCGCGACCGGCGGCTTCAAGCAGGTCACGCCGCGCACGGTCACCGATCCGGAGCGCCTCGGCGAATTGCTGGTGCGGGTCGAGAGCGACGGTTACGCCTGGGTCGATGGCGAGCTCGACCCGGCGATCTGCGGCATTGCGGTGCCGTTGCGCGATCCGGCCGGCGCGGTGGTCGCAGCGCTCAGCGTCAACACCATCTCCGGCACGGTCAGCGAGGCCGGCGCGCGCAAGAAGTTTCTGCTGCCGTTGCGCCGCACCGCACAGGAGATCCGCAGTCAGATGCTGACGACGGGCTAGCCCCGAGATTCGCCATCGTCCGGACGCGCTCTGGATAGGTCATTGTTTCACATCGCCTTGCCTGCTTAGATCATGCAGCCCAGCCTTGCCTGGCGATGTAAGGTTGCCCGGGATGCAGTATGAATTTCACTTGGAGCGATGCCATGACCAAGGTTGTTCTGACGCTGCTTGCGTCCGCCGCACTCTGCGCCTCACTGCCGCACCACGCGCATGCTGAACTTGATGTCGTCGCGCTGAAGGGGACAATCGAGAGGTCCGTCGCGACCGACTATCCGAAACTCGACGCGCTCTACAAGGATCTTCACGCCCACCCCGAGATCGCGTTTCAGGAAGAGAAGACCGCGGCCAAGCTGGCGGCCGAAATGCGGGCGCTGGGCTTCGAGGTGACGGAGCACGTCGGCAAGACCGGGCTGGTCGCGGTCTACAGGAATGGCGAGGGTCCTGTCGTCATGGTGCGCACCGAGCTCGATGCGCTGCCGATGGAGGAAAAGACCGGCCTTCCCTATGCCAGCCGCGATAAGACGACCTGGCAGGGACGCGAGACCTTCGTGGCCCATAGTTGCGGTCACGACATTCACATGGCGAGCTGGGTCGGGACGGCGAAGACGCTGATCGGCCTGAAGGAGCAGTGGCACGGCACGCTGATGTTCATTGCCCAGCCGGCCGAAGAAATCGTGGCGGGTGCCAGGGCGATGCTGGCGGATGGTCTGTTCACGCGGTTTCCAAAGCCGGGTTTCGGCTTCGCCTTGCACGATGGCCCGTTCGCCTATGGAACGGTGCGCTACCGCGTCGGCATCGGTTCATCCAGCGCCGATGGCCTCTATATCAAATTCCGTGGCCGCGGCGGGCATGGCGCGGTGCCGCAGGCGACCATCGACCCCGTGATGATGGCCGCGCGCTTTGTCGTCGATGTCCAGAGCGTGATCAGCCGCGAAAAGGACCCGACCGAATTCGGCGTCGTCAGCATCGGCGCAATTCACGGCGGCACCGCTGAAAACATCATTCCTGACGATGTGGTGCTGTACGGCACCATCCGGGCTTTCAAGCCCGAGGTGCGTGCCAAGATGCTTGCGGGCATCGAGCGGACGGCAAAGGCGGTCGCCGCGATGTCGAATGCGCCGGAGCCCGAGATAAACCTCACTGAGGGGACCAAGGCCGTGATCAATGATCCCAGCGTGGTCGGCACGGCGGAAAAGGTGCTGAAGGCGGCGTTCGGCGACAAGTTCGCGCCTTCACCGCCGGGCGCGCCGAGCGAGGACTATTCGGAGTTTATCAACGCCGGGGTGCCCTCGATGTTTTTCAATATCGGTGTCTACGAGCCGGAGCGTGTCACTGCGGCCCGCGAAGGCAACGGCCCACCATTGCCGACCAACCACTCGCCCTTGTTCGCGCCGGTGCCGGAGCCGACCATCAAGACCGGTGTCGAAGCCATGACGCTTGCCGTGCTGAGCGTGTTCGACCAGCAGGCACGGGGACAATAGCCATTCTGCGGCGGGCGCGCGCAAGAAATGCCTGCTGCCGTTGCGCCGCACGCTCTGGGCGTGCCAAAACTTGCAATAGAACGCCCAACTTGCTGGAGGATTCCCGTGGCAGACCCGGTCCGAGCCCCTTTCTACCACGACGGAATGCGCGAGTTGCAGGATCGCTTCGACGGTCGTCGTGTCGCCGACGGCCTCGAGCAGCATCGCCTCCACTTCGAATTCTGGGAACAGGACCGCAAGCTCATCGAGGAGACACGATTCTTTTTCATAGCGACGAGCTATCAGGACAACGTCGACTGTTCGATGCGTTCCGGCGATCCGGGCTTCGTGAAGATCACCGGGCCCGATACGCTTGAATTCCCCGAGTACGACGGCAACAACATGTACCGCACACTCGGCAATATTCATCGCAACCCGAACGTCGGGCTGCTGTTCGTGCGCCTCGACGGCAGGACGTTTCGTACCCGCGTCCGCGGCAAGGCAACGATCCACGACGATCCGGAAACGCTCGCCGGACATCACGGCGCGAAGGTTGTCGTGCGCGTGAAATGCGAAATCTTTCCAAACTGCCCGCGCTATGTTCCGGACCTGATGGGCGCTTCAGCGGATGTGCCTGCGAACCAGTTCGTTCCCCGGCCCGGGTACGAGCCGCCCGCACCGGAATGGAAAAGCCGGGATTACCTCAAGGATGTGCTTTCGAAATACGATCCGCATCGGAAGCACGAATAGCGATCAGGGCAGCGGCGCCATGTAGGGAATGCTGGCGACCAGCGCGAACACCTGCACTGCATTGCACGCCATGCCGCCCCAATGCAGCCGGCGCAGCCGCCGCACTGCGGTGGGATCGCCTGAGTCTCTCGCGTCAGCCTCGGCATCGAGGCGGCGCAGAAACCAACGCCGCGCCAGCACGGCGAAGCCCGCGATCAATGCGATGGCGAGCGCGACCGCCGGCCGGCCCGCCGCGGCAAAGGCGAGTGTCCCGATCACGCCGGAGACGGTCAGCACCAGGAAGTAGGCATTGAACATGCCGCGCAGCAGGCGGGTGACAGGCGGGACGTCGAGCTTCACGAGCAGGAACGCCGGCGCTGCCAGCAGGAAGTATCCCATCGGCACCAGCAGGATGATGGTGGAAAACAAGACCGCTTGATCCGGCGTCATGCAGCCGCTCCCTGTTGGAAGGCGAGAGGATTTCGGTGCTGATAACCTGGGGTAGTATCCGTGCGGGATATTTGCGACACTATTAGGCTTTGGTCGGATGCGATCGTATCCGGTCTGACATCAGGGTCCTCGAAGTCACGCGGTCTCCCGTCCGAGGAACATTCCTGCCATCCCAATCGGAAGCAGGCCCCAACCAAAAGGCATGCCACATCTGTTTGGGTGGACCGGCTCTTGCATGCTAGACAGGACCTACGTCCAACCTCCGAGGCCAGAATTCTCATGCCCATCGTCAACCGCGTCGCCGATCTGCAACCCGATATCCAGGCCTGGCGCCGCAACATCCACGAAAACCCCGAGCTGCTCTACGATGTGCACCGCACTGCATCATTCGTGGCCGACCGGTTGCGGGAGTTCGGCTGCGACGAGGTCGCGACCGGGCTCGGCAAGACCGGCGTGGTCGGGGTTATCAAGGGCAAGAAGGGGCCGGCCAAGGGCGACGTCAAGGTGATCGGCCTGCGCGCAGACATGGATGCGCTGCCGATTCACGAACAGACCAATTTGCCTTACGCCTCGAAGACGCCGGGCATGATGCACGCCTGCGGCCATGACGGCCACACCGCGATGCTGCTCGGCGCAGCGCGCTATCTCGCCGAGACGCGCAATTTCGCCGGCGACGCGGTCGTGATCTTCCAGCCGGCCGAGGAGGGGGGCGCCGGTGCGGCCGCCATGATCAAGGACGGCCTGATGGATCGCTTCGGGATCGAGCAGGTCTACGGCATGCACAACGGCCCGGGGATTCCGATCGGCTCGTTCGCGATCCGCACCGGCCCGATCATGGCTGCGACCGACGCGATCGACATCAAGATCGAAGGGCTCGGCGGCCATGCCGCGCGGCCGCACAAATGCATCGATTCCGTGCTGGTCGGCGCGCAGATCATCACCGCGTTGCAGCAGATCGTCGCGCGTACCGTCGATCCGCTCGACTCCGCCGTGATCTCGATGTGCGAATTCCACGCCGGCAATGCCCGCAACGTGATCCCGCAGACCGCGGAGCTGCGAGGCACCGTGCGCACGCTGACCCGGGAAGTGCGCGACCTCATCGAGAAGCGCGTGCGCGAGGTGGTCGATGGAGTGGCCAAGATGACCGGCGCGAAGATCGATCTCACCTATGAGCGCGGCTATCCCGTCACCGTCAACCATGAGGCGCAGACCGAATTCGCGGGCCGCATCGCGCGCGAGGTCGCCGGCGCATCCAACGTGCATGAAATGCCGCCGCTGATGGGGGCCGAGGATTTCTCCTACATGCTGGAAGCACGGCCCGGCGCCTTCATCTTCTGCGGCAATGGCGACAGCGCCGGCCTGCATCACCCCGCCTACAATTTCAACGACGAGGCGATCGTCTACGGCACGTCGTATTTCGTGAAGATCGTGGAGAATGCGCTGGCGGCGTGAGGCTCACCGAGCGGTCATTGCGAGCCAACGGGTCGGCGCGCAGCGCCGCCCGATGACAGGCTCCGCGAAGCAATCCATCTATCCGCTTGCGCGGCACAATGGATTGCTTCGTCGCTTCGCTCCTCGCAATGACGAGTGGTGGGAAGCGCCCTTCATTAAGCATCCCATCGCACCGGCAGCGATACCGGACCGCGGAACACCCAGCCGCGAACGACGGGCGGCGTCTCCTCGTGGAGGCGCAGATTGCGCAAGCGGTCGAACAGCATCGGCACCACGATCTTGCCGACGGTGAGCCGCGACACCCAGGTGCCGGCGCAGAAATGCGGTCCGGCGCCGAAAGCCAGATGCGATTGTTTGGGCCGCGTCACGTCGAAGCGATCGGGCGCAGCGAAGCGGTTGCCGTCACGGTTCGCAGCGCCCACGCACAAGCCGATCTGAAGGCCCTCGGGCAGCACGGTGCCGGAGAGTTCGACGTCGCGGGTCACCCGGCGCGGATACATGCCGATCGGCGAGATCCAGCGCACCGCTTCCTCGAGCGCGGCGGGCCATAGCTCCGGCCTGGCCAGCACGTCGGCCTTCTGTGCGGGGTTCTCCAAAAGGCCGAGCACCAGCGTCAGGATCGCGTCGCGCGGCTCGTTCAGTCCGCCGCCGATGATCACCTTGATGTTGGCGCGGATGCCGTCGATCGGCATCGGCGGATCGGCATTGACCATCGAGGACAGGATCGAGGGATTGGGGTGGCTGCGGTGATCCTCGAGCACGGCGTCGATCGCGGCATCGACGTCGGCGCTCGCCTGCATCGCCTTGCGCTCGATCTCGGCATCGGCGGCATAGTTGCCGGCGCCGTCGATCAAGGCTTGCGACCATTCGGCCAGGGTCTGCCACGGCATCTCACGAAAGCCGATCATTGCCATCAGGCTGAGCGAGGCCATCGGCGCGGCGAGTGTGGAGAACAGGTCGGCGCTGTCAGCCACCGACAGATTATCGATCAGTTGTTCCGCGATCGCGGTGAATTGCGGCGCCCAATGCTCCTTGATCGTGGCCGGACGGAACGAGGGCTCGATCGCCTTGCGGCCGATCGCGTGCTCGGCGCCGTCCTTGCGCATGAAGGTCGGCCCCATCACCTTGTTGACCAGCGAGGCGGGGTTATCGGCCGAGTAGGTCGCGGGATCGCGCTCGATCCGCGTGATGTCGTCGAAGCGCGTCACCAGCGTCAGCTTCGCGGGTTCGACATAGACCGCCGGCGCCAGCTCGCGCAGGCGGCGGAAGATCGGATAGGGGTCGTCGAGCAAATCCTGATACGCGATGTCAGTGACGACAGGCACGGTGCTGGCCATTGGTCCTCCCGGAGCGGTTTTTTGTGAAGGCTAGCGCCGGGGATGCAATCGCTCAATTCGATGGGATCGATCTAGGCCATCGAAATAGTCGATGATCTTGTGCTAGGCTGGGGTGCCGGCAAAGCGGGAGGTGCAGCGTGGCGGCCAATTCCTCGATCGATCCGATCGACATCGGGACCTTGCGGACGCTCGTGCTGGTCTACGATCTGCGCTCGTTCTCGGCGACGGCGAAGCGGCTCGACGTCAATCAGTCGACCATCAGCTATGCGGTCGAGCGGCTGCGCGGCGCGCTGCATGACCCGCTGTTCGTCCGCAACGGCAATGGCGTGGCGGCCACCGAGCGTTGCGCGGCGCTGGTCGGCTGGGCGCGGGACATGATCGGCGAGATCGACGGGCTCGCCTCGCCGGTCGCATTCGACCCGGTGACGGCGCAGGGCAGCGTGACGATCTCCTGCAATTATCACGAACGCCAGACCCTGATCCCGCAATTCAGTGCGCGGCTGCGTGCCGGCGCACCGCAGGTTCGCCTCGTTTTGCTGGATGCCGCGGGCCATGGCGACGTCCACCTCAAGCAGAACCAGTGCGACATCGTCCTTGGCCCGGTCGGGGTCGTCGGCGAAAGTTTCTTCAGGCGCCACATCCTGACCGATCACTATGTCTGCGTGATGGATCCGGCCAATCCGCTGGCGCGCGGCCGGATCGCGCTGTCGGCCTATGCCAGGGCCGAGCATGTCTTCATCACCCATAGCGGCGAGTGGCAGCCGCTTTATCTCGCTGCGCTCAAGGCAAGGAAGATCGAGATCGCGCCGGTGGTCAGCCTTCCGAACCACGACAGTCTGGAGCGCATCATTGCCGGCACAAGGCTCGTCGCGACCATCCCGCATCATTTGGCGCGGGCCATGCGTGGCGGCCTGCACGTCGCCGCGCTGCCGTTCCGGGTGCCGATCTCGATCGACATGTACTGGAGCGCCAGGACGGCGAAATCAGGCCTGCACAAATGGGCACGCGGCCTGCTGGCCGAGGTCGCCAAGGCTTGCGACAAGGGTCACGCTGCCTGAGTGCACGGCCTCGCGCCGAATGACGACGAGTGTGATTGCTTTCGGGGACGGCGTGACTTTCACGCATCTCATCGTGTCGGCAGCGTCACCGGGGCCGGGGCCACGCAGCCCCGGACTCGTTGAGCGCCGCATCCATGGCGGCATCGACGTCGGCGATTACCCGTTGACGTATGTTATCGTTGCCAATCGAGCCAGGTTCTAGATTACCGACACGGGCAGATCGGCGAGTCGGTGATTGAGAACGCAACGGCGCGCTCCCGCCAACTCAGCCCCAACGCGGTTGGAGCACATGAAGAAGAGGCGTAATCGGTTTAAGCAAACCACGTCGTTACAGAAGCGATTGGGGCATTTCGCGAGGCAGGCGAAGGAAAAGGCAAGGCGCACGCCGCCGGGCAAGGAGCGGGAGTTTCTGCTGCAGCGGGTCCGTAGCGCCGACAATGCCGCGCGCATTGATGCGTGGCTGTCGTCTCCTCCAGGCGGGATCGACTTAGGAACGGCGCCTTTTGTGCACTGTTGGGTCGATAGGGCCGGGCAACATGGAGAATCCCTGTGGCAAACGAGGAACGAGGCGGACAGCAAGACTTCGCCAACGATCCGCAGCGTGCCTTGGAAGCAGGGTGCAAGGAAGCCGGCCGCAAGGGCGGGCAGAGCTAAGCAGGTGTCCACAACCAGTTGATGCGCACCCCGGCTGGCCTCGGCGTAGCCCAGCGGAGCCGGCTTTGGCGCACCAGCGATTCAGTCACCTTCGAGCAGGGCGTCCGGGAGTGTCGCCGGCCTTTTCGCTGTGCAGCCAAATTCGGAACAGTGGGCGCTGGTCTCTGAGCACTTCAAGTGTCCAATCCTCGCCCGCTTGCAAGCTCTCTTGGGCGTCTTGCAACAGCGAACGCGCCTCTTGCCAAGCGACGGCATCGTTGGACAACTCGACGCCATCCGCGGTGAAGAACGGGTCGGTGCCGGAAATCCTGAAGTAATAGGTCGGCATCCTCGCCAAAGCTACACCGACCTCATCGTTCCTAAGCACTTTCGAGCGGTAGAAGGTTCAGTTCATTGAATCCGCCGATCTCCACGATCTTTTCGATGTCACGCAAAGTGACGACGCTGTCGTGAATATCGAGGATGCCTTGCGCTCGAAAGGACTGGAGGACCCGGTTGACATGCACCGTGCTCAATCCAAGCGCTTCCGCAAGTTTTGCCTGAGTGACGGGAAACCGGAACTGGTCCTCAGCGACCATGTCGATCGCGGCCAAGCGCTGACGCAACTCCGCCACCAAATAGGCCATGCGCGCTGCAGCGGGACGGTCCCAAGGCTGACGATCCATTCCCGGAACAGCACCGCGTCGATCAAAGTCTCGCGCCACAAGGCTTCCGCAACGGCAGGGCGCAGACTGATGACCTGCCTTAACGCCCGGTGGTCGATGAAGCCGACCCGCGCCTGCGTCAACGTGGTGAGGTCGTGATCCATTCGCTTGAGAAACATCCCGTGGAGGTCCGGCATGTCGCCTGCGATGTGAAACGACAGGATCTGCCGCTTGCCGCCGTCCGACACTTTGGCACGGTAGGAGAAGCCGCTTAACATGACGCAGCAGTGGCGGCTGATCTCGCCCTCTTGCATGATGGATGTTCCGGCGCCGAGATCGCGCACGCTTGATACGATCGAACGCAGCGCGGCGGTATCCTCTTCGGTGAGGCCGGTATGAAGCCTCACTTTGCGGATCATCATGTCAATCGGCATGTGCTGCAGCCCCTCCGGCGCGTCGAATTTGGACCATTCCGAGCAAACCGCCGGTGCTATGAGCCGACGACACCCTACTCTGCGACAGCGGGGAGGGGATTTACATAAGTTAAGATTGGCAGGATGAGGCAGCTCAAGGCGAAGGCCGCAGGCGTCTCCTAGTTTTTACCGCTGCGGTTGGTGAAGCGGGCGTTGCCGAGGCCTGTTCCGATGGTCAGGATGCCCCAACGTTTGACGTCTTGCATCCGGGGGATTTCGGAGAGCCCCTGCACGACGCCGTCATTGTGCATGACGACCGTCGTATAGTGCTTGCCGATGCGCGGGATGGCCTCCACCAGGCTCGTCGGCAGGTTGAATCCGTCGGCCTCCCAATTGCCCGGAAGGTTTTGCGCGCCCCTTTCGATCGATCCATCGCTTTCGATCAGCCCCGGACAGGCGATCCCGACGAAGGGGGCGAGCTTAAGTTTCTTTTTCTCGGCGGCAGAGATCAGGTGTCGGAGCAATTTCACGAGCCGTTTGACGGCACCTTTCCGGGTTGAGGCGTCGTCGGCGTAACGCCACAGCTCGAATTTCCGCACCCGCGCCTTGGAAAGGTCCGGCGACTTCTCGCTGCGGGTTTCGACAACGCCGCAGCGGATATTGGTGCCGCCGATATCGACGGCGAGAATTGAATCGAATCCCTGAAAGATCCAGGAGGGCGCAAGATGCAGCGCGCCCAGCAGGCCGGCATCGTCGGGACGATGGCGAATGGGGCACATCTCGACCTTGAAATCGTCGCGCAAGAGGATCTCGGCGCGCGCGATGCTGAGTTCGCCGAGGCGGCTTTCGCGGAAGCCGCCGCCTACGACGATCCGTTCCGTCTTGTCCCAAGCCTTGGATTTGAGGAAGCGCCGCGTCACATGGGCAAGCTGCTGCGAGAACGCCTCGATGGCACTTTGAACGACGGCTGACGCTTCGGTGTCGTCGCCGGTAAGGATCGCATCGAGGGCCTTCTTGCTGACGTTCTTGGAAGGCTCGTTGCCAAACGGGTCCTGGCCCGACTTGCGCATGGGTCTGCGCCATCGTCCGAGGATATCGCAGAATGCCTCCTTGTTCGCCCGATCCCCGATGAACCCGTGGTTGTCCTTCAGCTCGATATCGTAGCTGTCTATCTCGACCGTAGGCAGGCGCAGGGCGCCATGAGCAGCAATGCCAGTAGTTGCGATCGTTCCGTCTGCCATCCAGGCCTTTCGGCGCTTTCTATCGGAGACCTCAATAACATCTGTCGGACCTGGACGTTCCTAGGTAGTCCGTTGGCCGCCAACCGGTGCGCTGCCGGGCCTGCGCAACAGGAACAGGAGCCGGGCGTGGGCGTTCCAAGGCTGTCAAAAGAAACCAAAGCCATCAATAGACGAGAGGCCGACAATGGGTATCTTCACCAAGGACATTAAATCGATGGAAGACCTGCTGGTGCATGGTCTGCAAGACATCTACTACGCCGAACAGCAGATCATCAAATCGCTGCCGAAGATGATCGACAAGGCGACCAATCGCGACTTGGTCATGGGACTCAAGAACCATTTGGAGGAAACCAACAGGCAGGTCGAGCGCCTTCAGAAGGTATTTGAAAAGCTCGGCCAGCAGCCCAGCGGCACGAAGTGTCCGGCAATCGACGGCATCATCCAGGAGGCGGATGAGACCGCTGGAGAAATCGAGGACAAGGCCGTTCTTGATGCCGGCATCGTCGCAAATGCGCAGGCCGTCGAGCATTATGAGATGTGCCGGTACGGCACGTTGATTGCTTGGGCCGAGGAGCTTGGCCATGACGATATCGTGCGTTACCTGACGACCAATCTCAACGAGGAAAAGGCCGCGAACACCAAGCTGAATAGCGTCGCTCTGCGCAAGGGCATCAACAGGAAGGCCGCACGCGTCGGCTGAACTTGAGGGGTTCTCAGTTGGAGCGGCTTCGCGTGATGGCGGAGCCGCTGCTGTTGTCGGCGATGCGCTCTCGCTGAACCTGACGCGCGAGGCGCCAGATCAACCAAGTCGCGCAAGAGACGAGCAGCCAGGCCAGCGAGGCGACGGCAAAAGCGGCTGCCACGCTATCGGTCACGAGCCAGGAAAACGAGACGGCAAATCCAAGCATGCCGATCGCCCCGAGCGCGGCCCCCATGGCGTCAAGTGACGCGGCCTCCTGTCCGCGCCGCTCGCCGTGGAGATTTGCCTTTTGCTTGCGGCGGATTTCATGCTTTTCGATCAGCGTCGCGCTCGCGCAGAAGATGGCGGGAAGCGCGAGGAACAGGCCCCCGACCGCCGCACCATAGTAGCTACTGATGAGGCCGGTAAGAACCGTAGCGGCTCCGCCGAGCGCAAATCGAATCAGGTATTCGTACCAGCGGCTCTCATGCAACGAAGCCAATGAGAGGCCGATTGGCAGCTTCATGCCGCTCCTCCGCCAAGGCTGAACAGGCCGAATGCGACTGCCAGCCAGACCACGAAGGACAGCAGTGTGGCAGGCAACGCGCGGACGCGCCCACGCATGAGCAGATGGCAGACGACGATGCTATAAGTTGCGAGTGCAATGCAGCCCGCCACCATCGTGCGGCTTTGCAGTGCAGCGTAGCCAGGGTCGTGTTGACAGATGGCAATGCCCAATGTGGCAAGGGCAACGGATGGCGCAGCGCCGAACAAGCCGGCGAAGCTTTTCGGGCGCAGGATGTCCCCAAGCATGGCGAAGACGGAGACGACAACGCCGCCAATGAAAAACCGCACGATGTACTCGGTCATGGCGCTGGTCCAGCTGCGAGTTGTGGGCCGCCGCTCTTCTCGTGAAGCTGGCCTTTTGTTTGTTGCAGAACGGGAAATCCGTCCAATGCTCCGAATACAAAGTCGTCGATCGTGCGGCTGTTCCAATGTGCCGGCACATGTCGCACTCCTTGCAACGACGGGAGTGTCTCAAAAGAAAAGGCCCGCACGATGATGCGGGCCTTCCGTCCGGCGCGTTGCCGCGCCGAAAGCATGGCGCATCAGAACACGTGGTAGAACACGTAGTACAGGCAGCCCGAGAGGATCATCGCGGCCGGCAGGGTCAGCACCCAGGCCATCGCGATGTTGCGGATCGTCGCCCATTGCAGACCGGAGCCGTTGGCTGCCATGGTGCCGGCAATGCCTGACGACAGCACGTGCGTGGTCGAGACCGGCAGGCCGTAGCCGTCGGCCGCCGCAATCGTCGCAGCCGCCGTGATCTCGGCGCAGGCGCCCTGCGCATAGGTCAGGTGGGTCTTGCCGATCTTCTCGCCGACGGTGACGACGATGCGCTTCCAGCCGACCATGGTGCCGAGGCCGAGCGCGATGGCGACGGCGAACTTCACCCAGCTCGGGATGAACTTCGTCGCGGCATCGAGCGAGCCCTTGTACTCGTTCAGCGTGGCGACGTCGGCCGCGGTCAGCTCGGCTTCCTTGTCCTTCATCAGGAGGCGGATCGCTTCCGAGGCGAGGTACATGTCGTTACGGGTGTTGCCGACCACGTCAGCCGGGAACTTGGCCAGCGAGCCGTACTGGGCGACCTGTTGGCCGATGTCGCGGACCAGCACCGCCAATGACGGGAAGGTGCCCTCGTTGATCTGGTGCTGCGAGACATAGTTGGTCACGGCCGGGCGCGGATTGCCGATCACGTTGTAGCCGGCAGCCTTGCCTTCGATGACCTTGCTGGCCGCGGTCGAATGCGCGGCGAAGTACTCGATCTGGCTCGCGGGCAGCGCGCGGTTCAGCGCATAAGCGGTCGGCACCGTGCCGATCAGGATTAGCATGATCAGGCCCATGCCCTTCTGGCCGTCATTGGAGCCGTGGAAGAAGCTGACCAGCGTGCAGGTCAGGATCAGGATGCCGCGGATCCACCACGGCGGCGGCTGGTCGCCGACCGGCTCGCCGAACAGTGCTGGTGTGGCGCGCGCCAGCACCGCCTTGAGGATGTAGAGCAGGCCGGCGGCGAGCACGAAACCGAACAGCGGCGACAGGAGCAGCGCCTTGGCGATGTTGGCCGCCTGCGACCAGTCAACGCCCGAGGTGCCGTCGCGGCCGCGCAGCAGCGCGTTCATGATGCCGACGCCCATGATCGAGCCGATCAGGGTGTGCGAGCTCGAGGCCGGCAGGCCGAGCCACCAGGTGCCGAGATTCCAGATGATGGCGGCGATCAAGAGCGCGAACACCATCGCAAAGCCGGCGCTGGAGCCGACCTGCAGGATCAGTTCGACCGGAAGCAGCGACACGATGCCGAACGCGACGGCGCCGCTCGAGAGCAGTACGCCGAACAGGTTGAACAGGCCCGACCATACGACGGCGACATGCGCTGGCAGTGAGCGGGTGTAGATCACGGTCGCGACCGCATTGGCGGTGTCGTGGAAGCCGTTGACGAATTCGAAGCCGAGCGCAATCAGCAGCGCAACGAACAGCATGATGTACGGCAGAAACGACGTGACACGCGCACCGGTGGCGTCGACGTCGGCATAGATGCTGTAGGCAACGAACAGCAGCGCGACCGCAACCACGCCCAAATAGATGATTCCCGTCATCGGGTGGAAGCCCTTGTCGAGGTCCGGACCCTTTTTCAAGGCGGGCTCGATCGAGCCGGGTAACGCCATATCGCTCATGGTAAACTCCTGTCCCAATGCCTCCGATTTTGATCGATGCATATGACAAGCAATTGAAATCCGCCCCGTGAAATGAGGCGCTCAGCCATCACGGTGGACATCGGGGCGAATTTTTGTGCAACGCGTTGACGGCTCACGCGCCTTCGCGACCTCGTGGCAATCTTCTGCAACAGGCGATCACCGATCGCGACGGAAACGCGCTGCCTGCGTTTCGCGGGGCGAGAACTTTGTGCAGATGAGATCACACAGGCGACGCGACCGAGCCGACAGAGTCCAGCGATCGGAAAAATCCGGCGGGCGCGGCAAGCGAGAGGAGGCGGCGAGCGAGAGGAGGATGATTGGGGGACAGATGAGGTGGCGCGCCGCACGATTGGGGCTAGCAAACCGCGCAGCGCGCCCGCCTCAGGGTACGCCATGGCGTGAACATGACGCCCGATACCTGCGAAACACGTCACAGTACCACGGATCAATTAAAGGTTGTAGGGATTTATCAGCGTTTAGAACAATTTCACGTTGAAGTGTGGTTCCCTGGTTCCGCCGGTTCGGCGGAACTCAGGCCGCGTGGGCCGAATCGCGCAATTGATCCGCGGCGATTTTCAGGTCGTCGATAAAGCGCTGATATTCCAGCGCCTTGGCTTTCTCATCAGGCAGTCGCAACAGATAGGATGGGTGCACGGTGATGAGCACCTTGGTTCCGTCGTGGTCGATGAGATGGCCGCGGTTCTTGTTAACCGGCGTGATCTTGCCGAGCACGCTCTGTGCGGCGGTGGCGCCGAGCGCCACCACGAGCTGCGGCCTGATGGCGGCGAGCTCGCGCACGTACCACGGACGGCAGGCGCGGATCTCAGCTGTGCCCGGCTTCTGGTGCAGCCGGATCTTGCCTCGCGGCACGAATTTGAAATGCTTCACGGCGTTGGTGATGTAGACCCTGGCGCGATCGATGCCGGCTTCCTCAAGCGCGCGATCGAGCATCTGCCCGGCCGGTCCGACGAAGGGATGGCCTGCGAGATCCTCCTTGTCGCCGGGCTGCTCGCCGACCAGCATCAGCGTTGCGCCTTGCGGTCCTTCGCCGAACACGGTCTGCGTTGCGTCCTTCCACAGCGGGCAGGCGCGGCAATCGGCGGCCTCGGCGCGCAAGGCGGCAATCGCATCGTGCGTGTCGTGAGCTTGTTTGTCTTGAACTTGCTTGCGGGCCATCGGGTGATCCTGCCGCTGCGGCTCGATCGCCTTGCGTGCGATGAAGGCGCCGCTGGTCATGCGCATGGCGTCTTCGATCAACGGCTTAATGATCGAGTCCTCGGGCAGGTTCCTCCAATAGGCCTGCGGCATCTCCATCACTTTCAGTCGTGCGGGATTGGAGAAGCCGTTGTCATGACGCCGCCAGGCCTCCTCGAGTCGATCCTCGCTCGGCACCTCGGATTTGGCGACACCCGGCGTGATCGAGATCGCGTGCCCGTCCCAATGTGCGCAGACGTCGGGAGACAGGATCGACCACGGCATGTCGGCGAAGCGGCCGGCGAAGAAAGGTGCAGCGAGCTCGACGATGCGATGCTCCGGCTCGAACCAGGCGACGTAATGTGCCGTCCGCTCGCGGCCGATCTCGCGGAAGCGGAGATGCGCGTGCATCCTGTCGATGTCGCAATACACCGCGCGCGCCATCGCATGGACCTCGGCGACATCGGGATCATCAGTCGCGCTGAGCAGGTCGTGATGGCTGCGCAGCCGCCACAGCAGGCGATAGAGCAGGGCGAAGCGCGCGTCGCTCCGATGCAGGATCGCGGCCTTTGCGAGCTCGACGAATTTGGCTGACACATTGAACTGCGCCTGCGGTGTGTCCGGCAATTCATTCGCGCAGGATGCGGAGGATAGTTCGTCGTCGCGGCGCACGGTCCACGCGATCTCCGAAGGCTTCACGTCATTCAATGCCAGGCGCCGCGAGGCCTTGCGCCAGCCCTCGAAATCGGTGTCGTTGTCGAGCACGATGATACGCATGCGATTGCTCCGTTTCCGTCACGCCGCCATTTTCGCGGCCTTCCGCGCATGATATTGCGGAAGATCAGCGCCCGCCTGGTTCGGCTGTGGCTTAATCCCATTGATTCCACTCAGGAATCACTGAGCCCACCAATCCGATTGACTCCGTGGGCCCTGTTAGCTTTATATTAGAACATATCATGAACAAATGGGCCAGTCCCTGGTTCTCTGTTCAGATCAGTGACGGCCTCAAATTTTGGTTGGGAAGGAGCGGCGCAATGAACGGCGCACGCATGGGTACGCTTGCGTCTCTGCGCGGCAGCATCGCGCGCATCGAGGCGCCTTCGGATGCGACGATGCCGAACCGCATCGCGCTCGGCCATGCCGGCGCGGACGCGATGCTGCGCGGCGGGCTTGCGCCGGCTGCGCTGCACGAGGTGTTTGCGGCCGGCCATCAGAGCGGCGCGGCGACCGGCTTCATCGCGGGTCTCGCCGGACGGATATCGGCGCGCAAGCCGCTGGTCTGGGTGCGGCAGGATTTTTCCGATCGCGAGAACGGCGCGCTGTCGATGAGCGGGCTTGCCGAGCTCGGCCTCGATCCGCGCCTCTTGGTCACGGTGCGTGCCGCCGATGTCGACAGCGGCCTGCGCACCGCGGCCGATGCGCTGGCCTGCGATGCGCTCGGCGCGGTCGTGCTCGAGATCTGGGGCCAGGCGCGCCAGCTCGATCTCGTCGCCAGCCGCAAATTGACCCTGGCCGCGCAAGCCTCCGGCGTCACCGCGCTGGTGCTGCGGATCGCGGCGACGGCGATCCCTTCGACCGCGGAGACGCGCTGGATCGTGCGCGCGGCGCATTCGCCGCCCGGCCATGCCGCAAGCGTCTGGGGCGCGCCGCGCTTCGAGGCCGAACTCGTGCGCAATCGTCATGGCCCGGTCGGGCGATGGATCATGGAATGGAAATGTGATGAGTGCCAATTCAGTGAACCGTCGGCGCATCCTCAGCCTGTGGCTGCCGCGCCTGCCAATCGACCGCATCAAGCGCAAGCTCGCGCAGGACATCGCCTCGCAAGCTGAGCTTGTTGCAAGCAAGCTAAGTGGACCTTCATGTGAGGCGAGCGCATTGGCAGGGCTCTCTCCCCCCTTGCGGGGGAGAGTTGGAGAGAGGGGTACCACGGACGCCGGCGTATGCGGCTTACCCCTCTCCCTAACCCTCCCCCGCAAGGGGGGAGAGAACCCGTCTGCCGATGCGTCCCTTACGAAATGCAACGTTCTCCCCAGTGTCGTCGTCGCAAAAGACCACAACGCCATCCTGCTTCATTCCATCGACGAGGCCGCGGTGCGGGCCGGGCTGTCGATCGGGCTGCCGCTGGCCAATGCGCGGGCGATCTGTCCGGAGCTCACGGTCTATGACGCCGACCCCGCCGCCGATCTGAAGACGCTGAACGACATCGCCGACTGGTGTGACCGCTTCACGCCGCTGGTCGCGCTCGATCCGCCCTATGGATTGTTCCTCGACATCACCGGTTGCGCGCATCTGTTCGGCGGCGAGCGCGCGCTGTTGCAGATCGTGACCCATGCGCTGAGCCGGCGCGGCTTTGCCGTCAGTGCGGCCATTGCCGGCACCTCGATCGCGGCACGCACGCTGACGCGCTACACGTCCGGGCAGATCGTCGCCGATGGCGCGGAAGCGACGGCGGTCGGCCCGCTGCCGGTGTCGGCACTCGGCGCCGATGCTGCTGTGACCATCGGCCTGCGCCGCGCCGGCCTGAAGACCATCGGCGATGTCGCCGCGCGCGCGCCGCATGAGATCTCGGCGCGGTTCGGTGCTGATTTCACCACCTTGCTCGGTCATGCGCTCGGGCGAGGCGATGCCCCGATCAGCCCGCGCAAGCCGCTGCCCGATTACATCGTCGAGAAGCGTTTCCCGGAACCCATCGCGACCGACACCGTGATCGCACTGACGCTCTCAAGCCTCGCCAAAATGCTGGTTGCGGCGATGGACAGACAGGGCAAGGGCGCCCGGCAACTGGAGGCGAGCTTCTTCCGCACTGACGGAGCGGTGCGCGCGATCATGGTCGAGACCGGCCGGCCGGTGACGCGGCCCGAGATGATCGACCGCCTGTTCCGCGAGCGGCTCGATGCGCTCAACGATCCCCTTGATCCCGGCTTCGGCTTCGATCTCATTCGCCTCGCCGCCGGGCGTACCGAGATCGTGGTGCGGCAGCAGCGCGACCTCGATACGACCGTGCATGACAATGACGAGATCTCGGCACTGATCGACCGCATCGCCGCCCGCATCGGCGGCGAACGTGTCGTCGTGCATCTGCCGCTCGAGAGCCACATCCCCGAGCGCGCAACGCTGGCGTTGCCGGCGCAGCATCATCTGGCCGCCGCGAGCGCCGCGGCCTGGCCGGAGCGCGTCACGGGCGAGCCGCCGCTGCGGCCGCTCAGGCTGTTCGAGCGGCCCGAGCCGATCAAGGTGCCGTTCGCGAGCGTGCCGGACGGTCCGCCGCATCAATTCACCTGGCGGCGCGCCTTGCACGCGGTGGTGCGGGTCGAGGGCCCCGAGCGCATCGCGATGGAATGGTGGAAGCAGGACGGCGCGGCGCTGACGCGCGATTACTTCCGCGTCGAGGACGCCGAAGGCCAGCGCTTCTGGATATTTCGCGATGGTCTCTATGAGAGCAAGTTGCGGGACGAAGAGGGCAGGCCGGTCCCGGCCAATTGGTATGTGCACGGGTTGTTCGCATGAAGCAGAGCGTTTTCAAGCGAAGTGGAGGCCGGTTCGCGTGAAGAAAACGCGTCAAAACGAGAATCTGATGCCCGACTATGCCGAGATCGGCATCACCAGCAATTTCTCCTTCCTGCGCGGCGGCTCCGATCCGCGCGCCTATGTGCATCAGGCGGGCGAACTCGGGATCTCCGTGATCGGGATCGCCGATCACAACACGCTGGCCGGCGTGGTGCGGGCCTGGAAGGAGCTCGACAGCGAGAAGGTTCTTCATCCGCCAAAACTCCTGATCGGCGCCCGCATCGTCTTCATCGACGGCACGCCGGACATCCTGGTCTATCCGCGCGACCGTGCCGCCTATGGCCGGCTCTGCCAGCTGCTCACCCGCGGCAAGCGCGGTGGCAGCAGAGCGTTTTCCAGCGAAGTGGACACCGGTTCGCGTGAAGAAAACGCGTCGAAACAAGAATTCGAGCGTATCGAGAAGGGCGACTGCCGGCTCACTTTGTCCGATCTGGTCGATTTCGCCGAAGGTCAGCTGCTGGTGCTGGCATTGCCGCATCGGTACGAGACCGATGACGCGCTCGACGTGCTCGCGCAGCTGAAGACGAGCGCCGCCGATGGCGTCTGGCTCGCGGCAAGCCTGCTCTATCGCGGCGACGACAAGCGCCGTCTCGCGCGGCTGCATGGTCTCGCCACCGAGGCCGGCGTGCCGCTGCTTGCCACCAACGAGGTGCTCTATCACCATCCCGCGCGCCGCCCGTTGCAGGACGTGCTGACCTGCATCCGCGAAAAGACCACGATCGAGGCTGTCGGCCGCAAGCTCGAGGCCAATGCCGAGCGGCATCTCAAGCCGGCGCATGAAATGGTCAGGCTGTTCCGCGACCTGCCGGATGCGATCTCGGAAACCATGCGCTTTGCGAAACGCATCTCGTTCTCGCTCGACCAGCTCAAATACCAGTATCCCGACGAGCCGGTGCCGCCGGGCAAGACCGCGCAGCAGCATCTGGAGGACCTGACCTGGGCCGGCGTCGACAAATATTTCGACGGCAAGATCGACGACAAGCTCCGCGCCACCCTGAACAAGGAGCTCGCGCTGATCGCCGAGCTGAAATACGCGCATTATTTCCTCACCGTGCACGACATCGTGCACTATGCGCGCAGCCAGAACATCCTGTGCCAGGGGCGCGGCTCGGCGGCGAATTCGGCGGTCTGCTATGTGCTCGGCGTCACCTCGGTCGACCCGACCAAGGTCGATCTGTTGTTCGAGCGCTTCATCTCCAAGGAGCGGTTGGAGCCGCCCGACATCGACGTCGATTTCGAGCATTCGCGGCGCGAGGAGGTGATGCAATATGTCTATCGCCGTTACGGCCGCCATCGCGCCGCGATCATCGCCACCATTATCCATTATCGTCCGCGCAGCGCGATCCGCGACGTGGGCAAGGCGCTCGGGCTGACCGAGGACGTCACCGCGGCGCTCGCCGATACCGTGTGGGGCAGCTGGGGCAAGGGCCTCAACGACATGCAGGTGCGGCAGGCCGGGCTCGACCCGAAAAACGCGGTGATCAACCTCGCGGTCGAGCTCGCCACCGAGCTGATCGAGTTTCCGCGCCATCTCTCGCAGCATGTCGGCGGCTATGTGCTGACCCAGGACCGGCTCGACACCTATGTGCCGATCGGCAACGCCGCGATGGACGACCGCACCTTCATCGAGTGGGACAAGGACGACGTCGACGCGCTGCATATGATGAAGGTCGACGTGCTGGCGCTGGGCATGCTGACCTGCATCCGTAAATGTTTTGATCTCATCGATGACCATAAGGGCAAGCGCTGGGAGCTCGCCTCCGTCCCGCAGGACGAAGAAGAAGTCTACGACATGCTGTGCCGCGGGGAGTCGCTCGGCGTGTTCCAGGTCGAGAGCCGGGCGCAGATGAACATGCTGCCGCGCTTGAGGCCGCGGACGTTCTATGACCTCGTCATCGAGGTCGCGATCGTGCGTCCCGGGCCGATCCAGGGCGACATGGTGCATCCGTATTTGCGGCGGCGGAACGGCCAGGAAAAGGTCAGCTATCCGTCGCCGGCGCCCGACAAGGGCGACAAGGACGAGCTCTACAATGTCCTGCACAAGACGCTCGGCGTGCCGCTGTTCCAGGAGCAGGCGATGCGGATCGCGATCGAGGCGGCCCATTTCACGTCGGAAGAAGCCAACGGCCTGCGCCGCTCGATGGCGACCTTCCGCAACGTCGGTACCATCGGCACCTATGAGGAGAAGCTGGTCGGCAACATGGTGGCGCGCGGCTACGATCCGGACTTCGCGCGCAGCTGCTTCGACCAGATCAAGGGCTTTGGCTCCTACGGCTTTCCGGAAAGCCATGCCGCGAGTTTCGCCCAGCTCGTCTACATCTCCTCGTGGCTGAAGCACCATCATCCCGATGCGTTCTGCTGCGGCCTGCTCAACTCGCAGCCGATGGGCTTTTACGCCCCGGCGCAGATCGTCGGCGACGCCCGCCACAACGGCGTCACGGTGCGCGAGGTCGATGTCTCCTTCAGCTTTGCGCAGAACACGCTGGAGGAGAAAGTCGGCGATCACTGCGCAGTGCGGCTCGGCTTCCGCCAGATCGACGGCTTTCACTGGCTGGATGAGGATGAGGAGCGGCTGAAGGCTCAGCAGCAGACGCTGCGTAGTGCAGGTGAGTCAGGGAGGCACGAACGGATGGGCTCTCTCCCCCCTTGCGTGGGAGAGTTGGAGAGAGGGGTAAGCCACGACCACCGCCCGTGCGGCTTACCCCTCTCCCTAACTCTCCCCCGCAAGGGGGGAGGGAACCCGCCTACCTCCCGTATGGCCTTGGGCGGAGATGAGAAAGACTGGGCCGACCGCATCGTCGCCGCGCGCGACCGCCGGCCGTTCACCTCGCTGGAAGATTTCGCGCGCGACACCGGCCTGCCCAAGCGCGCGCTGATCCTGCTTGCCGATGCCGATGCATTCCGCTCGCTCGGGCTCGACCGCCGCGAGGCGCTGTGGGCGGTGCGGCGGCTGCCGGACGACGTGCCGCTGCCGTTGTTCGAGGCCGCCACCGCGCGCGAGCAGCCGGATGAGGGTACAAAACCGCTGCCGGAGATGCCGCGGCCCGAGCAGGTGGTCGCCGACTATCAGACCATCCGCCTGTCGCTGAAGGGCCATCCGATGGAGTTCTTGCGCGAGATGTTCACCAGGGAGCGCGTCGTCGCCTGCCACAGCATCAACCGCAGCAACGATCGCCGTCGCGTCGCTTGCGCCGGTGTGGTGCTGGTGCGGCAGCGGCCGGGCAGCGCCAAGGGCGTCGTGTTCATGACGCTGGAGGACGAGACCGGCATCGCCAACATCGTGGTATGGCCGAAGGTGATGGCGCAGTACCGCAAGGAGGTGATGGGTGCGCGCCTGATCCTGGTCGAGGGCTATATCCAGAGCAGCCCCGAAGGCGTGACGCATCTGGTGGCACAGCGCATGACCGATCGCTCCCACGATCTGATCGGCCTCGCCAACGAATCCCCTGGCCGTAAGCTTCCGGTGCCGGCAGGCCCGGCGCTGATCGAGCCGCTCAACGACATCAGCCGCGATCACGGCGACAACCCGCCGCAAAAGATCCGCCACCCCCGCAACGTCCGCATCCTGCCGCCGTCACGGGATTTTCATTGACGGGACGTAGGTCCTGATTTGACGCAGATCAAACGCCTCGCGGAGCTCCTATAGGACAAGGAAAAAAGGGAGGGTGTGATGTCCGCAACCGAAATCGCAAAGCGTCATTTCTCTGCAGCACTTGTAGATGCAACCTCCGTCGGACTGGATCACGACGCCCTCTGCCGTTCGCTGCTCGGCCTCGTCGTCTCGAAATACCTTGAAAACAGGAGCGTCTCCGACGTCCAGTCGGAGCTTCGATTCATCGCCGACAATTGCGACCCCGATACGGACTTCGCCTTCATGCGCCCCTGACGCACTGAGCGGATCGTAGCATTCACCATAGCGATAGTGGGCACCGCAATCGCCGGCTGGCAACCTTGTGCGCCACGGATCAGCTGCTATCGTCCCGCCGCCGAGGCACTCGACGACATTCGTATTTTCAGAATTTAACTTGACGCCGCACCCAACTCAGATGTTCAATGCTCCCGTCTCACCCGGCACGAGGGGCGCTTCGCGGTCGTCACGAACGTGGGTCGAGATGCGGTGGACGCCGATTGCGCAACTGACGAGTGCACATGAAGCGGACGGCGAAGTCGTGTGGTCCTGACGCCCTAGTGGCAGGTGTCCTCGCGCAAGATGCGAAAGCGTGTTGCGAAGGCGGTGACAAACGAGCCCAGTCTCGCCGGGGAGAGCACGTATAAGCCGTAAGCCATCGCGCAGGGAAAGCCGGGTTGTTTCGGTTACACCTGTGGTCCTACCCCCGTGCTTTCTACCTTTTGCACGGGGCCCATGGGTGC
>NZ_VKHP01000143.1 GCF_010811875.1 Bradyrhizobium uaiense
GCTGCGCGGACGGCACCGACGCTTGAAGCCTTGCGCGCGCTGATGGAGGCGTTCGACGGCTGCGCGCTGAAACACACCGCGACCAGGCTGGTGTTCGCCGACGGCAATCCGCAGGCGCGCGTGATGTTCGTCGGCGAGGCGCCGGGGCGCGAAGAGGACATCGAGGGCCTGCCCTTCGTCGGCCGCTCCGGCAAGCTGCTCGACCGCATGATCGCGGCGATCGGGCTCGACCGCAGCAAGGCCTATATCGCCAACGTGATCCCGTGGCGCCCGCCGGGCAACCGCACGCCGACGCCGCAGGAGACGCAGGTGTGCCTGCCCTTCATCCAGCGCCATATCGAGCTGGTGAATCCCGACGTGCTGGTCACGCTCGGCAATCCCTCGACCCAGGCGCTGCTCGGCACGCGCGAGGGCATCATGCGCACGCGCGGCAAATGGATCGACTACGACACCGGCACGCGCACGATCCGTGCGGTCGCCACCTTCCACCCGGCCTATCTGTTGCGTTCGCCGTCCTACAAGCGGCTGTCGTGGCAGGATCTGCGCGCGATCGCGAAGGTGCTGCAGCCCGCGACGGCTTCGTAGCCCGGATGGAGCGCAGCGCAATCCGGGACTGACCTCGCAGCTTGAGGAAGCAGCCCCGGATTTCGCTTCATCCGGGCTACGGCTTCGCATCAAACTACGACCCCTTCGGCCGCACGATCGCCCAGCCGATCCGCAGCACCGGCTGCCGTCCATTGACCAGCCGGTCGAACGAGCGCGGAACTTCCGGCACCAGGCCGGGAAAACGTTGCGCGAGTTCGGGCGGCGGCGTGCCGGCGGTGTCCTGCGCGCGCCAGACCACGACGCCGCCGGTCTCGTTGAACTTCGCGACCGACAGCCAGGGCGTCCGTTGCGGCGCGGCGTCGAGCAAGAGATGCGGACGGCGCCCGTTCATCGCGATCAGGCTGGCGAGCTCGGGATCGCCGGCCACCGCACGCAGGCGCTGGTTGGTGCGGCGCTCATAGCTGTCGTCGAAGAAGCGCCCCATTGCGGCTGCCGGCAGCGAGGTCGGCATCTCGGTGGTGCTGGTCCAGGGCAGGAACAGCGCCGCGGCCAGCGCGAGCGCGGCGGGCGCCGCAACCGCGAAGGCCCAGACCGAGCGCAACAGCCGCTGCCGCCGGAGCGGGATCAGATCGCCGGTCGCGACGACGACGGCAAGCCCCGACATCAACAGCGCCACGCCGGCGCCGCCGAAGGTGCGGTCGAGATCGAACAGGCCGGAGACGAAACTGCTCACGATCGCAGGCGCAAACGCGAAGAAATAAACGAATTGGCGCGCCAGCGGGCTGACCGGCGGACGGTAGATGATCGGCGCGTCCTCGTTATCGCGGGCGAACCAGCGCGAATTGAGGATCGCCAGCAGCGCGATCGCGGCCGTCGCCACGATCAGCCCGCCGAGCACGACGCCCCAGCGCAGCGCGCGCGCCTTGAGATCGGCGAGCGCAGGCAAGGCCGGCAGCGCCAGCACGTCGGCGCGGATGAGCCAGATCAGATAGGGCAGCGCCAGCACGATGATGACCAGCAGCGCATAGAGCGGATCGACCGCGCGCAGCGTACGCCGCCCGCGCTCGGTTGCGACCGCAAAGCCGACCACGAGCAGGATCATGCCGATCGCCGCCGGCGTCGTCAGCAGCAGCAAGCCGCAATCGATCGACCAGGCGAACCAGGCGCTGCGCCGGTTCTGCCCGATCAATTGCCAGGAATGCAGCAGCAGCAGCGCCCACAGCGGACGCGCCAGAATCAGCGGGCCGAACTCGACGCTCGGCGAGGAGAACACCACGACCGTCATCGACAGCAAGACCGCCAGCACGCCCTGCGGGCCACCGACGATGGCGCGCGCCAGCTGGTAGAACGCGATGAAGGTGACGATCTCGCAGACCTGCGCCAGGAGATAGACGCCGAACACGTGATTGCCGGCGGCACGGAACGCAATGTCGGAAAGCCAGAACGCCAGCGGCGGCCCCATGTCGGTGCCGACCTGATACTCGCGGCCGAAGGCAAGGATGGTGGCGAGGTTGCCGGGCGGGCTGCCGTAGAAAATCAGCGGCAGCAACAGCCAGATCGCGGCCTGCACCAGCACCACGACCCAGACCACGAGGCGCGGCCGGGCGCGGATCAGTTCGACAACCAGGGAGGTAAACCGCATGAAACGCCTGAAATGCCCCAGCTACCGCATCTAGCGGCGCAATCTGATCCCGAAGGTTTTGATAACGGGAGGCGGCTGTGGAGGCAACCGGCGTCAGGTAGGCCGGTGCAGTAACTTCGAACTCCGCTGTCATCACCCGCGAAAGCGGGGTGATCCAGTACGCCGCGGCTTCTCGATCAAAAACGACTGTCTCTGGAATACTGGATCGCCCGGTCGAGCCGGGCGATGACGAGCGAGATTGTGGCTCGGGTCCAGCGATCCTACGCCGCTTCGGATGCCGCGGCCTCGCTTGTCGCATCCACCGTGAACAGGTCGGGCTCGGCCGCGACCGGGAAATGCTTCAGCCGCGCGGCCACAACGGGTGCGAAGAAGCTGCGGTGATGGCTGCTCGGCCCGAGCCGGTCCAGCGCCTCGAGGTGCTCGGGGACGCCGTAACCCTTGTGCTGCTCGAAACCGTAGCCCGGGCAATCCAGCGCCAGCGCGCACATCAGGCGGTCGCGCGTCACCTTGGCGATGATCGAGGCCGCGGCGATCGAGGCGACGATGCCGTCGCCGCCGATCACGGCATCGCAGTCGCAGGGCGTCGCGAGCTTGTCGCGGCCGTCGACGAAGACGTGCTTCGGCATCTCCGGCAGCGCATGCACCGCGCGCGCCAGCGCCCACAGCGAGGCACGCAGGATATTGTCGCGATCGATTCGCGCCGGCGAGGCCACCGCGACCGAGAACGCTGCGGTGGCGCAAATCTCCTCGAACAATTCCTCGCGGCGCTCGGCGGTCAGCCGCTTCGAGTCGTCGAGACCTCTGGGAACACGATTCGGATCCAGCACCACGGCGGCGGCAACCACCGGGCCTGCCAGCGGGCCGCGCCCGGCCTCGTCGCAGCCGGCGACCGGCCAGACGCCGCGCTTGATCAGCGCACGCTCGCGCCGAAAGCTCGGCCGGGTCACGGTGATGACGCGCTTGGCCGGCTTGGCCGGCGCCTTTTTCGACGAGGTCTTTGACGTAGCTTTGGACTTGTCCCGAATCATGCGGGGATGGTGATCAAGCCGGCTCCACGGCGCAACCGGGAACCCGGCGCCCTTCCCCGTTATTCAATCCGCTGTCGACAGATATCCCATGCCCCAAACGAACTCCACGTCACCTCGCCCCGCGCGCGGGAAGAGGTCGGAACGCATCGTCAGATGCGTTCCGGGTGAGGGGGATTCTCCGCGAGCACGTCTGTAGCCAGCATGTGCGGAGACAGCCCTCACCCCAGCCCTCTCCCCGTAAGAACGGGGCGAGGGAGCGCACTCGCGTGCCGGCTCGCCCTAATCCGGAATCGAGACCCGCCCGTTCTCGAGCACCTCGAAGCCCGGCGCGCGCACCACTTCCCAGGCGTGGCCATCAGGGTCGCCGAAATAACCGCAGTAACCGCCATAGCTGGTCGGCTGGGCCGGCTTCAGCAAGGTCGCGCCCTTCGACAGCGCGAACGCCATCACGCGATCGACCTCCGCATCGTCGTTGCAGTTCCAGGCGATCGCGACGCCGCGGAATGCTGAAGGCCGCGGCTGATCGGGCAGCCCGGCGTCGGCGGCGAGCAGATGCCACGGGAACAGCCCGAGCACGGTGCCGCCGGTCTCGAAGAAGGCAACCTCCTCGCCTGTCACGCGCATCTTTCTGGTGAATCCGAGGGACTCGTAGAAGGCGATGCTGGCGCGCATGTCGCCGACGCCGAGCGTGAGGACGGTGAAGCGTGCGGTCGGGGCGTTACTCATATTTTACCTTTCCCGTCATTGCGAGCGAAGCGAAGCAATCCATCGTACCGCATATGCCGAAGCATGGATTGCTTCGTCGCTCCGCTCCTCGCAATGACGTCCTTAGCCTCAGAACAGACTGAGCTGCTGCCCGCTGCGCTTCGGCTTGGCAAAGTGATCGGTGGTCAGCTTGGTGCGCCGCTTGTTGAGGCCGAGCTTTTCGCAGGCGATCTCGAAGCGGCGGCCGATCATCCAGGCCATCGGGCCGGTGCCCTTCATCCGCGTGCCCCATTGCGAGTCGTAATCGCGGCCGCCGCGCATGTCGCGGATCAGCGTGAAGACGTGGCGGTAGCGGTCGGGATAGTTGGCCATCAGCCATTCGCGAAAGAGATCGCGGACCTCAAGCGGCAGCCGCAGCAGCACGTAGCTCGCCTCCCTGGCGCCGGCATGCACGGCTGCATCGAGGATGCGCTCGATCTCGGAATCGTTCAGCGCCGGGATCACGGGCGCGACCATCACCGTGGCCGGGATGCCGGCGTCCGCGAGCCGCTTGATCGCCTCGAGCCGTTTCGGCGGGGTCGAGGCGCGCGGCTCCATGCTGCGGGCGAGCTTCGGGTCGAGCGTCGTCACCGACAGCGCGACCTTGGCGAGGTTGCGCTTGGCCATCCGCGCCAGGATATCGATGTCGCGGGTCACCAGCGCCGACTTGGTGACGATGCCGACCGGATGGCCGGCGCGCTCCAGCACCTCGAGAATGCCGCGCATGATTTTCCGTTCGCGCTCGATCGGCTGATACGGATCGGTGTTGGTGCCGATCGCGATCATCCGCGCTTCATAGTCGGGCGCAGCCAGCTCCTTCTCGAGCAGCGCGGGCGCGTCCGGCTTGGCGAACAGCTTCGATTCGAAGTCCAACCCCGGCGACAGGCCGAGATAGGCGTGGGTCGGCCGGGCGAAGCAATAGACGCAGCCATGCTCGCAGCCGCGATAGGGATTGATCGAACGATCGAAGCCGATGTCCGGCGAATCGTTTCGGCTGATGACCTTGCGCGAGGTGTCGAGCGCCACGCTGGTGCTGAACGGTGGCAGGTCTTCAAGGCTCTGCCAGCCATCGTCGAAGGCAACCCGCGCCTCGGCCTCGTAACGGCCGCTGGCATTGGACTGCGCGCCGCGGCCACGCCGTCGCTCGCGCTCGATCGCGACCGCAAGTTCGGGAAAAGGGGTGGGTGCACCCGCCGGGTTATCGGAGGGCGCCGTTACCGGCGGGTGCTTGAGGGCATGAGAGGATGCTCGGCTCATGTTCCGAAGCTAACACAGCGTGAGAACAAATCAAGAACATGGGCGGAGAAATTCCACAGAACCTTGCTACAAAATTCTGCAGGCGAACAGGCTGCTTTGAATATGACAAGGTGATAACACGGCCGGAGTTTCCTGAACCGTTTGAGCCACCGAAGCCTCAAATCATGCTGAGCGTGATCATTCCAACCGACGGGGTCGAGCGCACCGCGGTCGCAACATTGGCGGCGCTGGTCCCGGGCGCGGCCGCCGGCGTGATCCGCGAGGTGCTGCTGGTCGACCGCACCAATACCGACATCATGGAGCGCGTGGCCGACGTTGCCGGCTGCGGGTTCCTGCGGTTCGAGGGCACGCGCGCCGCGGCGCTCGCGGCGGGCGCACGGCAGGCGCGGTCGCCCTGGCTGATGTTCCTGCATCCGGGCGCGGTGCTCGATGCCGGCTGGATCGAGGAGACCACCCAGTTCATCCAGATGGTGGCGGCAAGCGGCAAGGACCGCGCCGGCATCTTCCGCTATGCCCGCGCGCCCTATTCCGATCCCGGCCTGCGCGACGGCCTCAAATTCGTCGCCCGCATGATCACCGGCCCCTCGGCCGAACAGGGCCTCCTGATCGCGCGCGACCACTACGAGAGGATCGGCGGCTACCGGCCGGACGCGCGCCGTTCCGAAGCACGCCTGCTGCGCCGGCTCGGCCGGTCCTCCCGCACCATGCTGCGCAGCCGGATCATGGTGGCGTGAAGCCACTTGCATATTATTTGATTCCGTCAAATAATATGCTTGATGGAATCAAACTCCTATGACGCGGCCCTCGAGGGCCAGGTTGCCGCGGTCCGCGGCTTCAGCCGGTTCTACACCCGCAAGCTTGGCATCATCGAGCCGAAGCTGCTGCACTCGACGTTCACGCTGCAGGAAGCGCGGGTCATCTACGAGCTCGCGCATAGCGAAAATTGCACCGCGACCGATCTGGTGCGCGATCTCGACCTCGATGCCGGCTTCGTCAGCCGCACGCTGGCGGCGCTGCAGCGCCGCCAGATCGTGAGCCGCAAGCCGTCGAAGGCCGACAAGCGCGTCAATGAGGTGGCCCTCACCGCCAAGGGCCGCACTGCGGCCGCGGATCTCGACAGCCGCTCGCGCAGCGAGGTCGGCGCCCTGCTGAAGCAGATGGACAGCGACCGTCGCGCCGCCGTGGTGCGCGCGATGGGCACGATCGAGCAGTCGCTGGAGCCGCCGACGGAAAAGCCGGTCGGCTTCCTGTTGCGCAGCCATCGCGTCGGCGACATGGGCTGGGTGATCTCGCAACAAGGGCGCGTCTACGCGGAGGAGTATGGCTGGGACATCAGCTACGAGGCGTTGGTGGCCGAGATCTGCGCGCAGTTTCTGCGATCGTTCGATCCGGCCTGCGAACATTGCTGGATCGCGGAGGTTGACGGCGAGCCGGTCGGATCGGTCTTCCTCGTCAACGGCGGCGATGGGGTCGCCAAGCTGCGACTGCTGGCGGTGGGGGAGAAGGCGCGCGGGCTCGGTGTCGGCCGCGCCCTAGTCGAGCAGTGCATCCGCTCCGCGCGCGAGATGGGCTACACGAAGATGACGCTGTGGACCCAGAGCATCCTGGTCGCTGCGCGCGGCATCTACGCCCGCGCCGGCTTTCAGCGGGTGAAGGAAGAGAAGCACCACAGCTTTGGCGTCGACCTGGTCGGCGAGACCTGGGAGCTGGAGCTTTAACGCGTCACCCCGTCCATCTTCGTCATTCCGGGGCGCGCGCAGCGCGAGCCCGGAATCCATTTCGCCGCACATTCTGTGGCCCGATGGATTCCGGGCTCATCGCTGCGCGATGCCCTCAGATGCGCGATTGCGCATCGGGGAATGACGGTGGAGCGACGTAGCAGCTACGCGCTCGCCCCTTTCGCCTTCGGACGGCGCAGGTGCTCGTCGAGCCGCGGCATGATCTCGACGAAATTGCAGGGCCGCGTGCGGTAGTCGAGCTGCGCGGCGAGGATGCCGTCCCAGCCGTCGCGGCAGGCGCCGGGCGAACCGGGCAGGCAGAAGATGAAGGTCGCGCCGGCAACGCCGGCGGTAGCGCGGCTCTGGATCGTCGATGCCCCGATCTTGGCGTGGCTCAGCATGTGGAAGGCGATCGAGAAGCCGTCCATGCGCTTCTCGAACAGCGGCTCGACCGCCTCCGGCGTCACGTCGCGGCCGGTGAAGCCGGTGCCGCCGGTGGTAATCACGGCGTCGACGCCCGGATCCGCGATCCAGCGCCGAATCACGCCACGGATCGCCTCGACATCATCGGTAACGATCTCGCGCGCCGCCAGCTTGTGGCCGGCCGCGGTGAGACGATCGGCGAGCGTAGTGCCCGATTTGTCGTCCGCCAGCGAGCGGGTGTCGGAAATCGTCAGCACCGCGATGTTGAGCGGGACGAAGGTTTTGGATTCGTCGATTGAGGACATTTCGCACCTCGTTCCAAACCCACAGCCGTCATCCTGAGGTGCGAGCCCTTGCGAGCCTCGAAGGATGGGCCACGGGCGCTTTATCCTTCGAGGCTCGCCGAAGAGACGAGCACCTCCCGAGTGAGCGCGTTCGCACTCATCCGGGGATGACGCGACGTAGAGCTAGGTACCGCCACCGAACGTGTTGCAGGCCTGCACGGTGCCCTGCTGGTAGCCGGTCATGAACCATTGCTTGCGCTGCGCGGCGGAGCCGTGGGTAAATGAGTCCGGCACCACTCTGCCCGTCGCCTGCCGCTGCAGCGTGTCGTCGCCGATCGCATTGGCGGTGGTCAGCGCGGCGTCGATGTCACCGGCCTCGAGGAAGCCCGGCCGCTTCTTCTCCTCGCGGTTGACCCAGACGCCGGAGAGGCAATCGGCCTGCAGCTCGACCTTGACCTGCAGCGCGTTGGCGTCCTTCTTGTCGGCCTGCTGCTGCAGCCGATTCACGCGCGGGATGATGCCGAGCAGGTTCTGGATGTGATGGCCGGCCTCATGCGCAATGATATAGGCCGCGGTGAACTTGCAGGCATTGCCCGAGCAACCGCGGAAGCGCGTCTCGACCTCGCGGAAGAATCCGGTGTCGAGGAAGATGGTCTTGTCCGGCGGGCAGTAGAACGGGCCCATCGCCGACTGCGCCATGCCGCAGCGTCCGCCGTTGGTGGCGTTACGGAACAGCACGATTTTCGGACCGGTGTAGCTCTGGCCACTCGCCTGGAAGATCTCGCTCCAGCGATCGTCGATCTCGCCGAGGATGCCTGAGATCATGCTGCCCATCTCGTCGGTCGGCGCGCCGCGCTTGGCCTGCCCGCCCGACGACTGCCGATCGGTCTGGTAGCTCGGCGCCTGGCCGCCGCCGGTGAGAATCTCGGCGCCGCCGATCAGGATGCGCGGGTCGATGCCGAAGGCGTAGCCAAGCAGGCCGAGCACGATGACCGTGCCGATGCCGAGCCCGCCACCGCCGCCCATCGGAATCCCGAAGCCGCCACCACCGCCGCCGCCTCCGCTGTCGTCGCGACGGTCTTCGATGTCGTCGCTGCGACGGAAATCATCATAGCGCATGGCGGCTTCCCTTCATTCCAGTCGGCGACCCAATGTGGGACACACCAACTTAAAATTTCCATTCTGTTAATCAATATCCTGCCCGGCAAAAATTGCCTAGTCCGGAAGACGCGCATCCCTTGCAGTGCCAACGGCTGCGCACGGCGGCCAATTTACCGGTCGAATCGTGCCGGTTTGATGATTCGCAATTTTTTTCGCCGAACGCGCTGATGTTGCAGCACAACGCGAACCACAATGCGTCATGCCGCGCAAAAGATGCTGCAATCCTTTGCATGAAGATTTCCAATTAAGTCGATTTTTACTTTGCCGGGTCAATGTGACCCCAGTCGGTTGTTTAGTCCCGCGTCGCCGACAGCGTCGCCTGAGTCAGAGTTCTTGAGTCATGGTAGTGTCGCGTCGCGGGGCGTCTGCAAGGGCGCCCCGCACTAAATTTGAGAGTGCCCCGTCGAGCCACATCGTCATTGGCGATTGCGTGGCCGAGTTGTCGAAGCTTCAGGCCGGCTCGGTCGACCTGGTCTTCGCGGACCCTCCCTACAATCTGCAGCTCAAGGGCGATCTCAAGCGCCCCGACGAATCGCATGTCGATGCCGTCAACGACGACTGGGACAAGTTCTCGTCGTTCGCTGCCTATGACGATTTCACCCGCGCCTGGCTGCTCGCCTGCCGCCGCGTGATGAAGCCGTCGGCAACGCTGTGGGTGATCGGCTCCTATCACAATATCTTCCGCGTCGGCGCGATCATGCAGGACCTCGGCTTCTGGCTCCTGAACGACATCGTGTGGCGCAAGTCGAATCCGATGCCGAACTTCCGCGGCCGCCGCTTCACCAACGCGCACGAGACCATGATCTGGGCCGCGCGCGACGAGAAGGCCAAGGGCTACACTTTCAATTACGAAGCCCTCAAGGCATCCAATGAGGACGTGCAGGCGCGCTCCGACTGGCTGATCCCGCTGTGCACCGGCGAGGAGCGCCTCAAGGGCGACGACGGCAAGAAGGTCCACCCGACGCAGAAGCCCGAGCAGCTGCTGGCCCGCGTGCTGCTGTCGTCGTCGAAGCCCGGCGATCTCGTGATCGATCCGTTCAACGGCACCGGAACGACAGGCGCGGTCGCAAAAAGACTCGGCCGCAGCTATATCGGCTTCGAGCGCGACCGGACCTATGCCGCCGCCGCCGAAGCCCGCATCGCCGCGATCGAGCCGCTGCCGGCCGAGACCCTGGCCCCGTTCATGACCGCGCGCGAGGCGCCGCGGGTCGCGTTCTCCGAACTGATCGAGCGCGGCATGATCATGCCCGGCGCCAGACTGGTCGATGCCAAGAAGCGCCACGGCGCGCTGGTTCGCGCCGATGGCGCCATCATGCTCGGCGACAAGGTCGGCTCGATCCACCGCATCGGCGCGGTCGCCCAGGGTTCCGGCGCCTGCAACGGCTGGACCTTCTGGCACGTCGAGACCAAGACCGGCCTGCGGCTGATCGACGAGCTGCGCGCCGAGATCCGCTCCGAGATGGCGGTGGGCTGAGCGCCCGCGCGATCCGAAGTCGTTTCCTCTCGTCATTCCCCGATGCGCAATCGCGCATCGACGAGGGGATGACGCCGTCTTGGACGCGGGCCGCCTTGTTGCGCGGCGGCGGCGGGCTTACATTCGGCTCCATCACTCGCCGTTTCGATTGGTCGCCCGATGCGAAGACAATCCGAGACATTGCTGCTGGTGCCGCTGCTGCCGATCTTCCTGCTCGGCATGTTTCCGATGCTGCTGATCGGCCTGCTCGGATTCTTCGGCCTGATCATTTTCGGCATACTGCTCGTCTGCGTCGGACTGACGCTCGCCCTCGAGGCGCATGGCGAGTTCAATGAAGAGGTCATCGTCCACGGCTTTGCCCGCGGCTCGGAGCGCGCGACGCAGGTCTCACACCTGCATGCGGCGACCCGCTCCGCCGCCGTGCTGGACGTCGCGGGAATTGCGCTGGTCGTCGCGGGTATCCTGGGCTTCTTGCTGGTCGGCTGACCAGCGCGCCGCGCGACCCTGATTCACAAACTCGCCGCTTGCGCAGCGCAGCAAAATTTGCGCATGAGGGGTTCGTCCGCGGCCTTCCCCGCCGCGTCCCGATCTCGCCGGTCACAAGAACCAAGGGAGTCCCTTCATGATCAAATTCTATTTCAATGGCGCGCCGAACCCGAACAAGGTCGCACTGTTCCTGGAAGAATCCGGCCTGCCGTTCGAGGCGATCCCGGTCGACACGCGTAAGGGCGAGCAGTTCGCGCCGGAATTCCTGAAGGTGAATCCGAACGGCAAGGTGCCGGCGATCGACGATGACGGTGTGCTGGTGTTCGACAGCAATGCCATCCTGCTTTACCTCGCCGAGGAGAACGGCAAGTTCCTGCCCGCCAACACCCCGGCCAACCGCGCCGCAACGTTGTCCTGGCTGATGTTCATCGCAACCGGCCTCGGCCCGTATTCCGGCCAGGCCGTGCACTTCAAGCATTTCGCGCCGAAGGACCTCGACTACGCCAACAACCGCTACCAGTACGAAGCGCATCGCCACTACAAGATCCTCGACGATCACCTGGCGAAGCAGCGCTACATGGTCGGCGACAGCTACACGATCGTCGACATGGCGTTCTGGGGCTGGGCGCGGATGGCGCCGTTCATCCTCGGCGAGGAAGGTTACGCCAAATATCCGAACGTGAAGCGGCTGGTCGACGAGATCTCGGCGCGGCCGGCGGCGGCGCGGGCGATCGCGCTGAAGGACAAGCACACCTTCAAGACCGAGATGGATGACGCGGCGCGCGACATCATGTTCGGCCATCTCAAAGCCAAGGTGGCCTGACGCACGTCGTCATTCCGGGGCACGCGCAACGCGCGTGAACCCGGAATCTTTATCCATCATCTCGAGATTCCCCGATCCGCGATTGCGCATCTGAGGTTCGCGCTGGCGCGCGCCCCGGAATGACAAGAATTCTTGTTAGGGCGGCCAGTACGGCCTGCGCCCGTCGTCATTGCGACGATGGCAGATATCTGCGCGGCAGACGCCGATATCCTGCAGCTCGCGTTCGCTCATGGCGGCGAGCTGCCGCCACGAGCGCCGGTCCTCGCGCCATCGCCCGAACCAGACCGGCGCGGCCGCGGCGGCGGCAATCAGTGCTTCAACCCGCCGCACGTACCTCGCCGGCCGGAAACGGACCGAGGGCCTTCTCGGTCAGAGCCGAGTCGCAATATTCCCTCACCTCCTTGATCCTGCCGCCGTCGAAGCGGAACACCAGGCAATAGTCGTTGTCATAGCGCTGACCTTGCTTGGTGAGGTTGTTGCCCTTGGCCTCGACCACGACGATGTCGCCGTCGGCGATGATGCGATGGGCGACGGTGCGGCCGCGCTCGACCAGCCTTGAGCGGACATGGCCGTGCAAATCGTTCATGATCGATTGCTTGCCGGTGAAGGTGCGCGACCAGGAATACTGCCCGGTCACGGTCCAGGTCGCGTCGTCGGCAAGCGTTGCCATGAACAGCGATTTCTCGCGCACCGCGGGATCGGGACTATCCGCGATCACGAACATCTCCTGCACCAGTTTCTTGTTGTCGGCTGCGCTCATGGCGCGTCTCCTTGATGGGTTGACTTTGACGTGCAGCGTTCCGAACGCGAAGCAGTGTCCACTTCGCGTTAGATCGCCCTGCCTTCCAATCCTGTGGTGCCGGCGCCCATTCTTCCAATCGATAGGTGATATGATATATATTCACCTGATGAATTTGAATTCGCTTGACCTCAACCTGCTGGTGGCGCTCGACGCACTGCTGCGCGACGGCAGCGTCAGCCGCGCCGCGCTGCGGCTCAATCTGTCGCAGCCGGCGACCAGCCACGCGCTGCAGCGGCTGCGCGACCTGATCGGCGATCCCTTGCTGGTGCGCAACGGCGCGCGAATGGAGCTGACGCCGCGGGCGCAGGCGCTGCGCTCGCCGCTGGCGCAGGCACTCGACCAAGTACGCACGCTGTTCGTGTCCGACGATTTCGACGCCGCGCGCAGCGAGCGCCATTTCCGCCTGATGATGCCAGACCTGGCGGTCGAACTGTTGATGCCGCCGCTGATGGAGAAGGTGACGCGGCTCGCGCCCCACGTCACCATCGACGTGGTGCCGTGGCGGAGCTCCACGATCTTCACGCCGGACTTCGCCCGCACCATCGATCTCGTGATCTCGATCGGCAATTCCTTCAAGGGCTTTCACCGCCAGCGGCTCTACACCGACATCGATGCGCTCGCGGTACGGCGTGGCCACCCTGTGGGAGCGAAGCTCAGGAAGCGCGAGGCGTTCCTCGCCGCGCGGCATGTCGCCGTGATCATCCGCGGCCATAACGAGGATCTGATCGACACCTGGCTGCGCGCCAAGGGCATCGAGCGGCGGATCGCGCTGGTCGTGCCGGGCTATATCGAGGCGCTGCACGTCACCGCGCGCACCGACCTCGTCGCCTTCGTGCCGCGCCGGCTGATCTCGGCGCTGGCGAAACAATTGTCGCTGGTGATCGTGACCCCGCCGCTCGATCCCGGGATCGACGAGCAGCATATGTTCTATCCGACGCGGGCGCAGATGGACCCCGGCTCGATCTGGCTGCGCAAGCTGATGCTGGAGACCGGACGCGAGTTGGAGACGGGGAAGGTGTAGCGCACGCTCCATCCACACGTCGTCCCGGCGCAGGCCGGGACCCATAACCACCGTTGTGAATTGGAGATGAAAGGCCGTGGCCCCAGCGTCGCACCACAATTGAGATTTGTGGTTATGGGTCCCGGCCTTCGCCGGGACGACACCGATCTTTTTGCGACACCGAATTTTTGGCGCCTACGCCTTCTGCTCCGCCAGCACCTTCTGCACCGCCGGGCGGCTCTCCATCGCGGCGCGATGCGCCTTCACCTTGGGCAGGGTCGCGATGTCGACCCCGTCGCCGTCGAGCCAGAGGGTCAGTGTGTAGAGATAGGCGTCGCCCACCGTGTAGCTGTCGCCCATCACCCATGGTCCCCTGAGCATGTCGCGCTCGATCAGATCGAAGCAGGCGCCCATGGTCTTCGGGACCATCGACTTCATGTCGGCGAACGACGTCTCCTGCGTCGCCCAGCGCGCGCCGCGCATCCTGTGGGCGTGGCAGACATGGACCGTCGAGCAGAGATAGGCGTTGAACGCCTGCAATTTGGCAAACTCGAAGGCGTCGTCGAGCGGCGCGAGCTTCGCCTGCGGAAAAGTCTGCGCGATGTAGGCCAGCATCGCCGGGGTCTCGGTCAGCACGCCGCGGTCGGTCACCAGCGTGGGCACCCGGCCTTTCGGGTTGATCTTGAGATATTCCGGGCTGTTCTGCTGGTTGGCCTTGAAGTCGAGCCGCTCGACCGAATAAGGCGCGCCGGCCTCGGCCAGTGCAATGTGGGACGCGAGCGCACAGGTGCCGGGGGCGGTGTAGAGCTTGAGCATGTCGTTGTCCTCTGCGGGCCTTGTCGGTTCGTTGCGAACCCGGCCTGGCTTGTTATGAGATGCGGCGGACGTTAGCGGCAGCCCCCCTTGCCGTCCACCCCGCGCCATGCCGCGGACCTTGCCCGCGGCAGGGCCGCCATGCGATGACCTTGGCCAATCGGGAGGCTTCTCATGACGGTGCTCATTGCAGGTGGCGGAATTGGCGGGCTGACGCTGGCGCTCAGCCTGCACCAGATCGGCGTGCCCTGCCGCGTGTTCGAGAGCGTGCCTGAGCTCAGGCCGCTCGGCGTCGGCATCAACGTGCTGCCGCATGCGGTGCGCGAATTGATCGAGCTCGGCCTGCACGATGTGCTCGATGCATTGGCGGTGCGCACAAGCGAGCTCGCTTATTTCTCCAAGCACGGCAAGCCGATCTGGAGCGAGCCGCGCGGGCTCGAGGCCGGCTATAAATGGCCGCAATTCTCGATCCATCGCGGCCGGCTGCAGCAGCTGCTGCTCGATGCCGCGACCGAACGGCTGGGCGCCGCGAACATCCTGACCAGCCATCACCTCACCGGCTGGACCGAAACGCAGGATGGCGTGCGCGCCGAGTTCATCGACCGCGCCACCGGCAAGCCCGCCGGCAGCTATGACGGCGCGGTGCTGATCGCCGCCGACGGCATCCATTCGGCGGTACGCGAGAAGCTTTATCCGCAGGAAGGGCTGCCGATCTGGAACGGCCGCATCCTGTGGCGCGGCATCACGCGGGCGAACTCCTTCCTCACCGGCCGCACCATGATCATGGCCGGCCATGAGATCCTGAAATTCGTCTGCTACCCGATCTCGAAAGAGGCCGGCCCCGACGGCAAGTTCGACATCAACTGGGTCGCCGAGCGGCACATGCCGCCGACCTATCAGTGGCGCCGCGAGGACTATAACCGCACCGCAAAACTCGATGAGTTCCTGCCGTGGTTCGAGAGCTGGAATTTCGACTGGCTCGACGTGCCCGGGCTGATTCGGAACTGCCCGCATGCCTATGAATATCCGCTGGTCGATCGCGACCCGATCCCGCAATGGACCTTCGGCCGCGTCACGCTGATGGGCGACGCCGCACATCCGATGTACCCGATCGGCTCCAACGGCGCTTCGCAGGCGATTCTGGATGCGCGCACGCTGACGCGCGAGATTTTGGCACACGGCCCGACGCAGGCGGCGCTCGTGGCCTATGAAGCCGAGCGCCGGCCGGCGACGACTGATCTTGTCATGCTGAACCGCCGCAACGGCCCCGAGCAGGTGATGCAGCTGGTCGAGGAGCGCGCACCCAACGGCTTCGGCGTCGTCACCGAGGTGTTGTCGCAGCAGGAGCTGGAAGGCATCGCCGCGAACTACAAGCGCGTCGCCGGTTTCCAGGTCGAGGGGTTGAACGCCAAGCCGCCGATCGTGCAGCGGGCGGGCACATAAGCGCTGCGCAGCTTCAAGCCGCTTTCTATTCCGTCACCCTGAGGAGCCGCGCAGCGGCGTCTCGAAGGGTGCACGGCCCGGCCCGTGGCCGTCGACCCTTCGAGGCTCGCCCAGCGGCGCAATTGCGCCGCAAGGCTCGCACCTCAGGGTGACGGGACTGGCTGTCGCGCGAGCAATCCCTACCGCAGCGCCCGCGCGGATTCCACCAGCCGGATGGTGCTCGTCGCCGTCGCGAGCAGCGTGCCTTCAGCCGAGGTCAGCCGGCCCTCGACGAAGGCGATGGTCTTGCCGAGTTGCGTCACGGTCGCCTCGCCGGTGATCGGTCCGGGCTTGGCAGGCGCCAGAAAATTCACGGTCATCGTGATGGTCGTGGTGAAGAGCCTGCCGTCGGTCATCACGAACACCGCCGGCCCCATCGTGTCGTCGAGCATCGAAGACAGCATGCCGCCCTGGACGAAGCCGGCCGGATTGCAGAAGTCCTGCTTGCCGTCGAAGACGATCTTGATCCAGCCCTCCTGCGGGCGTGCATCGACAAGGTGCCAGCCGAGCAGGTTTGCGCAGGGCGGTCTCGGGATGTTGTCGAGCGCGGTTGCAATCATGGCGGCCTCCGTTGTGCCGGAGGTGATAGCCGGGCGCTGCTGCCAGCATGGTGTCAGCAGGTCATCCTTCAGAGGTCGAGCCCGTGCGTGATGACCTTGCGCATCACGTTCGGAAACGCCTCGCCGTCCAGCGTCGCCACCGGCACCCAGCGCATGCCGTCCGGCGCGCGGGTTCGCGACGGAACGCTGGCGGTGTAGACGACGAGCTCGAGCGGAAAGTGCGTGAACACGTGGGTGACGACGCCAGTCTTGCGGTGCCAGCGCGTGACGCCCTTGAGTTCCGGCGCCTGCGCCAGCGCAGCGGCATCCTCTTGCCCGGCGAGCCATTGCGATCCCGGCACCTCGGTCATGCCGCCGAGCAGACCCTTTTCCGGGCGCGAGCGCACCAATAGCTCGCCGCCGCGCGTCACCACGAAGGCGGCACCACGGCGCAACGCGCCGCTCTTCTTCGGCGCCTTGCGCGGGAACGTCTCCTGGTCGCCGCGGATGCGGCCTGCGCAATCGTCATTCAGCGGACACAATGCGCAGGCCGGCTTCTTCGGCGTGCAGATGGTGGCGCCGAGGTCCATCAGGGCTTGTGCACTGTCGCCGGCCCGAGATGGGCCGAGCAACGTCGCGGCCATCTCCTTGATCAGCGGCTTGGCCTGCGGCAGCGCCTCCTCGATGGCATAGAGCCGAGTGACCACGCGCTCGATATTGCCGTCGACCGGCATGGTGCGGCGGTCGAAGGCGATGGCGGCGATCGCAGCCGCCGTGTACGGCCCGATGCCGGGCAGCCCGCGCAGGCCGTCCTCGGTGTCCGGAAACACGCCGCCATGGTCGCCCATCACCGCAACCGCACAGGCGTGCAAATTGCGCGCCCGCGAATAATAGCCGAGCCCGGCCCACATCCGGAGCACGTCGTCGAGAGAGGCGCGGCCGAGCGCGGTCACGTCGGGCCAGCGCGACATGAATTTCTCGAAATAAGGCCCGACCGCCCGCACCGTGGTCTGCTGCAGCATGATCTCCGACAGCCACACCCGATACGGATCAGCCCGCTCGCCCGCCGCCGCGCGCCATGGCAGCGTCCGGCGATGCCGGTCATACCAGGCGAGCAGACGCGCCGGACGGGCGGTCTGGTGGTCGGTCGGTTTGGTTTTGGCGGCCGCGCGAGAGCTCATGGGCCTACCTTAAGGTCACTGATCCAATCCCTCCACGTCATGCCCGGGCTTGACCCGGGCATCCACGTCTTTCTTTGTACTGTTCGTCCAGGCGTGATGACCGGGACAAGCCCGGGCATGACGGCCGGAGCGTTCCCTACCGCAGGATGCTATAACCCCTCCCATGTCCAGACCCGGCCCCATCAGCGCAAAGCCCCTGTCGATCCTGCTCAGCGACGTCTTCACCGACGCCTACGCCAAGCAGGGCTTTGCCGCGCGTGAGCTGGTGACGCGCTGGACCGAGATCGCCGGCGACCGGATCGCGGCCTATTGCGAGCCCATGAAGATGCAGTGGCCGCGCCCGGTGGAGGGGCAGCCGCAGGAGCCCGCGACGTTGGTGCTGCGGGTCGAAGGGCCGATGGCGCTGGAGATCCAGCACTCCTCGGATGTCATCCTGGAACGGGTGAACCGCTTCTTCGGCTGGCACGCGGTCGGCCGCCTGACGATCCGCCAGGCGCCGCTGACGCGCCGCAGTCGCCCGGCGCGGCCGCGCCCGCCCGATGCCAAAACCGTGGCCCGGGAGGCGGCAAACCTCGGCGCCGTCGAGGACGACGATCTGCGCGCGGCGCTGGCCCGTCTGGGTGCCTCGATCAAGCGAAATTGACGCTTTTCGCAGGCTCGGCCGCGAGACCCCGGCATTGCCACAATGGTCGTTTCAAGCTAGCGAAGGCTTCTTTTTCGGGACCCCCTTCATTCTGGCGTGAATGCGCCAATCCGGGAGCTGACCTTGATCATCACGCGCCGCGCTTTCACCACCGCTCTCTCGCTGACCGGGCTTGCCGCCCTCGCCGGCCTGTCGCCGCTGCGCCTGATCACGGATGCGTTCGCACAGACCGCCGCCGAGGTTGCCAAGCCGCAGTCGCTGCCCGACATGGGACTCGGCCCGCAGGACGCCAAGGTGACGGTCATCGAATACGCCTCGATGACCTGCCCGCACTGCGCCAATTTCAACGAGACCGTGTTCCCGAAGATCAAGTCGACCTACGTCGACTCTGGCAAGGTCCGTTACGTGTTCCGCGAATTCCCCCTCGACATCAAGGCCGCCGCCGGCTCGATGCTGGCGCGCTGCATCGCCAAGGACGATGCGCCGAAGTTCTTCGCCGTGATCGACCTGCTGTTCCGCCAGCAGAACGACTGGGTGGTCAAGAACACCACCGAGACGCTGACCCGGATCGGCAAGCAGGCCGGCCTCAGCCAGCAGCAGGTCGAGGACTGCCTGAAGGATCAGAAGCTGCTCGACAAGATCGCCGCCGACCAGAAATACGCCAACGAGGTGTTGAAGGTGAACTCGACGCCGACCTTCTTCGTCAATGGCGAGATGCTGAAGGGCGAGACCTCGTTCGAGGAGTTCAGCAAGCGCATCGATCCGCTGCTGAAGAGCTGATCGCACGCCTGTAATCTGACGTCGTCGTGCCTCGTTTTGAGTCGAGGCACGATAATTGTGGATGATTTGCGATCGCGGTGTGCGGCCGTCGCATTATTTGGTTGTTGAAAACTTGATTCGCGCGATGCGAATCTCCGAGGGCATGCAGAGGCCACAAAACCTCTGCAAATCCCTTGTAAATCCCTTGGGAAAAGCTTGTTCAAGCGGTTGCCCTGACGCGCTCGCATCGCCATTGTCGCCGCTGATGAGAGCTGCACGCAGCTATTCAACCCAGACACCGACATTGCCATCCATGGTATTGTCACGGCAGGGAGATTCGCGCCCGGCCAAACGAGATTTGTGTACATGAAGCTCACGCGCCTCCGCCTGCACGGTTTCAAGTCGTTCGTTGAACCCACCGATTTCATGATCGAGCCGGGCCTGACCGGCGTCGTCGGACCGAACGGCTGCGGCAAATCCAATCTCGTCGAAGCGCTGCGCTGGGCGATGGGCGAGACCTCGCACAAGTCGCTGCGCGCAGCCGACATGGATGCGGTGATCTTCGCCGGTTCCGGCAACCGTCCGGCGCGCAACCACGCCGAAGTCGTGATGACGATCGACAATTCCGATCGCTCGGCGCCGGCGGCGATGAACGACAGCCAGCTGCTCGAAATCTCCCGCCGCATCGAGCGCGAGGCCGGCTCGGTCTATCGCATCAACGGCCGCGACGTGCGCGCCCGCGACGTGCAGATCCTGTTCGCCGACGCCGCCACCGGCGCACGCTCGCCGGCGCTGGTCCACCAGGGCAAGATCGGCGAGATCATCCAGGCCAAGCCGGAGCAGCGCCGCCGCGTGCTGGAAGACGCCGCCGGCGTCGCCGGCCTGCATGCCCGCCGCCACGAGGCGGAACTGCGGCTGAAGGCGGCCGAAACCAACCTCACCCGCGTCGAGGACGTGATCGGCCAGCTCACCGGCCAGATGGAAGGCCTGAAGAAGCAGGCCCGCCAGGCGATCCGCTATCGCGAGGTCGCGGCCAAGGTGCGCAAGTCCGAGGCGATGCTGTTCCATCTGCGCTGGATCGAGGCCAATGCCGACGTCAACGACGCCGGGCGCACACACGATCTCGCCGTACGCGAGATGGCAGAGCGGACCCAGCATCAGGCGGAAGCCGCACGCATCCAGGCGATCCGCGCCACCGAACTGCCGGCGCTGCGCGACGCCGAAGCGCGCGCCGCCGCCGGCCTGCAGCGCCTGACCAACGCGCGCGAGATGCTCGACCGCGAAGAGCAGCGCGCCAAGGAACGCGTCGGCGAGCTTGATCGCCGCCTCACCCAGTTCGCCCAGGACATCGCGCGCGAGCAGCAGCAGACGTCGGACGCCGACGTCGCGTTGCAGCGGCTCGACACCGAAGACGCCGAGCTCAAGGAAGAGATCAAGTCGCGCGTCGAGAAGCGCTCCGGCGTCGACGAGCGCGTCTCCGAGGCCGAAGAGATCCTGGCCGCGACCGAGCGCCAGTTCTCCGAGCTGACCACGCAGCTCGCCGACCTCACCGCCAAGCGCAACCAGCTCGAAGCCGGCGTGCGCACGCATCGCGACCGGCTGGCGCGGCTCGATCAGGAGATCGCCAACGTCCAGGCCGAGGAAACCAAGCTCGCGCAGGAGACCGACAATCTCGGCGACATCGACGCGCTCGCCGCCGCCATGGAGATGGCGCAGCAGACGCTCGCCGAATCCGAGGCCGCGGTGCAGGAGAACGAGGCCCATCACGCCGCCGCGCGGCAGACGCTGGAATCCTCCCGCAATCCGCTCGCCGAAGCCGAGAAGCGCGTGCAGCGGCTCGAGACCGAAGCCCGCACCATCTCCAAGCTCGTCACCAGCGAGACCAAGAATCTGTGGCCGCCGATCATCGACGGCATCACGGTCGCCAAGGGCTATGAAAAGGCGATCGGCGCCGTGCTCGGCGACGACCTCGATGCTCCCGTAGATTCCTCCGCGCCGATGCGCTGGACCAATGTCGGTGAAGCCGCGGCCGATCCTTCGCTGCCGGATGACGTCGAACGGCTGGCCGATCACGTCCAGGCGCCGCCGGAACTGGCGCGCCGTCTGGCCCAGATCGGCGTGGTGGCCAAGGAACGCGGCGCCGCGCTGGTGTCGCAGCTGAAGACCGGCCAGCGGCTGGTGTCGCTCGAAGGCGACGTCTGGCGCTGGGACGGCTTTGTCGCCGACGCCCATGCCCCGACTGGTGCCGCGCGCCGCCTCGCCGAGCGTGCCCGCCTGGTCGATATCGAGCATGAGCTGGAACAGGCCCGCATCGATGCCGCCGCCAAGCGCCAGGCACTGGAGACAGCCGAAGAGGAACTGCGCTCGGCGTCCGCCGCCGAGGGTGCGTCACGCGAAGCCGTACGCGCCGCCCGCCGCGAGACCGACGCCGCGCGTGAGCGCCATGCCGCGACCGAGCGCGAGATCAACCGCCACTCCGCGCGCAAATCGGCGCTGACCGAGGCGCATAGCCGCGTCGCGGCGGACCGCGCCGAGGCCGAAGCCGCCCATGAGAGCGCGGTTGCCGCGCTGTCCGAATTGCCGCCGGGCGTCGAGACCGAAGCCCAGCTCGCCGCGGTTCGCGCCGAGATCGACAACCAGCGCCGTGCCGCGGCACAGGTCCGCGCCGAAGCGCAGGCGCTCGCCCGCGAGGCCGAGCTCGCCGACCGCCGCGTGCAGGCGATCGTTGCCGAACGCAACGAGTGGCAGAGCCGCAAGACCAGCGCCGCTTCGCAGGTCGGAACCATCGAAGAGCGCATCGCCGAGGTGTCGGCCGAGCGCGAGGAACTGGCCAACGCGCCGGAAGTGTTCGCCGAGAAGCGCAGCGCGCTGATCACGGAGATCGAGCACGCCGAGGGCGATCGCCGCATTGCCGCCGACGCGCTGGCGACCGCGGAAGCCGCGATGGCGGAGACCGACCGCGTCGCCAAGGCCACGCTCGAAGCACTGTCGTCGTCCCGCGAAGCCACCGCGCGCGCCGAAGAGCGCATGGAAGGCACCCGCCGCCGTCTCGCCGACATCGAGCGCGAGATCCACGACATGCTCGAGGTCGAGCCGAGCGCGGTGGTCGGCATGGCCGAGATCGAGCCGGGCGCGGAGCTGCCGCCGGTCGGCCAGGTCGAGGAAGAGCTCGAGAAGCTGCGCCGCGACCGCGAACGGCTGGGCGCCGTCAATCTGCGCGCCGAGGAAGAACTCAAGGAAGTCGAGACCCAGCACACCGCGCTGACCACCGAGCGCGACGACCTCGTCGAAGCGATCAAGCGGCTCCGCCAGGGCATCCAGAGCCTCAACCGCGAAGCGCGCGAGCGGCTGTTGACCTCGTTCGAAACCGTCAACAACCACTTCAAGCGGCTGTTCACCGAGCTGTTCGGCGGCGGCGAAGCCGCGCTGCACCTGATCGAGAGCGACGATCCGCTGGAAGCCGGCCTCGAGATCATCGCCAAGCCGCCGGGCAAGAAGCCGCAGACGCTGTCGCTGCTCTCGGGCGGTGAGCAGGCGCTGACTGCGCTCTCCCTGATCTTCGCGGTGTTCCTCACCAACCCGTCGCCGATCTGCGTGCTGGACGAAGTCGACGCGCCGCTCGACGACCACAACGTCGAACGGTTCTGCACCCTGCTGAACGAAATGACCGGCTCGACCGACACGCGATTCATCATCATCACGCACAATCCGATCACGATGGCGCGGATGAACCGGCTGTTCGGCGTCACCATGGCCGAGCGCGGCGTGTCGCAGCTGGTGTCGGTCGACCTGCAGGGCGCGGTCGATATCCTCGACCAGAACGTGGCTTAAGGTATCATGTCGTCATTCCGGGGCGGTGCGCAGCACCGAACCCGGAATCTCGAGATTTTCGGATTCGGCGCTTTGCGCCGCTCCGGAATGACGTGAAGATGACGGCAAGCCATGACTTCACCCGATCTCCCCGCCGAACTGCGCGCTGCGCTCAACGCAAAACTCGAAGGCCTGTCGCGCAGCGACGCCGCCGGCCGCGCGACCGTGATCTCGGAAACCTATCGTGCGGGCGGCGGCTCCGGGATGATCAGGACCGAGACCGATGCGCTGGCCTATGCGCTGGCGCGGATGCCGGCGACCTATGCCGCGGTGGTCGCAAGCCTGAATGCGCTGACCGAGATCCGGCCGGATTTTTCACCAACGAGCCTGCTCGATGTCGGCGCCGGACCAGGCACGGCGAGTTGGGCCGCAGCGGAAGTGTTCTCGTCGTTGCACGATTTCATCCTGCTCGATGCCAACGCGGCCCTGCGCACGCTGGCGCTGGACCTCACGCGCAAGAGTGGCCGCCTGCGCGGCATCACCTATGAGCTTGGACAGGCCCGCACCTTCGTCGCGCATGCCGAGGCGGCCGACCTCGTGATCGCGAGCTACATGATCAACGAGCTCAACGAGACGGAGCGCACCGCGCTCATCGACACGATGTGGGCCAGGACAAAGGACACGCTGCTGGTCGTCGAGCCCGGCACACCCGCGGGCTATGCGCGGATCATCGCGCAGCGCGCACGATTGATCGCCGCCGGCGCGCATGTGATTGCCCCCTGCCCGCATGACGGCGCCTGCCCGCTGGTTGCGCCCGACTGGTGCCACTTCTCGCAGCGCCTGCAACGCTCGCGCGCGCACAAGCAGGTCAAGGGTGCCGATGCCCCGTTCGAGGACGAGCGCTTCGCCTATGTCGCGCTGAGCCGCACCGAAGTCGCGGCGCGTCCGTCCCGCGTTCTGGCGCAGCCGGATGTCGGCAAGGTCGAGGTTGCCGCCAAGCTGTGCACGCCCGAGGGCGTCGTCGTCACCAGGGTCCCCCGCCGCGCCAAGGCCGATTACGCCCGCGCCAGGCGCTGGCGCTGGGGCGATGCGGTCGAGATATCCGTTGCGGGTCGTCCCGGCCTAGTGCGCGATTGCGCACGGGGCCGGGACCCATA
>NZ_VKHP01000144.1 GCF_010811875.1 Bradyrhizobium uaiense
CGGTATTTCCGGTCCCGGGCGCGCGAGCATTACACGCCCCGCCACCAATCCCGCGAGCCCGAGGACAAGAAACGCACCCCCCACCACCGCATATGCAATCCAGACGTCGTAGCGCGCCTCGAGGGCGTGGAAGGCCGCACTGACCCCAATCCCGATCGCAATCAGCAGCGAGATCGCGCCGACCAGCATGAACCCGCACGCCACCGCGTAGCCGGTCACCAGATGCCCGATCCACCGTCGTAAGTCTCCGAGATAGGAGCGGAAGATCAAGCTCAGCGAAGACGGTCGGGAGTTGGCGCCCATAGCGATATCCTTGGCGATATCCATTGCAAGTCGGCAACCGACAACCCGGAAGGATGATCGACGTTCCCTACCCCGCCGCGCGTGACGGCTCGGGCCGGGTGGCGTTTGCGTCAGCAAGCATCGTGCTGACGAGGTCCATGAGCCGCTGCTTCACCGCGTCGGCCTCCGCCGGATTGGCCTTGGCGCTGACCGTCAGCTCAACGATGGGATGCACGGCATCGGAGATATCTACCACCTTGGAGACGTGCACCTCGGGCACAGGCCGTGGTTCGATCCGGGAATCCTCGCGCAGATGTTTCAAAATCTGCTCGCCGATCCGCTCGATCGGACGCCCGGCGCGGACCGGAAACGACACCTTCACCTCGCCCGTGCCGGGATAGGTGCTGTGATTGATGATTGCGCTGCCCCACACCGATCCATTGGGCAGCAGGATCTGGGTGTTGTCGGCCGCAATCAACTCGGTCATGAACAACGACAGGGCCTGCACTTTGCCAGCCTTGCCGGCGACCTCGACGTCATCGCCGATCCGGAACGGCCTGAACAACAACAGCATCACGCCGGCGGCAAGGTTCGATAGCGTACCCTGCAAGGCCAACCCGATGGCCAGCGACGTGGCACCGAGCACCGCGACGAGGCTTGCCGTCTGGATGCCGAACAGCTGCAAGACGGCGATACCGACCACTACGAGCACAGCATAGCGGGCAAGACTGGACAGGAACACCGTGACCAGGGCGTCGATGCGGTGCGTTGCGGCAAGTACGCGCGAGACAAAGCGCTCGGCGATGCCGGAGGCGTACCAACCGAGAACCAGCAGCAGGATGGCAACCACTGCGTTGAGCCCGTAAAGAACCAGCGTCGCCTTCAGCGTTTCGAAATTGAGCGTCATCGGCTTTCCTGTGGCAATGGCGACCGGCCGGTCACCACAAGCAGGCCAAACGCCGCTGTGAAGCTCGCGTTCCCGAACGCATGGTCTGCAGCGCGCCGAATGCCTAGCCACCTGGAGCGTGACTTGCGCGCGGAGGAAGAGTGCTCGGGAATGGCTGCGCCACCATGAGCGTCGCGCGCTCGTTGGTTTCCAGCGCGATCTTCTGGGCAAGCATGACGTCGCCTGGCACCAGAGAACCGACGGGACGGAAGCACCAGCCCAGCACGACGCGATCCCGGCCGTCCATCTCGTAGACGTTGGTCGATGTCCCGTAGCAAATGCGGTAGCGCTTGCCCGACTCTGAGCCGATGACGTCGAAGCGCTTGTATTTCTCGAATTGCGATCGCTGCTCCGGTGAGAGCCATGCGGACAACAGCGCAATTCCGCGCGCCTCTATCCGCTCATAGGCCTGCCAGCGCTCCCAGATCGCGGCCCCGGTCGCGCATAGCGCGCTGCTGGCGCGCCGAAACACAGACGACAACGCCACCTCGGGCAGACGAGCCATCATGGCGTCAACCGCCGACCAGCCTGGGATAGAACAAGGTTTCCTCGGCGGCCGGATCAAGCGTGCGAACCAGTGCGGCTTCGCCGGAGGACCTCCGAACTGCGGCGGTATAGCCCTCCGCCGTCAGCTCGGCGAAGCGCGCATTCGCCCAGGCGAGCTGCTCGCTGTCGTTCGGGTCGAACTGCTGCCTTGTGTCGCCGGAGTGGTCCATCACCAAGATCGTCGCCATCATTGTCTCCCTTGAAGGACGTTCAACTGCTTCAGACGATCGGCACGGCCGTCGTCGGCCTACCACCCATCCATTCCGGCAGCGTGGCACCGTCGCGATGACGGCCACCCGCGCATGCCGCGGTCCACGCCGCGACGGCGCCGAACACCAGCGCCGCTGCAATCGAGAACGCCAGGATCACGGCACCGCGCCGCGAGCGCTGGATGGCGGTCCTGGCATCTCCGATCACGTTGTCGACGCGCTTCTCCGCCTCGGCAGCAGCCAGGCCGGTTGTGGCAGCAACCTGCTGGATCAGATAGCTGTGATCTTCGGGGCTGATCCCGCTGTGGCTCGAGCTGGTCAGCAGGATACGGCCCGCCTCGGCGCGCTCGTAACCGATGTCGATGTTGGCGGGGCGCCGCACGGACCGGTATAGGTGGTCAAGCTCTGCGCTCAGGAGTGGCTCTGCGGCCGTCGCTGATGGCCGATTCTGGGCTACCGGGCGCGCGGTCGACATGCCGACCAGCGCGACGATTGTCGCTCCCAGGATGACGGCGAGGGCCCAAGCCGTCAGACCATGAAGCCCGTCGCGGCTTTCGATCATATCCGCCGGTGTCGCGCCGATCACGCGCTGGGCTCGGCCGGCGATATACCCGCCGACGCCGAAGCTGACCAGTGCCTGCAAGATCAGGTACAGCCCGGATAGCAGCGCAAGCGCAGCCGACGCATCGCGCCACGACGGTGAACTCGAACTCACACCCAGGCCGACGGCAGCACCGAATCCGATCAGAATCGCCGTTAGCGCCGACGCCGTGAGTGCGCCGGCAAAGACCGGGCTCCACTGCAGCCGAAGGCCGGTCCTGTTCGCGGCGGACACGGCAAGCCCATGCTCGTTATCCATGACGCGCCTATCGCAACCCGAAGAACGACAATATCGCGAGAATGACCACGATCAGTCCCACCAGATAAATCAACTGGTTCATACAAACCTCCTCCGCTCACTACGTACGGACAATCTGCCCGCGAAGCCAAAGTTCCTACGCGGACCAGCATCTCGCTATCGCCTCCAGGATTTTTTGCAGATTGAGCCCAGCGGCGTCCGAGCCGCGCACATCTACTTGACAAAGAAAACCCCGGCTCAGATGTCGGAGCCGGGGTCCGAGTGTAGTTCTGCTGATCAAGCTGATGCTCCTTGAGAGCAGCAGGTTACGACGATGTGTGCGTCGACATATATTTCGGCACCGATCTCGGCCGCGAACGTTTAGGGCCACATGCTGGGCAGCCCGGCCGGCACGCCTGAGTTCTTCTATCGACGAACGCCCCTCGCGAACGGCCTGCAGCAGTCCAGATGCAGCACTGGTCCGCCGCGTCGTGTCGGAGCGCGGGACGTCGCTGCAGACCTCGTCGAGCACCGCGCGAAGCACGGCCACCGTCTCGCCATCGCGCATCACGCTCTCCCCTGCCTTTTTGTGACTGGACCGAGAGCCTGACACAGGGCAGCACAACGCGACTTTAAGTATGTTAAGTCAGTGCGGAAATTCGCGCTGCAAGGCACAGCACCTAGCCGCGCCGCTTGGTGTGCAGACATCACTACACCCACTATTTCGGAAGCTCTGCTTTTTACCGGAGAGGAGCCTAGCTCGGAACGTCGGATTTCGATAGTCCGCCAAAAACCACTGTCGTCGCCGAACAACTTCACCGCGGACAGTTTGCATGTCACGCTGATATCACCCTCCGTAGTCGCGGTGCATAGGACGAGCAGCCAATATCTCCCGGCCGCGAACGGTCGCCAACGCATAGCCGGTTGCTGTTGTCCAGCGTTGTGGAGATAATCGCCATATTGCCCCAGTCTTGCCCGACGGCAGTGCCGGCAATGAGGCCTGCAGCGCTGTCGCGCGGCACGCGAGCGGGCCCGAGCCAAAGCGCGCTGAACGTCTGATCGCGGGTGACCGGGAAAAACAGGAAACTTTGCTGACCGTTTGAGTTGCCTATGATTGGATCGGTCGCAGGAGCGTGACGATGGTCGGCGATATCGTCTTGAAGAATGCCACGGAGACCGCCTGGACAGTTTATCGGGCGCGCCACCCTGACGGTGGTCCGCAGGACAGCCGGCGCTGCCTTCTTGAACGATACCTGCAAAGGAGAGGAAAGAGCGTGAGAGCGATACCGAAGAACTCGCCGGCTTCGGGATTGCCTACCTGCACCGCCTTCCTCGAGACGAATGATGACGAACATGAAAATGCTCGTCGTACGCGTAGCTCGTGGGAGTACAAGGCTCTTTTGGACGCTGCTCGCGATCGCCTTTCTCATCTCCGCGGTCGTCGTGATCGGCTTACGGGTGATCTTTGGTGACTGATCGATGCGCATCGCCCAGCTTGCCCCATTGGCCGAGAGTGTTCCTCCAAAGTTGTATGGCGGCACGGAGCGGGTGATCGCCTGGCTGGTGGATCAGCTGGTCGAACTCGGGCACGACGTCACCCTGTTCGCGAGCGGAGATTCGAGGACGGAGGGGAAGCTCCATGCTGTCTGGCCGCGCGCGTTGCGGCTGGGACGGAAGGGCGTCGATCCAAACGCCGCCTGCGCGCTGCTGATCGAGGCCATCGCCGAGCGCGCAGGCGAATTCGATGTGATCCACTCGCATGTCGACTGGTTGCCTCTGCCGGTCTTGACTCGCGCGGGTGTGCCGTTTCTGACGACCATGCATGGCCGGCTTGACCTACCCGGCTTATCCGGCGTGATCGGCGCGTTTCCGGAGGCCCCATTCGTATCCATTTCGGACAACCAGCGCCGACCCCTTCCCGGCGCGCACTGGATCGCGACGATTCCGCACGGATTACCCAAGGATCTGTTTGGGCCCTCCTACGAATCGGGTTCGTACCTGGCTTTTCTCGGGCGGCTCACGGTGGAGAAGGGCCCGGAAGACGCCATGCGCATCGCGCGTGCCGCCGGGATGCCGCTGCGGATCGCCGCCAAGATTCCTCGCGCGCAGACAGGATACTTCAAAAAGAAGCTCGAGCCCGAGATCGACGGAGAGAACATCCTGCTGGTCGGCGAGGTGGATGAAGTCCGCAAGCAACCGTTCCTCGCGGGTGCCGCCGCCTTGCTGTTTCCAATCGATTGGCCCGAGCCCTTCGGCCTAGTGATGATCGAGGCGATGGCATGCGGAACGCCCGTGATCGCCTATCGCTCCGGGTCGGTGCCGGAAGTAGTGGAGGACGGTATCACCGGCTTTATCGTAGACGGCGAGGAGCAGGCGATCCGAGCCGTCAAGGAGGCCGCACGGCTGGATAGAAGAAGGGTCCGCGCCCGCTTCGAAGAGCGTTTCGGAGCCAGTCGGATGGCGAGGGAATACGAAAGCCGGTATCGCGAGCTGGTCGCTCGAAGGTGACGCCAATCGAAGAGTCTCGTTCGGTGGGACGGCTGAAACGGAAGCGGGCCGCCCGGAGTACCGGACGAGCCGTTCGTCAAAAATCTGTTTGCTCAGTGCATGTGGACCAGAAAATAGCCGACGCCACCGACAACGAGGACCGCGGGAACGGCCCACAAAATCAAGACAGGCATGTTCTCCTCCAATGGCTAGTCAGACTAGAGCCGTGAGCGATTACTGCTCGGTGCAGACCTTGGTGGTCTTCACGGCGGACTCGGCTTCCGTCTTGGTCTTGTAGACGCCGTCGCCGATGACCGTCGTGGTGGTGGTGGTGGTCGGCTTGGCGTCGACGACGGTACACTTCTTGGTGGTCGCGTCGCGAACGATGTAGAACTCGGCGGCGCTGACGGCCTGGGTGCCGAGGGCGAAAGCGGCCAGAGCGCCGCATACGATCAGCTTCTTCATGGTATCCTCCTCAAGCAGTTCGCAGGTAGTCACTGCCAACGAGGCGGCTCGGCCGAAGTTCCAGTTATTCCGGTGGCGGATCGCTGGATTGTCTCGGCCCGATGGAGCGTCGGGCTTTCATGTGGCGCGCTTTTCACCGTCGATTACCTGATGTCGGTAGCCGCCAGCTTATCGGGCAGCACGATGTGCGATGCGCGAGCGCACGCAGGAGGAGCTTACACAAGGCCTGTTGCTCCTCGGCGGCTGCTGGACACCGGAAATGATGCGAGCGCTGGAATTACTCACCGCCGAGCGCGCTGCGGTGCAAAAACGGGAAGCATGAAACGACGTCCTTCTCAGGACGGACAAAATTCGCAGTCAGGTTACATTCATTTGGGCGTGCGCTTTAGACGAATGACTAGCCGATGATCGGTCCAGAGTTCGACGATGTCGTGGGCGTCCAGGTAGCCCTCAGCCCTCTCCCTCGCCTCGTCGTCACCATGGCTGGTGAATTCGTAGGTGGCCCGAGCAACGCCCTGCGCATCAACCGCGAAGGCTACATATGGTCTGAGCCTCTCAACCATTTTCGTTCAATCGACTGATCAACAACAGGGCGCAGCTCCACACCAAGATCAGAGATCAGGGAGCTGCTGCCAACGTTCACCGCGAAGGCCTCGTTCCTAGCGACCTCTTCATTGTTGATCCTAGCCGCCGCTCCACGCGCTTGCGGCTATTGCCGACCTTCTTGACCGCTTTCTTCACAGAGGCCGCAGACCTCCCCGTCTTTGTCCCCTCGTAGCTGACCTCGTAGTCCTGCCCACCAGCGCGTACCCTGTCCTGCTTGCGGCCACGTGCCGTTTGCCTTTTCGCCTTTTTTGCCATGCTGGCCTCCCTCATCCGCCGCATTCCTTGCGGCAAATCCGGGAACAGCGACTCACCGGCCTTGGTTCCTAGCCTGCATAGCGGGCATATCCCTTGGCTCGGCAACGTTCGGATCGCCCGTCTCCTTGGCGAGGCCGTGATGGAAGAGATTGCTCCCGGCGCCCCAGCGAGGTCTGAAACGTCCTGAGCTTCGTGGCCATGAGGCGTGCCGGCTCGCGGATTCTTAGCGCCGCCGCGCGACCCAGATGCCGATCAGGAAGGCGACGAAGAGCGACTGCAACGGCGCCTTCCTGGTAACCTCACGCAGCCGCTCGCCCCAGCGCAGCGTGACGTCCTGCGAAGGCTGCTGGGACTGTCGACGCGGCGCTTCGGAAGTCTGACCGCTGCCATCCTCCTGCTCGATTAGCCCCGAGGCTTCCGTCATCGCCGAGGCTTCTTTCATATCCATGCGGCTCTCCTATCACAGGGTCAGGCCGACTTCCGCCGCTTCTTCGCTGTCTTTGCCAATCTGGCAAAACGCAAGGTAAGGTCGCCAGTTCCAATTGCGGACCGGAACGATTGCGACCAAGCCCGTTTGAATCAGCTCATTGTTTGTGGAGTTGCGTTGTGGCGTTTCAGCGGAGGAAGCCCGAGGCGATCGGAGCGAAGGCGCTCTTTCCCGGCTTCATTGCGCCGGCTCTAGCATCACCGATCGAGAAGGTGCCGAGCGGCTCTCGCTGGGTCCACGAGATCAAGTTTGATGGTTATCGCGTCCAGACCCATCTCACGAACGAAACTGTGACCATCTTCACCCGCCGCGGCCACGACTGGACCAAGCGCTTCAAGAAAGTCGCCGGCGACGCCTGGCACATCTCCGCCGCATCCGCGATTATTGATGGCGAGATCGTCGTTCCGGCTACAGATGGCACCACCGACTTCGCCGTCCTGCAGAACGAGCTGCGCGGCAATTCCAGGAGGATCGTGCTAGTCGCCTTCGATCTGCTCTATCTCAACGGCCGCGATCTGCGGAAATTGCCCCTGAAGGAGCGCAAGGCTGTGCTCAAAAAGCTTGTCGCCGGCACCGCCGTCCAATTTAGCGAAAGCTTCGAGGTCGACGGCCCCAAGATGTTCGACCATGCCTGCGAGCTCGGCTATGAGGGCGTCGTGTCGAAGGTCGCCGACAGTGTCTATCCGACCGGCACCCGCAGCCGCGACTGGGTGAAGAAGACCTGCGCTCAACGCGAGACGCTAACCATTGCGGGCTTTGCGCTCGACGGCAACGATTGGGACGGCATTTATGTCGGCCGCAGGCAGGGCGACGACCTGCTCTACGCCGGCAAGGTCGATCATGGTTTCGACAAGGCCTCAGCCGCCGACCTTCGCCAGCGCCTGACCCCGCTGATCCGGAAGACGCAGCCCTATACCAAGCGCATCAGGCACAAAGGGATCTGGGTCGAGCCGAAGCTGCTCGCCGAGATTGAGTACCGCGCGAAATCAGCCGAGGGCAAGGTGCGGCATCCGTTCTTTCGCGGTGTCCGGGAGGACTTATGAGTAAGCCGGCATGCATCCGATGTCTTTGATTACTTTTACAAGTAAAAGCCGCAGGGCATTGTCGATGAAACGCTCAAAGAGCCATAAGACCTAACTGGAACTCCTCAATTCCCTCAGCGTTTGCGGGGCAGGCTCGAATATTGGGATCGCGACGACATGAAATGGATTCTAGTCGTATTGGTTGGTGGCGTGGCGCCGGTTCAAACCGATCTTGTGTTCGAGAAGCTCTCCGATTGCTTGACCGCTGAGGAGCAGCTGCGACAGACTTATGCGAACGCCTACAGCGCCTTGAGTCAACGCTCGATGATGGATAACGACGAATTCGACAAGCGCCGCGGCCGCCACCACCGCCGAGCTCGAGAGGAAGCCGCCGGAAAACTTGCGAATGCCGGGACCTGCATTCCGCATAATGGCACGGATCAGCCAATCACCTCTCTGGATCAACCAGCGCCGGCGCCTCAGCCACCCTCGCCCACACCTTCACCAAGCCCAAAGCCATAGAGCCAACTCTTGGCTACGCACTGTCACAACTGTCACAACCGCCGCCCGAGCTGCAGCAACGCTCTCGCGCGCCGAAGCGGCTCGTCCATTCAGGACGAGCCGCTTCTGATCGAATAATGACAAACTGTTCGATCACGATTCGAAGCTTGATCCCGACATCCTTGGTCCAAAGATTCAGGATCATATCTACCGCATCGCAAAAGGCGACTCGCCAGAGCGAAACGTCCTGAACCCGGGTGAGAGCGCTGCCCCAATCGAGGGCACGTATGCGCGCTGGCCACGCGCCCTCGCGGTACGATGCTGGATCGCAAGTTCGTTGCATTGGAGAGCCAGGTGGGTCGCCGCTATGTCATTTGGCCAACCGATGAAGGTGGTTGACCCCGGCTTCGAATACAAGAATGGCGAGAAGTACCAGCTAGGTCACCGCCGCGACTTCACGATGCAGCCCGTATGACTGCCGAACGCATCGGGTACCGCCGTTAGCGGATGCTGCTGCGACCGTATCGAGCGAGCGCGCCGCCGAAGCCGCCGCCAAAGCAAAAGTGATCTATGCCGGGTAGCCGGTGCAATCAAAGCGGCGTGCGATGCGGTCGAAGCAGAGTTGCCTGGCTACAAGACCAATGCCTCAGAAGGCGATACTTGACGCTTCAGAAGCCGCGACCGACGTAGATGTGGACGCCGCTTGAGGGGCACCGGAAGAGCAATACCTGAAAGACTCGGCCGAACAGGACACCCTTTTCGTGCCCCTAAATTCTGGATCCAGACCCCAGCTGAGGTACTGTCAGACATCGGCCACTCGCCAAATCAAAGCCGGCTACTGAAATCGAAAGGGGCCGCTTCACGCGCGGCCCCTTGCCGGTTTGTCCGAGTATCGGTTCGTGATGAAATCTAGCCCCGGCAAGAGCTAGATTAAAGTCTTCAACAACCTTGCGGGATTCCGGGAAAATACGGAGTTTCGTGCCGATACTCCGCTCACTACAGGCCGCGATAGGAACGATTCAGTGTCGGGAAGATTAGGCAATCGGCGACGGCGATATTCCGCCCCCCACGGCCCGCCCTCGCCATCAGTCCCAGCGCTCCTCCCCAGGGCGCTGGGACTTATTGTTTGGGGCGCTCATTTCCGGCCGCCTTCGGTTACCGTGAACCGCCGGAATGAAAGATGGCCGCCAACTGAGGCGGCCGTTTATCTCAATATGAGCATGGCGAGGCTTGCGACGAGTACACAGGTGCTCAGTGCTACTGCTGTAAGTGAACGGGCTTTCAGCCGGTCAAGTTTGTGTTCCATGGGGCCCGCCCACCCGCCTCGTTGCAGTGGGGGTTAAGTTACAAAGTGAACACAAGTTCCTAACTCGCACGTCGCCCAATTGAGGCGCCCCTACCCCCATGGGGTCCTCGCGCGTCATGCGCGAAGCTCGGCCGGTGGCGGTCGCTTAAATCTCGAAGGGCTGCGGAGAACTTTTAGAATTTGGACGGCGCGACCATCAGTGTTCTCGGCAGTGCGATGCTGACTGGAAAGAGGAAGCAGAGGCCAGGATCAACATGAAGCTCAAACGCGGATCGTTTACGGCGATCTTCTTCCTCGCGTGCGTTGCGGCGCTAGAGCTTGAACAGGTGGTGCTGGAGGAGATTTAGCTGCGGATGAGAAATTGGCATCTTTAGACTTTTGAGCCATATTCCGATCGTTCCGGGCTTGAAGCGAAAGTTAATTGTCGCGCTGGCGTAAATGAGCTGGCAGACTCGAACCATCACCGCACGGCTCTAGGTATCTATCGGTGATGAGATCGCTGTCACCGCGCTCCCGCCCTCTCCAACGCAGTGGAGCGCGCAAATGTTCGAACAGCCACGCCTCGAATCTTATTCAATGCCAGGGCGCATCTGCCTTGGTGTTGCAGCTTTCAGCAGCGCAATATTGATCTTCATTATTACGCTCGTGGCGTTTGCGCCCTAATACCGGATCATCATGACTTCGTGCTTTCGGGGCCACCGTCGGAAACGCGACGCGGCGGCTTGCGGGCGCTGGACAGCGGAATTGCTCCAACCGAGTCTCGTTGCGCTCAAAATGCCCCTGTCGACTGTTCGTATTGGAGTTCGAGTTGCGATTTGCGGCTGCCTTTCCCGAGGCGGCCCTTCGCATCAGCGGGCTCGAACACACGGACACGGATTTCGCAGACTATTCGATAGCACTCGTTGGACAGACTTTCGTGGAAAGGGCCCAAGAGCTGGCCATGCTAGCGAAGCTTGCTCCGTTCGATGAGGAAGCGAACCGGCAGCTATTGGCCAAACACGCTGTGGACGCCGCTACGAAGGCGCGATCATCCAATCCAAACCTTCCAACTGACATGCGTCGTCTGACGGCCAACGCTGCTCTTACCGCTGCTACCGCGGCTGGACGGCTAGGCAATCTCGATGAGGCGAAGGCCTTCAAGGCTCTCGCGATCAAGAACGGGAACAAGAAAGCGATGTCCATCGTAATACCAACCCCGACGTCTCCCCTAAATCAAGCGAATGAGTGCCGTTCGGGCGTAGGGTGAGATCAAGTCTTTTGCGGGAGCAGGCTGTAGATCGATTCTCTACCCTTTTCAGAATCTTTTCAGAACCGGGCTGAGTGACCTGACCTACGCCTCGTCCGAAGCCAGCTCGGATTTCAATGTCCAGTCGCAGGGTCGTGCGGTTGTTCGCCTATCCGATGTTATGGAAACAAAAGCTGATGCTGACCAGCCGAACAGGATTCTGATAGTGACACGTCGTCGTATGGTGGACCGTGAATATTGTCGACTGAGCTTATTGTAGCTCAAGCGCCAAGCGCGAACAGCCGGTTGTCGGTCCCCGCCCGGCGGGGCGGGCTTGCCTGTCTTTTCAGCACATTGGATTTGGAACCCGCTGCGTTGATCCAACTTATTGCTCATCAACGCGATGAGGCAAGACCATGGAAATCGAAGCCGGTTACGATATAGCCTTCAACTGCCTTCAAGACGTGCCCATGGTCCTCATGCTTACCGTTCATCCGTCGCGGCACGCCGACTTGTTGACCAAACATAAAGTCAGCTTTTCTCCCGATGTCGCGCATCGCGATTATCGTGATTCGTTCGGCAATATATGCACGCGCTTGACCGCGCCAGCCGGCCTGATTGAAATACACAATCGCTTCATCATTTCGGATCGCGGCCGACCGGATGAAATCGCCCCTGATGCTCGGCAGGTCGAGATTGATCAAGTGCCGGACGACGCGTTAATCTACCTGCTCGGTAGCCGCTACTGCGATACGCAAAAGATGAGCGATTTTGCTTGGTCTCAGTTCGGCACCATCATCGGCGGCTGGCAACGGGTGCAGGCCGTCTGTGACTATGTCCATAACCGGCTCGAGTTCGGCTATCACCATGCGCGATGCATCGAACAGCCGCCGAAGGGCATGACGAACAACGAGGCGTATGCCGGGATTTTGCTCATCTGGCCATCACACTTTGTCGATGCCTGAACATTCCTGCTCGTTATTGCACGGGTTATCTCGGCGACATTGGCGTCCCAAAAGATCCTGCCCCAATGGACTTCAGTGCTTGGTTTGAAGCCTATCTTGGTGGCCGATGGTACACCTTCGATGCTCGACACAATCATCCGCGCATCGGTCGCATTGTGATTGCGCGAGGCCGCGATGCTGCGGACGTTGCTATATCGACGACCTTTGGACCCGCGCGACTGTCTAGCTTCGCCGTCATCACCGAAGAACGGTCCACGCCACAAGGGCAGCAGACGTGCAATCATGCTCTCCCTGAACGCGAGGCAGCATTTGCCTGATTGGGATATTCCTGCGCCTTGACACTACAGCGCCCTGCTCAGCTTTACCGGCTAGGTGATCGCAGAACGCTCGTCGCTGCGCTTCACATTGAGCTCGAAAGATCCGTGAGCGTACCTTGAGGAGCCGGCCGTCGCCGACATACGATCAAAGCGGAAAACTAATCCGGCATACCATACCCTCGGGACGCCAATCAAAAGTCACGGCTCCCTTTCGCTCGACAGCCATTACCTGAATGATTTTGCTGCCAAAACCTGTATGGCTCGGCGCCTCCACTTTCGGACCATTGCTCTCAGCCCAGACAAGCTGCAACTTCCGGTCGGAATCGGACCACGTCACGTCAATACAGCCGTGGCTTGTAGATAGGGCGCCGTATTTAGACGCGTTCGTCACCAATTCATGGACGACAATGGCAATCGCTTGCGCCAGGTCCGGTTCAAGTAATACTTGAGGTCCGTTCGTGCGAACGCGATCATTCACGCCAAATGAATAAGGGGCCATCTCCTGCTTGAGGATCAGCGTCAGTTCCGCTCCGGTCCAGCGACTCGCTGCAAAAAGCGAATGAACGTTCGCGAGAGCCTGGATGCGTCCCTGCACCGACTGTTTTAGTTCATCGACAGAATCGGCCCGCGACAGATTGACCATAGCGCTCACATTGGCGAGCACATTCTTGCTTCGGTGTTCGGCCTCCCGTGCAAGTACGGAAATTCGCTCCTGTATTCGTTTCTGCTCGGTAATGTCGCGAGCGATCTTAGAAGCGCCGATGATAACGCCCGCTTTGTTCTTGATAGGAGAAATAGTCAAAGAGACCACAATCTGAGTACCGTCTTTACGCTGACGAATTGTCTCGAAATGTTCGATGCGTTCTCCTCTCCGTACCTTCGACAGTATTTCCCGTTCCTCAGCATGCCGGCTTTCCGGAATGACGATTGTGATGGGCTGTCCGATTGCCTCCGCCGCCATGTAACCGAACACGCGTTCGGCACCCTCGTTCCAGCTCGAGATGATGCCATCGAGAGTTTTGCTTACGATGATGTCGTCGCTTGAGTGGACGATCGAGGCAAGTAAGTTCAGCTCCTCTTCCGTATCCCGAAGCGCGCTTTCGATCTCTCTGCGCTCGGTAATATCCGTGTTCGTCCCACACCAACGAATTATCTCGCCCCCGGCATCACGAAAGGGGAGAGCTTGGGCGAGAAACCACCGATAGGTGCCGTCCTTACTCCGCAATGGAAACGTGTCTTCCCACGGCGTTCCGGTTTTGAATGACGCTTTCATTTTCGCAACGACGCGGTCCACATGCTCGGGGTGATGAACCTTCCGCCAACCCCAGCCTCGCATCTGTTCGAAATCAGTGCCTGTGTACTCGTACCAACGGCGATTGTACCAATACCTTTCGCCGGAGGCGTCCGCGATCCACGCAAGTTGTGGGATGGCGTCGACCAACGCGGCAAGCGCGACCCGACTAAGTCCATCCAAACGATCGTCCAAAATCCGCCCCTCGCTCACGCCATCGCCTCTGTCCAGGACGGCCGTCAGTTAACGACGAGATGGCTACGTTAGGACATTGTACCTCAAACGAGGCCGCTTTTGCATACTGCCAGCTGCGTTTCCGAAGCGCGTGTTGCTGGTATTACCCACGATGCTGCGGTCGCGGCGGACGGCAGGGGAGTGTTACCTCCAGTTAGGCTATCGCATAAGTTATTCCGAATACGGACCTTTTCGGCGAGATCGGCTAGAATGGCGCGTAAAGCCGCTGTTGGCCTTTGGCTGACGTGTCGGCCGGAGCGCTGAACATCCGTTTTGACCCGAAGCCGACATGCGCGTGCTGGCCTGTTTCCGACGTTAGTGGTCGAAGAACGCAGTGGCCTCTTTGGTGTTCACGCCAATTTACGGGGGATGATACTCGGCTCGCTCCTTGTCCGAGCAAGAAAGCCACCACTGGGTTAACAGAGCGGCTCTTGCGGGCGGATAACCTAAGGCTGAATTGTGGGTCAGGTGTCAGGCTATGGTCCCGGCTTTCCAATTTAGTTTGACGTGCAGACCTTGACGGTCTTCATGCCGGTTTCAGCTTCGGCCCTGGCCTTGTAGATAGTGTCGCCGCTCACCACAGTCGTTTCAGTCGATGTCGGCTTCGTCTCGGTGATGGTACATTTTTTTGGTCTTGGCGTCCTGCACAGCATAGAATGCTTCAGCAGCAAATGACGGCGCACCGAACGCAGTAATGATTGCAGCGGCAATAGCGGCCTTCAATTTCAGCGAGTCCTCCTCCAAAGCATCAGGCCGTTAAGCCTGTTTGAACTCAACAGACAAAATTGCCACCTGTTCTCGATTTGATTGGAACAGCGCGTCGCTCACCGGGTTCATTCGGGGGACAACTAACGGAGTTGAAGAGATGGATGGCCGCAAGGAAGCACGAACATTCGGTCTGGCTATCACGGCGGTTTATATGTTCTTGATGCTCGCGGCTATCGGGACTGCATAGAGGTCATCAAATGTCTTCGCAGCTCACTACGGCTTCCTTTGCTCTATTGTTTGTCGCAACGCTCTTCGTGAGTAGTCAGAGGTACGTAGACAGTCGCGCGCTCAAACTCAATCCAGCAGTGCCGTCCCGCTCGTTGCAGTGAGCCTTGGGGTCAACCAACGAACTCCAACAACACTATAATTTTACGGGCGCGTCTGGCATTCGCAATTCCGGTCCGCGTGTCATGGTGTCGGCCGCCTTCACTCGGTAAATCACCGCCGTTACGGAGTCGGCTTCTAATGGAGTTGGGGCTCACGCGCTGCCGCCTTCTTGCTCCCATCCCGGGAGATGTCTGCTATCACTTATTTACATCGGGCGGTCAGCTATCAAGCGAGTCCAATCGAGTCAGCGACGGTTCTTCATCGCATTTTCCAACCCCTGGCGGAGAGACTCTGGGGTGTAAGGCTTCACGATTAATATCGCGCCCAGTCGTGCGGCTTCAGCTTTTACTCCGCTGTCACCTGTCGCGAGAACCAAGCGTAGATCGGGCCGACGCGCCTGCGCGTCCCTTGCGAGCTGCAGCCCAGAGACTCCAGGAAGGCCGACATCCGTAAGTAAAATGTCCACAGGTTGCTCATCAAGAATCTTCAGGGCCTCCTGTGCCGTGGTGGCCTCTTTTACCTCGCATCCGATGCCGCTCAGCATCTCCGTCGTCGTTAGGCGAATGAGCGCGTCGTCTTCGACGAGCAACACGATCGCATCCTTAATAGTCTTTGCATTGGCCGAGTGTTGAGCTCCTTGAGCCACGCGCCTTTGAGCCTGATTCGCCAATACATGTCTGATTTTTCGCGCAAGCGCCTCGCGCCTGTAAGGCTTGGCCAGCAGCTCCACCCCGGGATCGAGCCGTCCGCCGTGCACGATGGCGTTCTGCGTATAGCCGGATGTGAATAGTACGGCGACATTGGGCAATCGCTCCTTGGCCTTTCGCGCCAAGTCCGGGCTACGCAGGCTGCCGGGCATCATGACGTCGGTAAATATCAGGTTTATCGGAATGCCGCTGTCAACGACGACGAGTGCGCTCGCTGCATCTCGCGCCTTGATCACGCGGTAGCCGAGCTCAGTAAGCATCGAGACCGCGACCTCGCGAACCTCGTCGTCATCCTCAACCACGAGGATGGCTTCCTCTCCGCCTTGAACTTCACCGGTCGGAGCTCCGACCAGAGTGTCTTCGCTTGCTACCGCTCGTGGGAAGTACAGCTTCACGGTTGTTCCGGCACCTACCTCGCTGTAGATTTTGACGTGTCCACCGGACTGCTTGAGAAATCCGTAAACCATAGCGAGACCCAGGCCCGTGCCCTTGTCCTCCGTCTTGGTTGTGAAAAATGGTTCATAGACCCGTTCCAGAATGTCCGGCGGAATTCCGATGCCAGTATCGGTTACCGCGATCATCACGTATTGCCCCGCAGACAATTCGTCATGCTGGCGGGCATATTCGTCGTCGAGGAAGGCATTGCTTGCCTCGATCGTGAGCCGGCCTTCGCCATTCATCGCGTCGCGAGCGTTGATTGCGAGGTTCAAGACCGCATTTTCCAGTTGATCTGGATCGACCAGGCTGTTCCACAGTCCACCCGCGACCACCGTTTCGACTTCGATCTCTCCACCGAGGGCGCGACGAAGCATCTCGTCCATGTTCTTGATTAGACGGCCGGCGTTCACAACTCTTGGCTCCAGCGGCTGTCGCCTCGCGAAGGCAAGCAATTGAGAGGCAAGTTTCGAGCCGCGCGCGACACCGCCAAGGGCGTTTTGGACCCGCATCTCGGCCCGAGCATTGCCAGCTATGTCTTTGCTGAGCAGTTGCAGGTTTCCACCGATGACCTGGAGCAAGTTATTGAAGTCGTGAGCAACGCCACCGGTGAGCTGCCCGATCGCCTCCAGTTTCTGCGACCGGATCATGGTCGCCCGCGCAGCTTGCAGTGCGGCTTCCGCCTCGCGCCGTTCGGTGACGTCTCGTGTAACCTTGGCAAAGCCGAGGAGCGTGCCTGCGTCGTCCCGGATGGCGTCGATCACGACGTGTGCCCAGAACACAGTACCGTCCTTTCGGACCCGTTGACCTTCGTGCTCCCAGCGCCCGGTTTGCGTTGCCGTCTCCAGGCCAATCCGCGGCAGCCCAGCGGCGCGGTCGGCTTCCGTGTAGAAGTCGGAAAAGTGCCGGCCTATGATCTCTTCAGGGGCATACCCTTTGATGTGCTGCGCACCCGCGTTCCAACTCGCCACGTGGCCGCTGGTATCCAGCATGAAGATGGCGTAGTCGGTAACACTTTGGACCAGCAATCGGAACTGTTCTTCGCTTTCGCGCAGCTTTGTCTCGGCAGCCCTTCGCTCGGTCAAGTCGCGGGTGATTTTGGCGAAGCCGACAAGCTCTCCCTCAGGCGAGCGGATCGCGTCGATGACAACATGCGCCCAGAACTGCGAGCCGTCCTTGCGAACGCGCCAGCCTTCGCGCTCGAAATGACCGGTACGCTCGGCCTCTGCCAGCGCTTTGGCAGGCACGTTCTGCGACCGTTCAGCATCTGTGTAAAAGGTCGAGAAATGTCGACCGATAATCTCATCCGCCTCATACCCCTTGAAGCGCCTGGCGCCGGGATTCCAACTGGTCACGCGACCCTCGCGATCCAGCATGTAGATCGCGTAATCAGTGATCGCTTCGACGAGAAGACGGTAGCGACCGTCGGTGGTCTGTGCGGCTTCGAAGCGGTTTGAGGTGTCCATGCCGATCCTATCCTGACCCCACGGGTTAGGACATAATCTACAGAAACACCGGCCGATCAATTCGGTTCCGTAGAACACTCGTGCGGTACTGAAAAGAGCCACGCTATTGCGCAAGTCGAAAGCGCCTCCTTCGTCGATCAATACATTGATGCGGGTGAACAAGGTCAGCAGCGTCCCCTGCACTCAGTTCATCTTGCAGCTATATGGGCGACGTACCGAATATCCCTACTAGTAGGTTTGAGCCCACGCGGTAGACCAACGGTCAGGAATTGTTGAGGCGACGAAGGACGCATCGTCTCTGAAACGTGCGTGATCATCTCAATAATGCCATTGACGCTTATCGGCGCTACCAGCGTCTGCTCGCGGCATGATCAACCCCAATTGTCCGATCTGCGGCGGTCTGGGCTGGGTCTGCGAAAACCATCCGCACCTGGCCTGGACAAAAGACCCCCGTGGTTGCCAGTGTGGCGCAGGCATGAGATGCGCGTGTAACAGCTCCGACGACATTGATCAGGGTCTGGAGGAGCCCGATGTGAGCGGGGTTTTCTCGGAGACCCCGCCCTCCAAGAGCTAGCGCCGCGCGGTCTTCTTACGACGATTGTAGGGCGAGCGGTTGATCAGCCGGAGCGAGATGCCCTCGCGCTGCGCTTTACTCGCGATCGACGCCTTCGGTCTTTCCATCCTAAGGCTGATGACACCTGTGGGAGTATTCGCTTTGTGTGCGATCGAAGCTGGCTTACTTCCTTATCGGTCCAAGGCTGACGCGAACGGCGCTTGTACTCTGGGTTGGCCTTTCGCGCGTTCTTTTTGCCGATCGGTGAACCCGGTCGTTTCATGCTGCCTTTGCCTTCTCGGCCAACTCCTGCTCGGATGAACACAATGAGTCGGCCCGCCAGTTCCTACTTAGGAACGCAGCGCCCGAGCCCGAGTTATCGGGAATGGACGGCCTTACGAAGAAAGATCAGTTCGAGCGTTCAAAGATCAATCTGCATGCGCCTGATCAAATGAAGTGCTGGGCTCGTGCGCTCGGTGTCTCAAAGGAAGAGCTTCGTAAGGCGGTCGATAAAGTCGGAAATTCTGCTGCGGCCGTCCGCAAGGAGCTGGAGGCGAGCCATGACGAAAGAGCAAGAAGTCAGCTCTGAATGTGCACGCGAAGCACGAAGACAGGCCGCTCTTCTTCCGCCCGGTCCGATCAGAGACGCACTGCTGGAGAAGGCTCACCAGTACGAATTGGCCTCAAAGACTGATTTGCACCACGATGCCGAAGAACCGACCCTGGGATCCCGCTGAAGACGGCACTCTGCAAAAGCTCATCGCTGAAGGCCGTTATGCCGCCGAGGTTGCGGTGGAGATGAACCGAAGCGCAGCCGCGGTGCGGCTCAGAGCAAAGGTTCTTGGGCTAACGCTTGCCGCCGCGCCGCGGGGGCGTAGGACGAGATAACCCAACATAACGCGTGCGGTATCGTTAAACCAGCGGAACTTTAGGGCGTTCATGTAGTTCCACCTGCCGGAACCCGATTTCGGACTGTGCGGGAGGTTTGGTGAGCAATCCGGATTCAACGCGGCAAGGCATTCTAAAAACACAACAAACGCTGAAGATGGCACGCTCAGCGCACGCTTATGTTCGCGGAAGCACCGTCAAGTTCTATGAGTGGCTAGACGCTCAACGACGAGGCACTTTGCCAGAGGGGCCGCCGGTCTGGATCTGCGGCGATTGTCACGCGGGTAATTTGGGACCTCTGGCGGACGCAGATGGCAAGATACGAGTCCAGATACGTGATCTTGACCAGACCGTGATTGGCAATCCGTCTCACGACCTGAGCGACGGTGGGTGAACGGAGTTCACTAGAAGGCGTCGCGATATCAATCATCCGTTTGGCGAACGGGATGGGGGTTATGCGGGACGATGATTTGAGCGACATCGTCGTCATCAGCTTCGAAGATCAAGTAGTTGATGACCATCCATCCGGCGCACGCGCCGAGAATGATCAACGCTCCCTTTAGCCACCGTCCCATAAAGCAAATATGCTCCGGGAGCTGGTTTACTACTACCCCCCTGCCGGCCACCGCAGTAAAACTGACGAATTACCTCGACTCGAGACGCATATTCGACCGATGCCGCACTTGGAAACTGCCAAAGCATCCTTCGCCGATTGATCGCTAAGGGCGACATGAACGGCGTTCCGTTGGCTGAGAGAGCGGTCAACGAATACTGGGATGTCACCCTGCCTGGGGCACGAAAGAGCGGCCTACGCTTGCTCCAAGACGACGTGCTGACACAGCTCAATGCTGTGATTGGAGACCAGCGAAGATTTGCTGAGGCTGTGAACGCTCACATCGAACAGAAGATCAATTCCTAGTTTGCTTTCAGCGCCCCGTCAGCAACAGACCGCCAGCGGCTGGATGGCAATGATCTATCGCGCGGGGCCGCGCCTCAGCGCAACGGATCGCTGGCCCAATGCCTAGGAACGGCACGGAGCAGCCCGAGTTAATACCGGGATAAGCGGCCCAGGAGCACTCCCGTGCCCGTCACAATGGCATGCGCCAAAGATCTTGAACTCATCGCTCTGCGCGAGTTGCGCAGTCTCCCGGGCGGAGAGCATGTCTGCCACGTCGAAATCAACCCCTCCGGTACTGATTGGACTTTGGTGCCCGTCATGCGTGATGGCGCTGATGGGGCGCAGGTCCTCATATCGGCAAAAACCACCGAACTGAGGCTGAAGCAGCGGTACTCGGTCCGCTTCGATTGGTGAGCGACACAATTCATTGCAGCGTCTCCCGCCGAGCACCGGCTGGCTCAAGTACCACGAGAGCGGAACGTTCGTGAGGATGAAGCAGGCGGGGAGCGACGTCGCACTAACCAAATGATCGGCCCCGGCGGCAAGGAACCATCGAGAGGGCAAAGCGTCGAACCATCGCTTCCGGCCTTTCAATCGCCCCCCCAACGGCTGGAAGAAAACCCGTATCTGCTCGGGCTGGCGGCCCCCTGGTTGGGGCCGCTTCATTTTTGGCGAACTGCCTGTTCGCCCAATCTTGCGGCTCTCCTGCCTCTTAGGGAGTACTTCCGCATAACGCGCCTGAATTTGCGAACCTTTGGCGCGCTGGCTCGTACTATCAGCCGTCAGGATTTTGCAATCACCTTCCTGGGACTAGATGCAACGCCGTCTGCGTGTATTTTAAGCAGACGGCGTTGTGCCTCGCGGGCGAGCAGCGCTAGACCCCCGCTTTCTGATGATTGAAAGCCGGCTACTGACCGCCGCCTCCGTGCGTCCCAGCACGTGAGCAATGTCCCGCTGCGTCATAGCGGTTTCTCGTATCATCTGAAGCAATCGTTGCTCGTCCTCATCGGACCATTGTTTAGCCGGCAAAAGAAATCCCCTCGCCGCTCAACCTCCCACGCCGCAGAGGCAACGGACAATATCGCATGTGAATCTGTAGGAGGAGGCAAGTGGCAATATTGTCGCGTTGCCGCAACATCGCGATGCCCCCCATGGCTAGAGCTTGTCTCGACTCCCTATTCGGTGTGCGATCAAGTTGACCAATCTCGACTGACGCGGGACTGGCCATGTGGCCCCAGCAATCGCCCCCGGGCCTCCAAGGGTTGCTGGGGCCACCTCGTTTCGATTCGCCAAACCGGCCTTCGATATCTATCTCTCGGGCATGCCGATCATCCGAAAGCCCCTCGAAATCCCGCCCGAGGTTGCCCGCCAGTTCGCCGACAAGATGCGGCCGTTCCATGCCGAGGATAGTCCGCTCAAGCGGGACGAGATCGCCGCGGATACCGCACATCTGCTTCTTCAGCACATGCCGAAGGGCGCCAAGCTGCGGCTTGCAGATGTGCTCGAGTTATTTAGGCTGATGCGGTGATTGAGTAAGCTCAGGCGCGGGTGGTTCAAAAAACGAACACGGCGACGATAGCCAGTGATGCCAGCGCGATCACGACGCATCCGGCTATGGTGAACCAGTCAGGGCGACTTCGCATCATTCCAACGTCCATGGGCCGACGCAGCTCCAGCTCGAGGGATGAGCGGGGCTACGGCGGTCTGGGTGGTGAGGGCGGCCAACCACCGCCTATGAAGTTATTCCTTTCCCAAGCTTGATCTAGCGGAATTCGCAATTGGTGCGTGGCGCAAAGGTAGTAGCGCGCCGCGTTCATTTGAGTTTTGTGTTCCGGCGCGTTCCAGGTGGAAGAGTCCCTCCGGACCGCAACGCATCTATGGCGTGGGCAATCAAAACGCCAACGCTCACAATAATGAAAAGGGCAAGTATGACGTTAAACATGGCTTTCACGGAAACGTCTGGCCCGTGATCAGTCAAAGGATTTCGGTCATTAAGGTTGCTTCTTGTCCATGACTGATGCGCTCAAGACACGTCGTTGCCGGTGCGACGGCGGCAAAAGCGCCCTGCCCGAAGTGCAAACTCGCCGATGACCCTCCGCGGCATGTTCAGCCGGCGCGACCGTCGCGAATAACGCGATCCTCGATGGCATGAGACGTGCTGACTAATTGCGGCCGGGGACTTCAATGTCCCCGTTCGGGAATAAGCGGTCGCCCGGCGCTTGTTTTTGAGACGGGTGGACCACAATTGAGGAGGCATAGTTGAACTACACAGCACCTCAACAGGCTCGGTTCTTCGTTCGCAAAGGAGGTACCGATGACTGGATGGTTTATGATCGCGAACTCAAAGGGCCGGCGCAGCTGAAGAAAAACGGCCCATTCGCCGAGAAGCTCACGAAGGAACAGGCCGAACACATAAAGCAGCTGCTGAGTGACGACCTCACCTGTAGGTAGGCTTCCGATGCGGGCTGATGCGATGACCGAGCCGACATGCATCCTGTGCGACGATACCGGCTGGGTCTGTGAGAACCACCCGGACCAGCCGTGGACCGGCAACCACGCCTGCCGGTGCGGCGGTGCCGGCCGCCTACTCATAAATTCGTCGCGTCCGCTCCTGTTCCCGAAGCCGACGTTGAAGCCGACTTAGCTGCATGTCCGCTTTGGGCGGCCCATCAGGCGACATTAGCAGCGTGGCCCGGTCTCCCGATCCGTCGTACAATGTTTCGTCGGTTGGGTTGAGAGCCATGGTGCAGGAGCGGCCATTCCCTGTCGAGCGCAGGTTGTCGGCGATATTGGCCGCCGATGTGGCTGGCTATTCGCGGCTCATGCACGATGACGAAGAGGCGACACGCGCCAAATTGACAGCGCTCTTGGCGGACACTGTTGTGCCAGCAATCGCTGAACACGGCGGACGTATCGTGAAGAACACTGGCGATGGGTTCTTGGCGGAGTTTACAAGCTCGGTTGAGGCTGTCCGAGCCGCCGTACAGTTTCAGACCCGCATCAAGGAACTAACAATCCAAGAGAAGAAAGAAAGGTGCGTTGCCTTCCGCGTGGGAGTCAACATCGGCGACGTAATCGTCGAGGCCCATGACATATTCGGGGACGGCGTTAACATTGCGGCGCGGCTTGAAGGTTTCGCAGAGCCTGGCGGCATCTGCATCTCGTCTTCTGCCTACGATCAAGTGCGAGGCAAGGTCGGTGTTGAGTTCGTCGATTTGGGCGATCAGAACTTCAAAAACATCACCCGCCCGGTCCGGACCTATGCTGTGACCTGGGATGAACCCGGCCCAACGACACGGTCTCACCGCACGGAACCGAGCGCGCTTTCACCGCCTCGTCTTTCCATCGTTGTGCTGCCATTCGCCAACCTCAGCGGCGATCCCGAACAGGACTATTTCGTCGATGGTGTAACCGAGAACTTAACGACAGACTTGTCGCGCATCAGTGGCTTGTTCGTAATCGCCCGGAACAGCGCGTTCTCGTACAAGGGCAAAGCAATCGACGTACGGCAAGTCGGCCGCGAGTTGAACGTCCGGTACGTGCTTGGAGGTTCCATGCAGCTCAGCGTGGGAGCGGATGGCGCCGTTGATCATAGGGCGCCCGGATCAGAAGGGCTCGACCGGGCGCGACAACCGAATGTTCGTTGAAGGAGTGCTGTGGATCGTGCGTACGGGGTCTCCCTGGCGCGATCTCCCGGA
>NZ_VKHP01000145.1 GCF_010811875.1 Bradyrhizobium uaiense
CATGCCCGCAGTACGTCACGCCATCGTCGATCTCATCCTTCGGCCGCCGTCTCAGCAATGCCCATATTGCCGAAAGCAAATCCGCGAAAAACAGCGGCGAAAACACAATCTGCCAAAGTAGTGCTAGGCTGCAAACACCAGCGGTCCCGTCATCTCCGCCATCGCCGGCACCAGCGACGGCGCCTCGCAATCCTGCAATGCGAGCTCGTCGACGAGCTCGCGCAGCCTTGGCGGCAAGTCGGCGTAATCGCCGCGCAGGGCATGACGCAGCCGCTCGCCGATCTCTTCGCAGATGGCGCGCGCGTGCTCGGACGCGATCGGATGAAGCTCACTCATGGACGTGGACCGCTTGCGACGATGGCGCGCCGTCCAACTGCACGCCTGCAACCACGGATCCCGCATACGCAGATGCGATCAAGACGAGGATCCGAACAATGCTGAACATAGTTCGTACTCCCTTTTCCTGGCCATCAATAACAGCAGGAGATTGCCACCCGATTAGGGAAACTGGTTCCCGCGACCTTTAAGGGATTGGTAAACGTGAGGTTCAGGACCCGCCCGCAGCCGAGACGCCGCGCGACGGGTCGGCTTGCCGAAGGCGCGCGCCCTTCCGAGGCGCCGCCCGGATGTCCCCAATCAGGGGGACAGACGCTTCAGACGGGATCACTATGATGCGAAGCCGGATGCCGGTCGGCTACCATCGGCCACGCCGTCATAGAAAAAGAACCTGCTGGGAGGAATCGCAATGAAGCTGGCCATGGCCGGACTCTGGGTACTCGCGAGCGCGCTGCTGGTCGCGCCGGACGCGCGTGCCGACATCAAGGTCGGCGTCGTGGTGTCCGCATCCGGACCGGGCTCGGCGCTCGGCCAGCCGCAGATGCGCACCATCGCCGCGCTGCCGAAGGAGATCGGCGGCGAGAAGGTCACCTATATCGCGCTCGACGACGAATCCGATCCGACCAAGGGCACGCAGAATGCCCGCCGCCTGGTGATCCAGGACGGCGTCGACATCCTGATCGGCTCCTCGCTCACCCCGGTGACCATGCCGATGCTCGACGTCGCCGCGGAAGCCAAGACGCCGATCATCTCGCTTGCCGCGGCGACCGCGATCGTGCGCCCGATGGACGACCGCCGCCGCTGGGCGTTCAAGGTGGTGCCCAATGACGACCTGATGGCGGCGGCGATCCTGAAATACATCGCCAAGTCCGGCATCAAGACGCTGGGATATATCGGCGTCTCCGACGGCTATGGCGAAGGCTACTACAACGAGGTGTCGCGGCTGGCCCCTCAGCTCGGCCTTACCGTCACGACCCATGAGGTCTATGCGCGCGCCGACACCAGCGCGACGGGCCAGGCGCTGAAGGTGATCGCGACCAATCCGGAGGCGGTGTTCATCGCCTCCGCTGGCACGCCCGCCGTGCTGCCGCAGGAAGCGCTGCGCAGCCGCGGCTATGCCGGCAAGATCTTCCAGACCCACGGGGTTGCGTCGGAGGAATTCATCAAGCTCGGCGGCGCCAATGTCGAGGGCGCGATCTTCACCGGTGAGGCCTTCACGATCGCCGACGATCTGCCGGCGAACGATCCGTTCCGCCAGGTGCGCGACGAATTCGTGGCGTCCTATGAAAAGGCCAACGGGCAGAAGCCGAACATCTTTGGCGCGCATCTGTGGGACGCGGTGACGCTGTTCAGGCGCGCGGCGGCGATCGCGTTGAAGACCGCAAAACCCGGCACGCCGGAATTCCGCGCCGCGCTGCGCGACGAACTGGAGCGCGGCAAGGACGTCTATCTGAACAACGGCCTCTCGACCATGAGCCCGACCGACCACAACGGCTATGACGAACGGTCGGCGTTCCTGATCAAGGTCGACGGCGGCAAGTTCCGGCTCGTGAAGTAGGTCGCCCAGCAAGAATGTAGCCCGCATGAGCGACGCGACATGCGGGTCAGTCGCCCCCGGATATCGCTTCGCTCATCCGGGCTACATACGGAATGCAGCCAAACCATCACTCTAGTCGCCACCCCAGCGCCAGCGCGGCGGCTCGCCCTTCCACCAGCAGACGGCAGTGAGCAGGACGCTCAGCACGAGCATGCAGCCGACAAAACGAGCCGGTGAGTGCGGCAGGTTCATCGCGCCGCCGACCGCGATCAAAGCCACGAAGCCTACGAGAACCGACCAGCCCTGCCAGTTGTTGGGTGGTCCCCAGCCCCAGCCGTAGCACTTGGCGGGAAACCAGTATCTGTCGTCACGCGGCATGGGATGGCTCCGGCTCTCGAGATCCCGATTTCGTAAATCCCTTGCGTTACACCTTGCCCTTGCCCGATCCGCAGATGCCCTTCAGCGCCTGCCATTCGGCTGATGACAGCAGCGGCTGGCCGTTGGGCTTATTGCCGGCGTCGGCCTTGTCCATGCGCGCGAGGCGGTCCTCGGTCAGCGGATGGCTGGAGATCAGCGAGAATCCCTTGCCGCCTTCCTTGCCGGTGACGCGGAACATCAGTTCGCCCATCGGCTTCGCCGGACGGCCGAGCTTGTGCATGGTCTCGATCGCGAACGTATCGGCTTTGGTCTCGGCGTCACGCGAATAGGATGACGTCACCAGCGAGCGCGATGCGAAGATCAGCGCGCCGGAGCCGGTGACGTCGCCGAACAACAGCCCGATCAGGAACGAGGTGCCGCCATTGTGGATCAGCTCGCGCATGCTGTCGCGATGCCGGAGATGGCCGAGCTCATGCGCCAGCACGCCGGCGATCTCGTCGGGGTTCTCGGCCTTCTCCAGCAGCCCGTCGAACAGAAACACCTTGCCGCCCGGCAGCGCGAAGGCGTTCGGCACCGGTGTCGCCAGCACGCCGGACTGCACCGAATTGTCGAAACCTGCGGACTCCCGCAACTTGCCGACCAGCTTCGCGAATGCCGCCTGGCCGGCCGCGTTGCTGCACGGCTCGCCGTCGAACAGCACCTTGACCTGCGCCTCCGCGACATCGCCGATGCGGCGCTCGAAAGAGTCCGGCACCAGCGGCGTCAACCGCTCGGCGGCCAGCGGCACGCCGAACAGCACCACCAGCACGATCGACACGGCAGCCGCGACCGACCAGCCGACGATCGCGGCGACGCCCTTGCGGTTCGGCAGGTCGGCCTCGAGCGTGTCGCAGCGCGCGATGAGCTCGGCGATCAGCGCTGCGTCGCGGATTTCGAGCCGCGCCAAAGATGGCGCGGTCAGGCAGCTCAGCCGCAACAGACCGGACGGACTGTCGGCACGGCGGATGTCGTGAAACGCCCAGCGCGCGAGCTGTTCGCCGCCCTCCCTGATCTCCAGCGCATCGGACAGCTTGAGCGCGACGATGCGCCGCCGGTTCGACCGGCCGTCGAAGAAGACACCGCCGGGATTGGGCGGCGCCGCGGAGCTGGTCTCGTTGGAGTCCGATTCCATAGGGCTAAAATCCGCCGACATCGAGGCCATCGGCAAAGCCCTCGCCGAGCGCATTGGCGAGATCGCCGCGCGCGGTGACGTTGGCGGCGGCAGCGATGTTGTGCACGATGGTCGAGGACAGCACCCGGACCCAGAGATCGCGCATCAGATAGACGCGCATCACCACGTTCATCGCCAGCGCAAAGGCGAGATAGCCGATACCGAGCAGGACGATCAGGGGAATGCTCTTGGCGAACGCCTCGGTCTTGAAGAACGTATCGATCGAAGAGCCGCTCATGCTGGCGACCAGCAAGGTGCTGAGCACAACGTAGACCGCGAACACCACGACAAGCAGCAGGATCCAGCCGATGACCTTCCAGTAAAGGCCGATCAGCGCGCCGCGGCTGAGCGTCGATTCAAGCCGCACCTCGCCGAAGCGGATGCCCGACAGCCACCAGCGCCACTCGACCGCCTTGAACGCGGCATAGGCGAACGGGGCGAAGACGTAGGACGACAGCGCGAACGGCATCAACAGCCACAGCCACCAGCCGCGCTTGAAGAACTCCCAGCCGCGGCCCTCGAACGAGCCCTGCAGGTCGCCATAATAGGAATGCCGCATCTTGTAGCGTTCGAGCGCCGCCTCGCGCCACGGCAGCGCCAGGCCGAACGTGATCACCACCAGCAGGCCCCACAGCGAGGCCTTGAGCGCATAGATCCAGCCCGAGCCGCTCATCCAGAAGCGGACGCCGCGCCACACCGTGCGGGTCAGGCGGTAGCGCCGCGCGCGATAGATCGCGAACTGGCCGAACACATAGAAGAACGCGACCAGCGGCAGCGAGGCGAACGCCTTGAGATGCTCCGCCTCGATACCGATCAGGAAATAGCCGAGATAGATCGGCAGCAGGATCGCCAGCGCGACCAGGAAGCCGATCAGCAGCTCCTTGCCGCGGCCGGTATATTCCGGCGCGTCGCCGTCGATCACGGTGTTCGACCAGAGGTGACGGCGGATGTCGGTGGTGAGCCAGAACCGGTAGAAGCCGACCGTGACGAGCTCGAGCCCGGCGCCGCGCGCGACCAGGCGGAAGAACTCCTTCCGGCTCCCTGAAAATGCCACCGGCATCGGCGGCGGAACCGGTTGCGGGGGCGGCTGCGGCGGCCCCAGCGGGGTCCAGCTCATGTCGTTCACGGGATAGCTCCAGGACGGGACAATCTCTGCGCATCAAAAGCACAGGTTTGTCGCTCTGAGTGTGATCCAGGTTTCACACGAGGTCGAGATCGCCCGGCGATTTTTGGCTGGGTGAGGTTGGCTATGCCTTAACGGCTGGCCGGAAACAGACCGGTCCTCGATGCGGGTATCGACCACCGCCGGAGCGAAGTGGCCGCCGCCCTGTGCGGACGCTTTGAGAACGACTCGCTTTCGTTTTTTGAACAATTCGATCCCAGATCCTCCTGTAAGAACTTGCGAATTTCGCCTCGATTTCTTCGCCGATTCTGCAGCTCAAAAATGCGAGGGAGATCGATTCAGCGTCTTTGTCTCCCTCCTCCGGGAAACCCGGCGCGGTTCACTTTCTGAGATGGTCCTCCGGGATGGCCAGGATTGCTGTTCTCGCCGAAACACGCCGCACCTGGCCGCATGAGACTGCGACTGCAGTTCGCTATCGCAGCTTGCCGAGCCACAGCGCAGCGAGCGCCGAGCGATTGCGCACGCCGAACTTGGCGTAGATCGACTTGACGTGGAAGTGCGTGGTGTTCGGACTTTGGTCGAGCCTCTGGGCGATCTGCTTTTCCATGTGCCCGTCGAGCAGTGCGAGCAACACCCTGCGTTCAGCAGGTGTCAGGGGCGCGTTGGCGATGAGCAGACCGTGGCTGAGCAGTTGTTGCCGGTAAAACCATCTCAACCCACGCATCACGAAGTCCAGGCCCTTGCTGTCCGGCGTCGAGAAGCGGGGCGCCTGCGCATCGCGAAACACGAATAGGTGAATCCTCACGTCGTCATTGAGTGCACAGCGCACGGAAATGCTGTCGGCGAGACCGACTTCCAGGTAGTGCCGCCGATAGTGTTCGCCCTCGAACCATTCCGGCGGCAGCGCTTCGAAGAGCAGGCGGGTGCGGAACGGCTCATCCCCCGATACGGCGAGGATCTGAGACAGGTCGACGTCGGTGGACCAGAGCGTATCGAACTGCTCCTGCACGGATGCGGCCACCGCCGGTATCGGGTCCAGCAGCCGGACGAGGCGAGGACGCCAGCCGAGCAAGGGATCGGTCCGCGTTGGCGAAGGCAATCGCACGACCACGGCCCACAGCGCATTGCGTGCCGACAACATGGCACACAGGGTGGCCAGCAGGTGCGTCAGTGCGGCGTCGCCGTCGCCGACGGAGAACTCGGCCAGCCGATCCCAGAGTGCATAGACGTTTTGATTCTGCGGATTGGTGGAATCCGTGGATAGATGCATGTCCCCCTTCCCCCGAAAAGAGTGTGCAGGTCATCGAACTTCAGGCGAAGCATAAGGGACACCAGACCACCTTTCTAGGTAGTTCCCAGGCGCATCAAACGGCGCGATACAGTGCGGGTATTGCGAAGACTGGTCATCTCACCGACACGATATTCGGAGATTAACGATGCGCACAGCAACGGGCGCGCGGCGGCTTGACACGCCCGACGACGACCGGACGGAGCGGCGATGGCGTCTCGGCTTTTTCATCGCCCTATCATGCGCAGTCTTGATTGCACTCGCGGCCTTCGTGCAGGAGCCACCCGGCGAAGGGGCAATCCGACCTACTGGCCCGCTGCCAGCGATCAACATTCCCTGATCGAGCGCTGTTGGCACCCTCCTGGAGATCATCATGCGCGCCGTTGCAGCTGCTGCGATTGCAAAGGCTTTTGTCCGGGTATTCCCGGCATCGTCAGTGCAAGCAAACGTCCTTAAGCAGACCGCGTCGTTCTGCGGAGCCGCCCTCTTGGTGTGGCTGCTATCGGTGACTTATGGGCTGGATCTCAGTGCCGGATTCTTCTAGCCGATCAGCATGTGATCTTGGGTTTGCTTCGGTATCCAGGCCCCTTGAGCCGCATGTGCAGGGGTCGTCGCGCTCTTCAGGGGCAAGTTCATAGAAGGACGCGGAAATGCTCTGCCCAGACGGTCTGCTCTGCGGCTCGAAGTCCTGGGTTGAAGGTGCCGGCTATCTCGCATCGCTTCTCGTCTTCGCCACGTTTTGCATGAAGACGATGCTCCCGCTCAGGATCGCGGCCATCTTGAGCAATGTCGCGTTCATCGCATACGCGTTCTGCGACGGCTTGTATCCAATCCTCATCCTTCACTCGGTTCTGTTGCCTCTCAACGTCGTCCGAACAGTCCAGATGCTCCGCCTCAGGCGAATTGTGGAGCAGGCATCCAAGGGCGAATTCACGACCGAACCGCTACGTCCGTTCATGAAAGCGGCGACGTGGAAGGCCGGGGAGATCATTTTCAGGCAAGGCGATCACGCCGATCGCATCTATCTGCTTGCAAAGGGAAGCGTACGCCTCAGTGAAATCGATCTCGTTCTGGGGGCGGGAGAGCTGTTCGGGGAAATTGGCGTTTTCTCGACGGCACATCAGCGTACCCAGACGGCTCAGGCAATTTCCGATGTCGAGCTGCTCTGGCTCACCGAGGGCGAGCTGGCCCAGGTGTGCCATGCGGATCCTGCCCTCGCTTTCCACTTCCTGAAGCTGTCGATCAACCGCCTGCTGACCAACACGGGACGCCAGCCGGGTCGTTCTTTCGCGGTCCCTATACCCCCGGCCGGCGAGAACGAGCTTCGAACCTCAACGAGGGAAATCCATACTTACCGATCAGGTGATGGAACGACCGGCAAGGACGCCGCCGCAAGCGAGGACAGGTACGATGAACAAATGGATCCTGTCGGCATGCTTCCTGGCGCTGACGGCGGCTCCCGCAGCTGCCGGCGACGTGCGGCTGGATTCCTATCGCAATCCAGCGAATGAGAGTTTCCGCATCTTCAATCATATGTACCTGGACGGCGTGAAAGGCGGCCTGATGGCCTACAATGCGTGGCTGCGGCGCCACGGCCAACCGTCGTTCTGCATGCCCGGCAACCTCGCATCGTCCACCGAGCAAACCGAGGAGATCATGCTGAAGTCGGCCGACAAGCGGTCCGCAAAGGGCGACGCCTTGGTCGCGCTCCTGCTGCTCTGGGGCATCCAGGACACCTACCCCTGCGAAAAGCCCGGCACCGAAAAAACCGACAGCCAATAAAGGCCCAGCACCGTTTCGCACGCCTCCGCCCGGCCAAATCAAACACCGTTTCAAACGCGCGTGGTCGCCGCCGCTCCGCCTCCACAACGGGAAAAGCCCGGATTCGGCCGTTTTGGCCGGCTACCAATGCGGCCAAATGCGCGCTGAGAGCCCTTGCGCAAACCGCGGAATGGGAATGTAATTCGGTAAAACATGCCGCGCCGGCGATGCCCCGGCAGCACAAACGGTTGAGGAGCCGCTCATGCACGGGACCATCGATCTCGCCGAGGCTACGAATCTGGACGCCGCCCGCGAACGCGCCAACACGCTTCCGCTCGCGGACTACGATCCCGGCGATCCCGAGCTGTTCAAGAACGATACCTTCTGGCCGTATTTCGACCGGCTGCGCCGCGAGGATCCGGTGCACTACTGCAAGGACTCGATGTTCGGTCCGTACTGGTCAATCACCCGCTACAACGACATCATGGACATCGAGACCAACCATTCGGTGTTCTCCTCGGCCGCCTCGCTCGGCGGCATCACCATCCGCGACGTGCCGCCGGATCTGCGCCGCGAAAGCTTCATCGCGATGGACCAGCCGCGCCATTCGGCGCAGCGCAAGACCGTGGCGCCGATGTTCACGCCGACGCATCTTGACGAACTCGCAACCAATATCCGCAAGCGCTCGACCGAATGCCTCGACAACCTGCCGCGCGGCGAGGTGTTCGACTGGGTCGACAAGGTCTCGATCGAGCTGACGACCCAGATGCTCGCGGTGCTGTTCGACTTCCCCTGGGAGGACCGCCGCAAGCTGACGCGCTGGTCCGATGTCGCGACCACCCTGCCCGGCGCCGGCGGCCTCGTCGCCACCGAAGACGAGCGGCAGGCCGAACTGATGGAATGCGCGAGCTATTTCGCCAGGCTCTGGAAGGAGCGCAGCAACGAGCCGCCGAAGAGCGACCTGCTCTCGATGATGGCGCACAGCGACGCCACGCGGAACATGGACCCGAAGAATTTCCTCGGCAATCTGATCCTGTTGATCGTCGGCGGCAACGACACCACGCGCAACACGCTGTCCGGCAGCATCTATGCGCTCGCCAAGCATCCGGAGCAGTACCGCAAGCTGCGCGAGAATCCGGCGCTGATCGACAGTTTCGTGCCTGAGGTGATCCGCTGGCAGACGCCGCTCGCCCATATGCGGCGCACTGCGCTCGCCGATATCGAATTCCGCGGACGCCAGATCAAGAAGGGCGACAAGGTCGTGATGTGGTACGTCTCGGGCAACCGCGACGAGGAAGCGATCGAGAAGCCCTACGAGTTCCTGATCGACCGCGCCCGGCCGCGCACCCACATCTCGTTCGGCTTCGGCATCCACCGCTGCGTCGGCCTGCGGCTCGCCGAACTGCAGCTCAAGATCATCTGGGAAGAGATCCTCAAGCGCTTCGACACCATCGATGTGGTAGAGGAGCCGCAGCGGGTGTATTCCAGCTTCATCAAGGGCTACGAGACGCTGCCAGTGCGCATTGCGGCGTGAAGGCCGCATCCGCTGTCGTGCCGAAACATTTGCATCGCTTGGCCCGAGTCAGGGAGGCACGATCGGATGGGTTCCCTCCCCCCACGCAACCGGGGTATACCCAGGTTGCGCATCATGAATCTGCACAAGTCGGGCAAGCCCGACTTGTGTGCGGGGGAGGGTTAGGGAGAGGGGTAAGCCGCGCGAACGGTGCTCGTGGCTCACCCCTCTCTCCAACTCTCCCCCGCAAGGGGGAGAGAGCCCAACCACCTCCCGTGCGGCCTTCGAAATTGTGTAGAGAGAGATCATGAACGTCCAGACTGCCATCCGTGCCGACCGGGCCGAACTGCTGCGCCAGGCGCGCGAGGAAGCCTATGCGACGCCGCTGAAGGACTTCCATCCCGGCGCGCCGCGGCTGTTCCAGAACGACACGCTGTGGCCGTGGTTCGAGCGCCTGCGCAAGGAAGAGCCGGTGCACTACTGCACCAATGCCCCGATCGAACCGTATTGGTCGGTGGTGAAGTACAACGACATCATGCATGTCGACACCAGCCACGGCATCTTCTCGTCGGACTCCACGCTCGGCGGCATCTCGATCCGCGATGTGCCGCCCGGCTACGACTATCCGAGCTTCATCGCGATGGACCAGCCGAAGCACGCCCATCAGCGCAAGACCGTGTCGCCGATGTTCACGCCGACGCATCTGGATGAGCTCGCCAAGCTGATCCGCCAGCGTTCGGCCAGCGTGCTCGACAATCTGCCGCGCAACGAGACCTTCAATTTCGTCGAGCGCGTCTCGATCGAGTTGACTACCCAGATGCTGGCGACGCTGTTCGACTTCCCCTGGGAAGAGCGGCGCAAGCTGACGCGCTGGTCCGACGTCTCCACCGCGCTGCCGAAGAGCGGCATCGTCGAATCGCCGGAACAGCGCCGGCAGGAGATGGACGAGTGCTACGCCACTTTCTCGAAGCTCTGGAATGAGCGCGTCAACTCGGCCCCGCGCAACGACCTGCTGTCGATGATGGCGCATAACGACGCCACGCGGCACATGGACCCCGACAATCTGATGGGCAACATCATCCTGCTCATCGTCGGAGGCAACGACACCACCCGCAACACCATGAGCGGCTCGGTGCTGGCGCTGCACGAGCATCCCGATCAGTTCCGGAAGCTGAAGGAGAACCCCGAACTGATCGACACCATGGTGCCGGAGGTGATCCGCTGGCAGACGCCGCTCGCGCATATGCGGCGCACCGCCCTTCAGGATACCGAGATCGGCGGCAAGACGATCAGGAAGGGCGACCGCGTCGTGATGTGGTACGTCTCCGGCAACCGCGACGACGAGGTGATCGAGCGTCCCGACGAGTTCATCATCGATCGCGCCCGGCCGCGCATCCACCTGTCGTTCGGCTTTGGCATCCATCGCTGTGTCGGCATGCGGCTCGCCGAGCTGCAGCTCAAGATCGTCTGGCAGGAGATGCTGAAGCGCTTCGACCGCATCGAGGTGGTCGGCGAACCGAAGCGGGTCTATTCCAGCTTCGTGCGCGGCATCGAGAACCTGCCGGTACGGATCCCGGGCTGAGCCTAGATTGTCCTTGGCCACACATGCGATCGGCCCTATGTCTGGGCCGAGCGGTCGATGCGCCGCGTCGCGCAGTTTGGGCCAGTTGACGGAACATGAACCGAAAAGAACGGCGTGCGGCCGGTAAGCGACGGGACGAATCCGCCAGGAACGCACCTGCCTTCGGGTCCGCGGGCGTCAGCATTGCTGCCCTCGCTGCGGAGGCAAGCCGCTTCTACGGGATGCGACGCTTCAACGAAGCGCAGGAGATTTGCCGGCAAATTCTCGCGCGTGAGCCTGCGCATGTGCAGAGCCTGAACCTTCTCGGCCTGATGGCGCAGGCATCCGGCGATCACCGGGCCGCGGCGAAGATGTTCGCGAAAGCCATCGCTTCGGACGAGGTGAACGCCGCCTGCCACTACAATGCCGGCAACGCCAACCTGGCGCTGGGCAATCGCGCCAAGGCGTCGGCGCATTTCAGCAAGGCGCTTGCGCTCGGCATGGATGCGAAGGCCGTCAGCTTCATCCTCCAGAGCCCCACCGTCACCGCCTATGTCGGGCGCATCGCCGGCCAATGGCCGCTGCCGGTACCGAGCGCTGAATTGTTCGGCAGCGAAGGCATTGCGCCGCTTGCGGGCGATTTGTTCCTGCGCTCGGCGATGGAAGCGACGACGCTGGCGAGCATGCAGCTCGAGGTGCTGCTTGGATATGCGCGGACCGAGCTGCTGCGGCTCGCGAGCAACAAAAGCGACGTCGACGACGACATCGTTGCCTTTGCCTGCGCGCTCGCCCGGCAGTGCTTCATCAACGAATATGTCAATGGACAGGCTGCGGTGGAAAGCGAAGCAGCGGGCGCACTGCGCGATCGCTTGCTGCAGGACCTGGCGTCAGGGGCCACGATCACGCCGCTCACGCTGGCCGTCGTTGCCGCCTATTTTCCGCTTCATGCCTTGCCCGCCGCGGACGTGCTGCTGCGCCGCGATTGGCCCGCGAGCATTGCCGGCCTGTTGCGAGTGCAGCTTCGCGAGCCGCGCGAGGAGATGGAAGAACGCAGCGCTATTCCAACGCTCACTCCGATCAGGAACGACGTATCCGTCGAGGTGATGCGCCAGTACGAGGAAAATCCCTATCCGCGCTGGACCGTGAACCCGCTGACGGCGTTCACCGCCGATCGGGCGCGAGGACGAACCGTTGCGACCGCGGAACAGCGAGCCGAACGGGATATCCTGATCGCGGGTTGCGGTACCGGTTCGCACGCGATCCAGATCGCACAAGTCTATCCGAACGCCCGCCTGCTCGCGGTCGACATCAGCATGACCAGCCTCGCCTATGCGCGCCGCAAGACGCGGGAGCTCGGCTTGCGCAACATCGAATATGCACAGGCGGATATCCTCGAACTGGGTGCGATCGATCGCACCTTCGACAGCATCGAGTCGGTCGGCGTGCTGCACCATCTGGCCGAGCCCATGGCCGGTTGGCGCGTGCTGGTCTCGCTGCTGCGGCCGGGCGGCACGATGCGCATCGGCCTGTACAGCGATCCGGCGCGCCGCGTCATCGTCGAGGCCCGCGCCCGTATCTCCGCGCGCGGCTATCGCGCCACTGCCGACGATATCAGACGATGCCGGCAGGATATCTTCCGCGAGGCGGATCAGTGGAAACCGCTGATCGGCGCCAAGGATTTCTACAGCATGAGCGGCTGCCGCGATCTGCTGTTCAACGTCATGGAGCACCGCCTCACCATTCCCGAGATCGCGGCATTCCTGAGCGAGCATGGCCTGACGTTCCAGGGCTTCGAGCCGTTTGACGATCCCGCGGTGCTCGACCAGTTCCGCAAGCAGTTTCCGGGCACGGCCGACGAGACCAATCTGGATCAGTGGCATCGCTTCGAGGTCGCTCATCCCGAGACGTTCTGGGACATGTACGTCTTCACGGCGGGCAAGAAAGCGCAGTGACACTGAAGCTCATTGCAGGAGCCAACAGGGCGGCGCGGATGATGGTCGAGCATGCTCGCCGAAGCATGTTGCCGGCACGATATGCGGCTGGCGCTAGTTGGCCATTCCCCGGATCCCGGGAAAACCGCGAACGATGCGAAGGCCATCATCGTAGCAAGCGACATTTGGCGGGGGGTAGTAGTGCTCGACGATCACGAGCGGTTGGCCACAGCGGCACCGCGCATTCGGCTCGATGCGGCCGGCTTTGTCGATCTGGCACCATTCGCGGCGGTCGGGAAATGCCGCCCAGGCAACGCCGTTCCTGAAGCTGTCCACCGCATCAAATTGCGGAGCGATGACGAATTCGCCGGTCGAGTCGATAAAGCCCCATTTGTCGGTGTTACCGTCGAGCTTTGCCGCAAGCCCTTCGGACCAGGGCAAGCGCGGCGCAAGGCGATGTGTCAGCGGCTCAGGATTTCGCGCTAGCTCGGCGACCTGGGCCCTGTCGAGCGTCCGGTAGCCTTCCTCGAATTCAATGCCGTATTCGCCGGTGCCGCTGATGAACGTGCCCCGCGCGAGCTTCAGCGGTCCCAGCAGAAACGCGCCGTCCTCTCCGATGACGGCCCAGAGTCCGGCATCGACAACTGCCGCAATCCCGCCGTGAAATGGATCTGCCCGATCGAAGTAACGGTTCGCCACGAGGTTACCTTCCGTCGAGATGAAACCCCATTTGCCATCGTGTCGGACGATCGAGGGACTGTTGCATGCGAGATGAACATACTCGAACTCGATATCGGGGAGAGGTCGGTTGTCCGCCGTCATGATCGTCCAGCGTCCCTGCGCGAAGCCGAGGTGGCGGCCATCCGGGCACCTCGGATGGTCGGAGCCTAGCAACTGCGTGCCGGCCTGATCGGTATAAAGTGCCTTGCCGCCGACGACGGCGCTGACCTTGGCGCTGAAAGCCGAAGGCCGCGCAGCCGGCTCCGAAGCAGCCGCTTCCGAAAGAATGCCTCCGTCACGATTGATCCGCCCCTCGCTGCCCGCCAGTCGGTAGGGCGCCCAGCCGTCACGAAAATAGCCTAGCCAATCAAATTTCAACGCAACGACGATGTTTCCCTTGCCGTCGATGGCGCCCCAGCGGTTGCCACGCTTCACGATGGCCCGATCTTCCCGTGGCTGGATCTGCTGCACATGGTCGAACAGCTCGTTGTTGACCGCCACACCCCGCGAATCCATCAACGTCCATCGGGCATCCATGTGCGCCGAGCCCGCGGCCCAGAACAGTCCACTCAGTTCGTCCGACAGCGCACTGACCTGTGCGAATGTGGGCCGCACAATCCAATTTCCGCCTGCGGCGACGACGCCCCACCGCTTGCCGGGCCCAACATCTTTCCAATTGAGTGGTCTGCGCCGAACGACGTAAGGTGGCTCCGCGACCAGGAAAGCATCCGGCGAGATACGAATGATCGCGCCGTGCTCTGCCGGCACGATCGAGTGGCCGTTCTCGTCAATGACGCCCAATCGGTCTCCGACGAGAACCAACGCTAGGCCACGATCAACGCTGCTCATCGCATCGTAGACCGGAGCAATCGCCAAACGACCGGTCGTATCGATGGCACCATATTTTCCGGCGCGGCGAACCAGCGCCCGACCCGCACCGAAGCGATCGGCCCAATCGAATTCCGGCGCGATGACGGTGTTGCCACTACGATCGATATAGCCGCATCGGCCGCCCGCAAACCTGCATGTGGGAATGAGCACATCATCCTTCTTGCGTGCCAGGTTTTCCAGCGCATCGGCCTGCGCCTCCGAGCCGATCGTGCCGGGCAGACGCGCGGGGGATTGGCCAAATATGGCTTGCGTTGTCGCGATCACGATGGCCGTGCCAGCAAACAAACGGACGCATATGTTCAAGGTCGAACTCCCTTCTCCCGCACGCGGCGCGACAGGCACAACTTCAGGTAATCTAGCCGAACCCAGGAGGTCGGAGTCAGCTGTTCTGGCGGTTTGCTAAATCGTCGGTTTACCTCGTAGCTGGAACGAAGCCTTATCCCAGCTCCCCTATAAAATTCCGGCATAACTGGGCGAGCCAGATGTGATGAGAATAAGGCCCCGACCTGCCCTAAGCCTTCGGTGTGAGGGCGCGCCACTGCGCGCCCCTAGCCGAGGCCATGATGGACCAGATTGCCGTTCACCAGGACAGCGCGACCAGCAGCGACTGGCCGGTTGCGATCTACCGCACGCTGAAGAGCTTCGGCGTGGCACAGGTGTCCTACGTCCCGGATGCGGGACACTCCAAGCTGATCAAGCTGTCGCACGCGGATGCCGACATCAAGACCACCGTGCTGACGACCGAGGAGGAAGGCGTGGCGATGGCCGCCGGCGCCTGGCTCGGCGGCGACCGCGCGGTGCTGCTGATGCAATCGAGCGGCGTCGGCAACTGCGTCAACATGCTGTCGCTGATGGCGAGCTGCCGCTTCCCGCTGCTTACGCTAGTGACGATGCGCGGCGAATGGGCCGAGTTCAATCCCTGGCAGATCCCGATGGGCCGCGCGACGCCGCAGGCCTTCGAGATCATGGGCGCCACCGTGCTGCGGCTGGAGAATCCCGACGACGCCGAGGAAGTGATCTCGGCTGCGGCCTCGCTCGCCTATGACGGCGACCAGCAGGTCGCAGTCCTGATCTCGCAGCGGATGATCGGCCGCAAGAAGTGGACCAGGGAGACGCACTGATGTCCATCACACCTGGCACCCTCGATCGCCGCGCCGCCGTGAAGGCGCTGCTCGCCGACCGCGGCGACCTGCTCGTGATCTCCGGGCTCGGCTCCTCGTCCTACGATGTGTTCGATGCCGGCGACCACGCGAGCAATTTCTATCTCTGGGGCGCGATGGGCGGCGCGGCGATGGTCGGGCTCGGCCTCGCGCTGGCGCAGCCGAAGCGGCCGGTGCTGGTCGTCACCGGCGACGGCGAGCAGCTGATGGGGATCGGCAGCCTCCTGACCATCGCGACCAAGCAGCCCGGCAATCTCTCGGTCGCCGTGCTCGACAACGGGCATTTCGGCGAGACCGGGATGCAGCCCAGCCACTCCGGCCTCGGCGCCAGGCTCGAGGTGATCGCTGATGGCGCGGGCATCCGCAGTGTCTCCGACATCGCCGACATGGCCGGCATCGAGCGCTTCCGCAACAGCTTGCGCGATCTCAGCGGCGGCCCGCGGCTGGCGCGGATCAGGATCGCGGCCGGCGAAGTCGAGCGCGCGCTGCCGCCGCGCGACGGCACGTATCTCAAGAACCGCTTCCGCGGCCATCTCGGCTTCAAGGTGAGCTGAGATCTAATGCACACACCGTCGTCATTGCGAGGAGCTCGCGACAAAATTGCAAAGCAATTTTGCGCTGAAGCGACGAAGCAATCCATGTCTCCGCGCATGCCGCGCGATGGATTGCTTCGCTTCGCTCGCAATGACGGAAATGAGTGCTACCGCGCTCAGGCGAGCTGGATATCCCAGAGCCCCTCGGCGCGGCATGCCGCGACCTCGTCGCGCAGCAATCGTGCGATCAGCGTGATCGCATTGGAGCCGGGATGCTCGACCGGCGAGGCCAAAGTCAGCTCGCGCCGCGGTGCCGGCCGCGCGATCGGCGCGGTCTCGAGCCGGCCCTCCGCGACCTCGCCGCGCACCGAGGACGGCGGCAGCATGGTGTATCCGAGCCCCTCCTCGACCAGGCTCGTCAGCACCCGGAACGAATCCGCCTCGAGCTTGACGTCGAGCGTGACCTTCTTCTTCGCCGCTGCATGCTCGATCATGGCGCGGAGCCCGTGCGAATGACTTGGCAGCACCAGGCGCTGGCGCAGCAGCCAGCCGATGTCGACCTGCTTCTTCTGCTTCAGCCCGCTGCCACGCGGGCCGACCGCGACGATCGAGTCGCGGCCGAGGCTCTGCACCGCCAGGTGCAGATCGACCGACGGACCATAGATCACCGCGAGATCCATCTCGCCGCGATGCAGCCACTCGATCAGATGGCCGCTGTAGCTTTCGACGATGCAGAGCGAGATGCCGGGATAGCGCTCCACCGTGCGCCGCGCCAGCCGCGCCGAGATCACGCAGCTCACCGTCGGCACCAGCCCGAGCACGACGCGGCCGGACGGCGCGCCGCCGGCGGACTGGATGTCGTCGCGGATCTGGTCGATCTGCCGCACGATACCGCCGGTGCGTGCCAGCAGCAGCCGGCCGGCATCGGTCAGCACCATGCCGCGGCCATTGCGCGTGAACAATTCAGTGCGCAGCTCGTGCTCCAGCAGCTTGATCTGCCGGCTCAGCGCCGGCTGCGCGACCCGCAAGGTATCGGATGCCTTGCTCAGACTCCCGAGTTCCGCGACGCACGCAAAGGTCCTAAGCTGGCGGAAATCCATACTTGCCAATCCTGGAAGGCAGGTTCATACGCTATAACAAAACAGCATAGGGAGTTTACCGGGGCCCCACAACAGCGGGCGCATTGCCCGCAACTTTGTTTGACGCGGTTTCTTCACGCGAACCGGTGACCACTTCGCTCGAAAACGCTCTGGTGCAACCTCTCGGCAAGACAGAAACAATGACCGCACACGAACAGCACACCGACGACCACACCGACATCCGCGACGCCGTTGCAAAACTCTGCGCGCAGTTTCCCGGCGAATACTGGCGCAAGCTCGATCGCCAGATGGCCTATCCGAAGGAATTCGTCGATGCGCTGACGGAGGCCGGCTATCTCTCGGTGCTGATCCCCGAGGAATATGGCGGCGCGGGCCTGAAGCTGTCGGCGGCGGCGGCGATCCTGGAAGAGATCCAGCGCGCCGGCTGCAATGGCGGTGGCTGCCACGCCCAGATGTACACGATGGGCACCGTGCTCCGGCACGGCAACGACGCGCAGAAGGCGAAATATCTGCCGAAGGTCGCGACCGGCGAATTGCGGTTGCAGGCGTTCGGCGTCACCGAGCCGACCAGCGGCACCGACACCTCGTCGCTGAAGACCTTCGCGCGCCGCGACGGCGACCATTACATCGTCAACGGCCAGAAGATCTGGACCAGCCGCGCCGAATATTCCGACCTGATGGTGCTGCTGGCGCGCACCACGCCGAAGGAGCAGTCGAAGAAGCGCACCGACGGGCTCTCGGTGTTCATCGTCGACATGCGCGAGGTGAAGGGCAAGGGGCTGGAGATCCGCCCGATCCGCACCATGATGAATCACGCCACCACCGAAGTGTTCTTCACCGACATGAAGGTGCCGGCGGAGAATCTGATCGGCGAGGAAGGCAAGGGTTTTCGCTACATTCTCTCCGGCATGAATGCCGAGCGCATCCTGATCGCGGCCGAGTGCGTCGGCGATGCCAAGTGGTTCATCGCCAAGGCCACCAACTACGCCAAGGAGCGCAGCGTGTTCGGCCGGCCGATCGGCCAGAATCAAGGCGTCCAGTTCCCGATTGCGAAGGCCTACGCCTCGATGCGCGCGGCGGAACTGATGGTGAAGGAAGCCACCCGCAAATATGAAGCAGGCCTCGACTGCGGCGCCGAGGCCAACATGGCCAAGATGCTGGCGGCGGATGCCTCCTGGGAAGCGGCCAATGCCTGCGTGCAGACCCATGGCGGCTTCGGCTTCGCCGAGGAATACGACGTCGAGCGCAAGTTCCGCGAAACCCGGCTCTACCAGGTGGCGCCGATCTCGACCAATCTGATCCTGTCCTTCGTCGCCGAGCATGTGCTCGGCATGCCCCGTTCCTACTGAGTTCTCTGATCATGCTGCTGCTTGAGGGATTGACCGTCATCGCCGTCGAACAGGCGGTTGCCGCGCCGTTCTGCTCGTCACGCCTCGCCGATGCCGGCGCCCACGTCATCAAGATCGAGCGGCCCGAGGGCGATTTCGCCCGCGGCTATGACGCCGCGGCGAAGGGCCAGAGCAGCTATTTCGTCTGGCTCAACCGCGGCAAGGATTCCGCGGTGGTCGATCTCGCCACCAGGGAAGGCCGCGCGCAGCTCGAGGAGCTGATTGCGGGCGCCGACGTGCTGTTGCAGAACCTCAAGCCCGGCTCGATGGACAAGCTCGGCTTCTCGCGCGAGCGGCTGCGCAAGGAGTATCCGAAGCTGATCATGTGCACGATCACCGGTTATGGCGACACCGGCCCCTATGCCGACCGCAAGGCCTATGATCTGCTGATCCAGGCCGAGAGCGGCCTTGCCTCCATCACCGGCGGGCCCGAGGGCGCCTCGCGCGTCGGCATGTCGATCGTCGACGTCGCAACCGGCGCCACTGCGCATGCCGCGATCCTCGAGGCGCTGATCGGCCGCGGCCGCACCGGCCAGGGTGCCGACATCCGGATTTCGATGTTCGACGTGATGGCCGACTGGCTCACCGTGCCGCTGCTCAACGCCGAGGACGGCAAGTCGCCCAAACGTATCGGCCTCGCCCATCCCTCGATCGCGCCCTACGGCGTGTTCCGCTCCAAGGATGGCAAGGAGATCCTGATCTCGATCCAGAGCGAGCGCGAGTGGAAGACGCTCTGCGCCAAGGTGCTCGACCAACCGGGCCTCCCCGACGATCCGCGCTTTGCCAACATGGTGGAGCGCGTACGCAACCGCGCGCTGACCGACGGAATCGTCAGCGACAGCTTCGGCAGGCTGACGCGCGAGGAATTGCTGGCGAAGCTTGCGGATGCCGACATCGCATTTGCCGAAGTCAACAGCATGGACGATCTCGCCAAGCATCCGCATCTGCGCCGCATCGAGGTCGACACGCCGAACGGCCGTGTCAGCTATCCGGCGCCGGCCGCGATCGTGGTCGGCGAGGACAGGCACTACGGCAAGGTGCCCGCGATCGGCGAGCGCACCAAACGTTCCTGAAATTCCCTCCTGCCCCGGGCAAGACAGTCATGACCGATAAACTCGACCTCGATCATCTCCGCCAGTGGATTGGCAAGACCACCGAAGCCTCCGACGTCGTCACCAAGTATCTGGTGATGGGGCTGCGCGCGACGCTGTTCCAAGAGATCGGCGAGCCGAAGGCGGACGACGCCGCGCCGTGGACCACGCATTGGTGCCTGGCGCAGCCGGTGTTTCCGATGTCGCAGCTCGGACCGGACGGCCACCCGACCCGCGGCGGCTTCCTGCCGCCGGTGCCGTTGCCGCGCCGGATGTGGGCCGGCGGCGAGCTCGAATTCTTCGATAGCTTGCGGATCGGCGACGAGGCCAAGCGAACCTCGCGCATTGCCGACGTCACGGTGAAGTCGGGTTCGACCGGCACGCTGTGCTTCGTCTCGGTCAATCACGAGGTGACGACGTCGCGCGGGCTGGCGGTCCGCGAGCGGCAGGACATCGTCTATCGCGAGATGACGAGCACGCCAGCCGCCGCGCCCGCCAAGGCGCCGCCTCCGCCGGTCGCGCAGCATCGCGAGAGCCACGTCTCTGATCCGGTGCTGCTGTTCCGTTACTCGGCGCTGACCTTCAACGGCCACCGCATCCATTACGATCGCGACTACGTCACCAAGGTCGAGGGCTACCCGGGCCTGATCTTCCACGGCCCGCTACAGGCTTCCTTCATCGTCGAGCTCGCCGCCAAGCTGCGCGGCGGCAAGCCGCCGAAGAAGCTGTCCTACCGCGGCGTGCAGCCGCTATTCGAAGGCAGCGAGTTCTCGATCAATGCCAACGACAAGGACGGCGGCCTGGAGCTGTGGACGGCGAATGCCGAGGGGCAGCCGACCATGAAGGGTACCGCGACCTGGTAGGTCGCGAGCGCGACCCACATCAGACTGCTAAGGATTAAAGGGGCGCTTTCATCAGCGCCTTGTATTCCGTATTGTGGTCGCATTCATCCCTGGATCGCAGATCATGAGTCGCTTCTGGAGTTCGGTCGTCCACAATCTGTCGCCATACGTGCCCGGCGAGCAGCCGAAGATCGACGGCCTCATCAAGCTCAATACCAACGAGAATCCCTACCCGCCGTCGCCGCGCGCGGTGGCGGCGATCACAGCGACGACGGATCGCCTGCGGCTCTATCCGGATCCGCGCGCATCCGCCCTGCGCGAGGCGATCGCGGCGCGCCATGGCGTCACGGCGGACGAGGTTTTCGTCGGCAACGGCTCGGACGAGGTGCTGGCTCACGCCTTTCCGGCGCTGCTGAAGCACGACGCGCCGCTGCTATTCCCGGACATCACCTACAGCTTTTACCCGGTCTACTGCCGCCTCTACGGCATCAGCTACGAATTGGTGCCGCTCGATGCCGCGATGCGGATCGACCTCGCCGACTACCGGCGGCCGGGCAGCGCCATCCTGCTGTGCAATCCCAACGCGCCGACCGGCATCGCGCTGCCGCGCGCCGCGATCGAGGCGCTGGTCACCGAGCAACCGGACCGGCTGGTGGTGGTCGATGAAGCCTATGTCGACTTCGGCGCCGAAAGCGCGGTGCCGCTGGTGGCGCGCCACGACAATCTGCTGGTCATCCAGACGCTCTCGAAGTCGCGCGCGCTGGCAGGACTGCGCGTCGGCTTCGCCATCGGCCAGCGCCCGCTGATCGAGGCGCTGGAGCGGGTGAAGGACAGCTTCAACTCCTATCCGCTGGATTGCTTTGCGATCGCAGGTGCAGTCGCCTCGATCGAAGACGACGCATGGTTTGAGGAGACGCGGCAACGCATCATCAAGAGCCGCCAAGCGCTCACCAGCGGTCTCACCGAACTCGGCTTCGAGGTGCTGCCGTCGCTCGCGAATTTTGTGTTCGCCCGCCATGGCGCCCATCGCGGCGCCGATCTCGCCGCGAAGCTGCGCGAGCGCGGCGTCCTGGTCCGGCATTTCCAGAAGCCGCGGATCGAGGATTTCCTGCGCATCACGGTCGGCACGGACGATGAGTGCGGCCGCCTGATCGGCCTGCTGCGTCAGATGGTCTGATCTTTCGCCCGGCGTCGGAGGCCTACGCGGCGGGCGTACACCGCGTCGCGCTGATCTTGACGCCGAGCCCTGCTGACTCCTCGCGGAACTGCGCGATCGACCGCGCATTGCGATGCGCCTCGAATGCGGCGTCGTCCTGATAGACCTCGTAGATCAGGAGCTTCGCGGCGTCCTCGCGCGGCACCAGGATCTCGAAATGCAGCGTGCCCGGCTCATCCCTGAGCGAGCGGGCGCCGTGCGCCGACAGCAGCGACTGCACCTGGTCGCGCTTCTCCGGCGCGACCTCGACAGTGGCGATGAGTGCAAGTTTCGGCATGACAAATACTCCTTTTGGGTTGGATTCTCAGATCAGTTTGCGGAGCGGCCGGAACGCGTCGCGAACCTTTTGGCTGAAGATGTCGGGCTGCTCCCACGCCGCGAAGTGACCGCCGGCTTCGGCCTGATGGAAGTAGATCAACTTGTGATAGGCCTTTTCCGCCCAGCTCCGCGGCGCCACAAAACTCTCGCCGGGGAACGCGGTGACGGCGGCGGGGATCGTGACATTGGACGGCAGATACAGGTTGGTCTTGTTTTCCCAGTATAGGCGTGCCGAGGAAATCGCGCTGTTGGTGAGCCAGTACAGCGTGATGTTGTCGAGCACGTCGTCGCGGGTCAGTGCACCCGCGGAATGGCCGTTGACGGCATGTCCAAGCACGGCCGATTGCATCGCCGAGGCCGGCTGCGCGTAGCCGTCGCCGTGATCGAGCAGCCAGGCGGCGAGGCCCGCCGGCGAATCTGCAAACGCCGCAAGCGACTGCGGGCGCGTACCCATGATCTGCGCGTAAGCGCGCCGCTTCGTGAACTGAAGCTTGATCTGGTCGAACGCGTGCTGCTCCTCTGCGGACAGATTGTCCGGCGCGGGGCCACCGGTCGCGACCGCCTTGAACACCTCGGGCGGGACCACGCCGGGCAGATTGACGTGGATGCCGAGCAGCTCCGGCGCGCCTAGCTTGGCCATTTCATTGGAGACCGGCGAACCCCAGTCGCCGCCCTGCGCCACGAACTTCGTGTAGCCGAGCCGCTTTATCAATTGGACCCAGGCACGCGCGATGCGCTGCGGATCCCAGCCCGTCGCGGTCGGCTTGCCGGAGAAACCGTAGCCCGGCATCGACGGGATCACGAGATGGAACGCGTCCGACGCGCTGCCGCCATGCGCAGTGGGATTGGTCAGGGGATCGATGATCTTCATCTGCTCGATGACGGAGCCCGGCCAGCCGTGCGTGACGATCATCGGCAGTGCGTTGTCGTGCTTCGAGCGAACGTGAATGAAGTGGATGTCCAGCCCGTCGATCTCGGTGATGAACTGCGGCAAGGCGTTGAGCCGCGCCTCGACTTTCCGCCAGTCGTAGTCGGTCTGCCAGTGGCGGACGAGATCGCGCAGCATGGCCTGCGGGACGCCCTGGGAGTCGTCGTTGACGGTCTCCTTGTCGGACCATCGCGTCGCCGCCAGGCGGCGGCGAAGGTCGACCAGGTCTTCCTCGGGGATGTCAATGCGGAACAGGCGGATCGCATCATTGGCGGCTGCCGCGGCGGGATGCGAGGGGAACAGGCTGGCGGCAGCGGCGGCGGCAAGGCCGAACGCCGCGCCCGTGAGCAGCTTGCGTCTGTCGTGGTCGATCGCTTCCGGCGTCGGTTGGCTGATTGCGATTGCAGCTGCTGTCTTCGATGTCGTGGTCATTTGACTGTTTCCTTGGAATCGGAGGCCGCCGGCAAGGCCGCGATCGCCTCCGTGGTTGTCAGGATGGAATGGGCGTAGGTCGGGCCGTTCAGCTCGTGCGCGGCGTGCATCATGTCGTGCGAGAAGGCGGCGGTGGCATCGCGCACCAGCGTCACGTGGTAGCCGAGCTCCATCGCGAAGCGGGCGGTCGATTCGATGCAGGTGTTGGCCAGCAGCCCGACCACGATCACATGCGTGATGCCCTTCTGCTTCAGCAGGAAGTCGAGATTGGTGTTGGCGAAGCCGCTCTGCCCCCAGTGCTCCGCGGCGATCAGATCGCCGGGCTTGGGCGCGAAATCCGGATGCCACCGCCGCCTTCTCGCACGACATGATGCACGCCGCGCACGAGCTGAACGGCCCGACCTACGCCCATTCCATCCTGACAACCACGGAGGCGATCGCGGCCTTGCCGG
>NZ_VKHP01000146.1 GCF_010811875.1 Bradyrhizobium uaiense
GCCGGAACACGCTGTTCCAATCGCCGAAGACCTCCGGGAGATCGCGCCAGGGAGACCCCGTACGCACGATCCACAGCACTCCTTCAACGAACATTCGGTTGTCGCGTCCGGTCGAGCCCTTCTGATCGGGGCGCCCTATGATCAACGGCGCCATCCGCTTCCACGCCGCGTCGCTCAATACCAAACGGTCCATCACACCCAAGACGGCCTCCCCAAAAGCAGCCTTGAATCTGATTTGCTCCTAAAAGGGAATCCTTAGAGTCCACACCACCTAAGGCATGATCCGGAAAAGTGCGAAGCACTCCTCCGGAAAGATCATGCTCGAACATCGTCGCGCTTCGGCGCCTGTCGCATCAGAAACGAGGAGCTCAATAGATGCTTTATGCCATCCTGGCCTACCACGTCGAAGCCGAGGTCAAATCGTGGACCGCCGAAGAGGACGCAGCCGTGATGACGGGACTGCGCGAGGTCCATCAACGGCTGAAGGGCCGGCTCGGCCCGGCTGCACGGCTCGACGAGACGCGCAAGGCCAGCACCCTGCGCGGGCCCGGCCACGGCATGGTGATCGACGGCCCATTCTCGGAAACCAAGGAGCAGTTGCTCGGCTTCTACGTGATCGATTGCGCCGATGAGGCGGCGGCGATCGCCGCGGCGCGCGACCTGCGCAGCGTCAACCCTTCGGCCGTCTACGAGATCCGCCCGCTGAAGCTCTACATCCCCGGCGCACCGTTTCCGGAGACCGCGGGCCCCAAGGACGTCTAGCGAGTTTGCTCAGCGGCCGGAGCGCTTCGGCAGCTTCGGCAGCTTGCTCGGATCGAACTTCGGCAGCGGCAGATCCGGCGGCGGCTCGGGCGGCGCGTCGTGGCTCGGCATCAGCGTCACCTCGAAGGCGAGATCGGGCACGGCATCCGCCCTGCCCGTGCAGGTCGCGATCGCGCCGCTGAAGGCCCCCTCGAGCCGCACCACGAGATCGTCGGTGCCGAACACGGTCGCATGACCTTCGGAATGCCGCCTGGCGGTGAGAACCGCGGAGAAGCGTTCGCCGTCGACCTCATAGGTGCCGCTGTAGAGCATGATGGCATCGCTGCCCCACAGCCTGCCGTCAGCGACATGCACAATGCCGGTGCCGTCCGCGAGCGACGTGCGAAACCACGCCGCATAGGTGCCGTTCTTGAGCATGGAGCCTGTCTCCACCTGCTCCGTTTCACCGCAAGCGATCTGGGCACCGTTGCGTTAACAGGGGGTGAAGGAACCCGGAGGCGGAGAACTTGCGCCTGCGCTCATTGGCCGTCGATCTGCCGACCCATGATCGCGATCGCCTTCTGGTAGACCCCCGCGGCGTTCCATGCCTCGATCGCCGCGAAGTTGGGCTCCCCGGGCTGATAGCCGGCGCCGGCGCGCCAGCCATTGGCGCGCAGAAAGTTCGCCGTCGAGGCCAGCGCATTGGCGGCCACGTCGAGATTGCCGGTGCCGTAGGCGAGGACGTTCTTCGGCATGAACTGGGTCTGGCCGATTTCGCCATGCATCGAACCGCGCGTGCTGCCCGACAGGCTGCCGCGGTCGATCAGCTTCAACGCGGCATAGAGCTGCTCGGTGAAGAACTCCGGACGGCGGCAGTCATAGGCAAGCGTCGCAATCGACGACAGCATGTTCTGGTTGCCGCGCTGGCTGCCGAAGCCGCTCTCCATGCCCCAGATCGCGATCAACGGTCCCGGCGGCACGCCGTAGCGCTGCTGGATCGAGGCGAACATCGCCGCCTGCGATTGCTTCAGCGAACGGCCGCGCGCCACGATGGTCGCAGATCCCCGCTTGGCCATGAACTGCTCGAGCGACAGGCCGAAGCTGCGCTGGCCGCGATCCGCGGCAATCGTCGCGCTGGCATAATGCGTTTGCATCAGCGCGTCGGTCGCGGTGGCGCCGACGCCCTTGGCCCTCGCCTCGCCTGCGAATTGCTCCTTCCAGGCTTCGAACCCGCCGGGCCCGTTGCCGCACTGCGCCGCATTTGCCTCAGCAGTCAGCGTTGCAGCCATCACGACGATGGCGAGCGCCGACGTCGCAATCTGCCAGCCCCTGATCATCCGAAACCTCCTCCGCAAATGTACCGCCGCGCCTTCCGGGCGCGGCGCTGACGATGGCCGGATTTACATGACCCGGCGATGAACGATCCGCCTCAGATTCGGCCGCAGACCGCCACGATATGTCGCCGGCAGCGGATTCGCCATCCCGGCCGATAGCGGCCATCCCGGCCACGGCCCGGATGACTTCACATTCACGTCGTCCCGGCGAAAGCCGGGACCCATAACCACAGGGTGGAGTCGTTGAAAACAGGCTGCGGCCCCAGCGTCGCACAACAATTCGCATTCGTGGTTATGGGTCCCCGGCCTTCGCCCGGACGACACTGAATGTGTTGCGCGGAGGAGCCTCTGCGTAGCCTTCTCACTTCACGGAACGCACCTAAGGCACGTCGCCTCGCCTGATCGGGCCGACGGTTTGCGGCCGGTTGAGGAAGAACTCGCGGTTGCCGAGCGCGGCCTCCGCGTACTGGTCGATCGCCACGATGATCGCCTGCACGTGCTGAAAGCACCAGCCTTCCCGCGTTGCCATGTGCCGGACCTCGGCCAACGCCTTGATCCAGGGCGCGTGATCATCGCTGTCGTGGAAATACCGAAGCGGCTCTCTCATCTTTCCTCCGGCAGATCACGTCTTCCAGCTCGGCGCGCTTGCGCGACAGCAGCAGCTGCGCCGACGCGCTGTCGCGCCCGGCACGCCTGAGCCGGTTCACTGATAAATCCAGCGCGCGCAACTCGGCGCGCAGCCGCTGCATCCTGACGACGTCATCACGCACGCGCTTCGCCGGCGACGAGCTCTCGCTTCGCCGCGCGCAGGAAGATGGGTGCCGCGGCGCGGCGGCGCGGAGCAACGCTCGCATGCACGATGATCGGCTCGCGGTCGCCGAGCACGCCCCGCTCCTCGACCAGACGGCTCATCACCAGGCGCATCTTCAAGAGGTCCCCGGCGACGAAGGCACAGTCCTCATCCCGGTTGATCTGCTGGCGCATGATGGCCTCGGCCTCGAGCATGCTGACGCGCAACGCCCTGATCTGCCTGCGAATTTCGCTGATACGGTTGTCCATGGCGACCTCCTATTCACGGTGGAAGGCAATTAGAACAAAACAAGAACATGAAGTCAAGCGGCGACGCCAGCCGTGATCGGCTTTGTCATCGACGCACGATCCGGCGGGTTCCTGTCGCGAGAACAGTTTCGCGAATTCAGCGTGAGGATGTCGGCCGTCAAGTGAGTTCGGCGAGCCGCCGGCGAACGCGCAGCGAGGATCACTGCGAGCCCGAGCACGCAGTGCAGGCGCGGCAGACCGTCACAGCCCGGCTGCCTTTTTCAGTTGCAGCCTCGTCTGCACCAATCTCTCCGCGTCGTCGGAGCTCTTCAATTCAAAGGCTGTCGATCAGGGACAAACGACCGACACATGACTGTGGAACAATCCGCCGTTAGAACTTGTCTACCCAAATAGACAAATTAAAATGGGTATCGATTCCGTTTCGATCATTGCGCAGTGACATGACGAAGTCCTCTAAATTGGTTGCCGCCAAGCGCGGCAAGGTTCTTCTGGTTCGACGCCGCTCTGACGGGCTGTGGATGTTTCCCGGCGGACGCAGGCGCGCGCGAGAGACCGGGAAGGATTGCCTCAAGCGCGAGATCAAGGAAGAGCTGCCGAAGCTCAAGCTCGGCCGGCTCAGCCTCTGGAAGGAAGTGACGGCCAAGAACAAGCGTTCCGGCCGCAAGATGAGCGACGCGATCTTCATCGCCAAGAACGCCAAGGGACGACTGGCGATCGGCGACAAGAAGGAGATCGACCGCGCCGCCTGGCAGAAGCCGCGCGGACTTCGCCTGACGGCGACCTCGCGCTACATCCGCGACCGGCTGTTTCCGAGAAAGCAGCGGCGCCGGCGATAGACGGCGAAATATCGCTGCCTGCAAGGGGCCGACCTTCCAGCCAAAGAAACGGCCCCCGGCGAGGGGGCACAAGCCAGGGCCGCGAGTTTGCTTTGATCGTCCAGGCATTGCCGGCAGGGACAGCACCGAACGTGTGCCAACCATGCGCCTTGGCGTCGGTTCCAAAACGGAAGCCTCGTCGGCGGACGGGCATCTGCGTGGTCTGAGGTCCCCGGAAAACCAACACAGCCGCCAAGGGGACACCGTACTGATCCGGATTTCTGGAGAGATAGGACGGTCGTAATACAAGTCCTGCCGGCGCTACCGTTCTTTACAGAGCATTTTGTCACGGCTGAGTTTTTACAGACCCCATTGTAACCGGCAGAAAAGGTCCGCCGATGCGACGGCCCTTTTCGATTCAGTGATCGTGTTATTCAGGTCGTCCTCGCGACACTTGCCCTACCTCGCTCATTGTCAGGCAAACAAAGAGGCCGCCAAACGGCGGCCTCTTTGTTGAGTGGCCCCAGCGACCTTTGGGGGCCTGGGAGGCAGTCGCTGGGGCCATCTACCGGCCCGGGTGGCGCGGTCCGGCCAGGTGGGCTTCCATCAAATTAGAACAGAGCAACGGCAATCATGGCGATTGGGCAAAGTCCCAAAACGACGATGCCCGCTCGAAATATGACTTCGGACATGACATGCGCCCTTCAATGGGACGCCTAAAATATGCCTCCGCGAGAGCCGCGCAAAGTGCAGTTTGTGCCAGTTCTCCGCATCGCCCAATCTTGGCGCGTCAATGCAGATCAGCCGCCAAAGCACGCGCCAAGGCGGCGGCGTTCAGACAGCAAAACTCACGCGCCCCCCTGAAGATCGCCGAGGAGCAGGAGCGTTTGGCATGCTATGCTGATTTCTTGGGCTTCGCGCACCGCTGACACATGCTACGAACGACGTGATCCGTTCCGATCGGACCATGACATCAGCCGGAATACTGTCCGAATGACCTTCCCCTCCAACCGCCACCGGCGGCTGTTCAGAATCGTGTCCGCGCGCTGGCAGCGCCGGGCCATCTTCCTGCTGGGCGGCATTGCCGTCGGTGCGGCGGCCGTGGCGCTCGCACAGCTCGCGGATCTGGCGCAGATCGCCTTCTCTGCGCTGGTGTCGCATGTCCGTTATGCCTCGCTGCTGCTGACGCCCACAGGCTTCGCCCTCTCGGTCTTTCTGACCAACCGCTTCTTTCAGAACGCGCAGGGCAGCGGAATCCCGCAGGCCATCGCTGCGCGCCACCTGACCGACCAGACCGCGCGCGAGAGCCTGGTTTCGCTGCGCATTGCGGCCGGCAAGATCCTGCTGACCCTGCTCGGCCTGTTGTGCGGCGCGTCGGTCGGGCGCGAGGGACCAACGGTGCAGATCGGCGCGTCGATCATGTTTGCGCTCGGCCGCTTCTCGCCCCGGCGTCAACCCGGCCTGATCCTTGCCGGCGCGGCCGCGGGTGTCGCGGCGGCCTTCAACACACCGCTCGCGGGAATCGTGTTCGGCATCGAGGAAATGAGCCGCGCCTTCGAGACGCGAACCTCCAGCCTGATCATCGGCGCTGTGATCGCCGCGGGCCTGACGTCGCTCGCGCTGATGGGCAACTACACGTATTTCGGCACCAGCGCGACGGGCTTGCGCAACGGCGCCGACTGGCTCGCGATCCCGCTCTGCGGCGTGGCCGGCGGTCTTGCGGGCGGCCTGTTCAGTCGCATCCTGGTTGCGACGGCACGCGGATTTGCCAACCCGGTCGGGCGCGCGATCAAGCGCTATCCGGTCGGCTTTGCCGCGATCTGCGGATTGGCGGCGGCGATTTGCGGGATCGCTTCGGACGGTGCGATCTACGGTACGGGATATCAGCAGGTCAAATCCGCGCTCGAGGCCGGATCACAACTGCCGGAGACCTTCAGCGTCTTAAAATTCCTGGCGACCATATTTGCCTCGATCAGCGGCATGCCGGGCGGCATCTTCGCGCCTTCGCTCGCGGTCGGCGCCGGAATAGGCTCCAACATCGCGCCGCTGTTTCACGGCGCGCCGCTGCCGGCCATCATGCTGCTCGGCATGGTTTCATATTTCGCCGGCGTGGTTCAGGCCCCGATTACGGCATTCGTGATCGTCACCGAGATGACCGACAACCACGCGATGGTCGTGCCGCTGATGGCCGCAGCCCTGATCGCCCATGCGAGCTCGAAGCTGATCTGCAAGGAGGGCGTCTATCACGCCCTCGCCAAGGGGTTCATCGATGGAGCTTCGTCACCGCAGAAGACGACGCCGGTCTGACGTCTCCGATCGTTCAGGCCTCAGCCCTGATACGCAAACAGCTCGATCGGCTCGCTGAAGCCGCGCACCGCATGTTCACCGACGTGCTCGAGAGCGAAATCATGCTCGACGAGATCGGCGAATGCACGCGACAGCAGCACGGTCTTTCCCAATTGCTTGGTGAGGGCTTCGAGCCGCGAGGCCATGTTCACCGCAGGGCCGATCACGGTAAAGTCGAGCCGGGTGCGCGATCCGATATTGCCGTACATGACGTCGCCGACATGGACACCGATGCCGTAGTTCATCGGCGCACGGCCCATCACGCTGTTCTTCTCGCTCAGCGCCGCCATCGCCTGCCGCGCCTCCGACACCGCGTGCAGCAGATTGGCGCAGGCCTTGGGCTCGCTGAGCGGGAAGATCGCGAGCAGGCCGTCGCCGATGAATTTCAGGATCTCGCCGCCATGCCGGGCAATCGGCTCCGACATCGCGTCGAAATAGTCGTTCAGGAGATCGATCACGTCGTCGCGCGGCCAGCTATCCGAGATACGGGTGAAATCCCTGAGGTCGCAGATCATGATCGCGGCGCGGACCGTCGTCCCGCTGCCGCGCCGCGTCGCACCGGCCAGGATCATCTCGCCGGCATGGGTGCCGACATAGGTCTCGAGCAGCGTCCGCGCCAGGCGGTTCTTCATCCGAATCTCGCTGACCAGCGCCAGCACCGGCAGCACCTGCTTCAGGCTGGCGATATGCGCGTCATCGAAGCCGCCGGCACGGTCGGTCGCGAAGGTCACGACATGCCGCTTGCCGAGCGTGTGCAGCAGTGGCCAGGCCACATAGTCGGTCAGGCCCTGCGCGCGCATGTCGTCATAAAGCGCGTGGATGCGGCCGGGCCGTTCGAGCCGCTCGCGCACTTCGGCGGCGCCCTGATGGATTTCGTAGACCGGGCTACCGATATATTCCGAACGGCTCTGCACCTCGTAGTCGACCCGGGTGATCTCGGCCTCGCGCTTGCCGTCGGACCAGATGATCCGGGCGCCGAGCCATTGCGGATGCTGGATCAGCAGATTCATCGTCGCCCGCTTGATCGGGATGCCTGCGCCCTGCAGCCGGAGGCAGAGCTCGGCGAAGATGTTGTCGATGAAGCGCTGGTCGCGGGTCTCGTGGGTCAGCCAGCTCACAACGTCGCCGTCGGACTGCGGCGTGACGGACTCGATGTTGGGCGCGTTCATGGCTGGCTCCGGAGCGGCGGGTTGGCAGGCGATATGTCGTGCTTCTGCCCGGCCACGTCAACGCTGCCAGCGGCATCGTGATCGCGCAAATCGGCGCGGTCGGCCGCCGTGTGACGCGCTGATGACGGGGGTGCTCTGCCCGCGAGGGTGACCTACCCGCCCAGCCGGTCGACCTCCGCCTTGCCGGCCTTCATGACAAGCGGAATGTGCTCGCCCTGGCCGAGCAGGCACGACACGTCGCGCAGCGGATTGCCTTCGACCACCAAGAGATCGGCAAAAGCCTCCGGCGCGATACGGCCGAGCTTGCCCTCCATGCCGAGCACCTCGGCACCGATGATGGTGGCGCTGGCGATCACCGCCTGCGGGCCTAGCAATTCGGCGCGGATCCGGAATTCGTCGCTCTGCAATCGCTGCGACGGTCCGAGCAGGTCGGATCCGTAGCCCATCTTGACGCCGGCCTCGCGATAGATCGCGAGCGAGCGCAGGCCAGCGTCGCGCACGTCGGCGACCTTGGCGACGCTCGCCGCAGGCAGACCGTATTTGGCGCCCTCATTGGCGAGCGCTTCATAGGTGACCAGCGTCGGCACCACATAGGCGCCCTTTTCCGCCATCAGCTGTGCGGTCGGAGGATCGATCAGATTGCCATGCTCGATGGTGCGCACGCCGCAGCGCACCGCGCGTTCGATCGCCTCCGCGGTGTAGGCGTGGGCCAGCACATAGGTATGGCGCGCCTTCGCCTCGGCGACGATGGCGCGGATCTCGTCCTCGGAATAGCCGTACGCGCCGATCGGATCGGTCGGCGACGCGACGCCGCCGGACGCCATGATCTTGATTTGGTCGGCGCCCATCTGCAGCTCCTCGCGCACCGCCTTGCGAACCGCATCGACGCCGTCGACGACGCGCGCGATGGCGCCGACCCGCACGCAGCAGGAGCAGGTCGGATCGGCCAGGTAGTCCGAGCGGGCACGCCCGTCACCATGCCCGCCGGTCTGGCTGAGCGCGCGGCCGGAGACGAACAGCCGCGGACCATCGGTCAGGCCGGTATCGATCGCCTGCTTCAGCGCATAGCCGGCGCCGCCGGCATCGCGGACTGTGGTGAAGCCGCGCTTCAGCATGCCGCGCAACAGCATGGTCGAGCGCAACGTCACCAGCACGTTGGCCATGCGGGCCTGCTGCGACAAATCGAGCTCGACCGCGACCGCATGCACGTGCAGGTCGATCAGGCCGGGCATCAGCGTCTTACCCTTGAGGTCGATGACGCGATCGGCCGAGGCCTCGATCGGCCGATCGGACACCTCCTTGACCAGGCGGTCCTCGACCAGCACGTGGTGCCCTTCGAGCAGGTCGGAGCGCAGCGGATCGAGCAGCGCGGCATTCTTGAACAGGGTCGTGGGCATGATGGTCTCCTAAGCGCCGCGATCAGGCGGCTTCGCTTGCGATGTCTTCCAGCGACCGTCCGCGCGTCGGCACGCCCATCAGCACGACGGTCAGCGCGCCGATCAAGAGGACGGATGTGGTGACGCCGAACACGCCGGCAAAGCCGAAATTCGGATAGAGGTAGCCGACCAGGATCGGCGCCACGATCGCGCCGATGCGGCCGATCGCGGATGCGAGCCCGGCCCCCGTGGTCCGGATCGATGTGGGAAACACTTCGGCGGTGTAGGCATAGACGCCGGCATAGGTGCCGTTCATGAAGAACGACAGCAGCAGGCCGGCCGCCATGATCTGACCGTCGCTGGCAGCAAAGGCAAGCCCGAGCGCGCTGACGCCGCCGAGCAGCATATAGGTCGCAATCGTCGCCTGCCGTCCGATCCGCTCGTTGAAAAAGGCGGCGGTGAAATAGCCCGGCACCTGCGCGCAATACATCGCGAGCGAATAGCCAAAGCTCTTGGTGATGCTCATACCGTTCTGCACCAGCAGGCCGGGAATCCAGACGAAGAAGGAATAATAGCTGAACGTGATCGACAGCCACATGATCCAGGTCATGGTGGTGATGCGGGCCTGGCGGCCGGCCAGCAGTGCCGCAAAATTGCTCCGCAGCGTCCCCGTTGAGACGACCGGCGCGGCCGGCTCGGCGATTGGGGCCGGCAGCGCGCGGCCTTCGCGCGCGAAGCTGGCCTCGATCTTGTCGAGCACCGCTTCGGCCTCCTTCGCCCTGCCCCGGCTCTCCAGCCAGCGCGGCGATTCCGGCAGCGACCTCCGCCACCACAGCAGCATCACGACCGGCACCGCGGTGATCACGAGCACGATGCGCCAGCCGTTCTCGTAAGCCGGCACGATGAAATAGCCGAGCAACGCGGCGGCGACGAAGCCGAACGAGAAGAAGCCAGCGAGCGCGCCGGTGAAGGCGCCGCGGTAACGCCGCGCTACGAACTCCGCGAGATATGGCGCGATGATCGCGCTCTCCGCCCCGGTGCCCATGCCGGCGACGACGCGCGCGGCGAAGAACGCTGGCCAGCTGTCCACCGTCGCGCTGACCAGCGAGGCCACACTGTAGAGCGCCAGCGCCGACATCATCACCGCGCGACGGCCGATCAGGTCGCCCAGCGTCCCCGCCAGCAGCGCGCCGAAGAGATAACCGACGAAGGTGCTGCTGCCGAGCACGCCGGTCTCCACGTTGGTGAGCCCCCAGGCGGTGCGCAGCACCGGCAGGATGAACGCCAGCACGGCGGCATCCATCGCGTCGAACAGGTAGCCCAGGCCGCCCATCAGCAGCAGGTGCACATGGAAACGCGCGAACGGCAGGCGCTCGATGCGCGCCGAAATCATCGACATGAAATTAGCCCCCCTCCGCCCCACGGTCGGCACGCGCCGCGGGGTCGGTCCGGAGGAATGATAGACAAATCAATATTATGGGAATAATTTATAATTGTTATCTACCACATCACCATTGTGAATATTGTCCGTGTCGTTCCGTACGCTCGACCTCAACCTGCTGAAAGTCTTCGAGGCCCTGATGACCGAGGGCAGCGTCACGCGTGCCGCCAGCGCCCTGACGATGACCCAGCCCGCGGTCAGCAACGCCCTCGCCCGCTTGCGCGATGCGCTCGGCGACCCCCTGTTCGTGCGAACGGCGAGCGGGATCCGCCCGACGCAGCGCGCGGTGGCGCTGTGGCAGCCGATCGGCGATGCGCTGGAACACGTCCGCCACGCGCTCGACGAGGACGCTTTCGATCCGCGGCGCACCGAGGCCGAGTTCAGCCTGTCGATGTCGGATTACGTGTCGTCGCTGGTGATGCCGCGGCTGCTCAATCGCCTCAGTGAGGTCGCGCCTTCCACGCGCATCCATACTCTGCCTAACACCATCCTCGAGATCGGCGACCGGCTCGAGGACAACCGGGTCGATTGCGTGCTGAGCGTCTATGTCAACGAGGCGCAGCAGCCGCCGGCCGCGATCCGTTCACGCTCGCTATGGACCGTCGAATATGCCTGCATGATGCGGCGCGACCATCCGCTGGCGAACAGGAAGCGGCTCAACGCGCGCAGCTTCCTCAACGCCAAACATGTCGATGTCAGCCTCGCCGGCAAGACGCTGCCGACCTATGACCAGTTCCTCGCCTCGCGCGGGCTGTCGCGCAACCTGGTCACGACCGTCAACCATTACAACGCCGCCTATGAGATCGTGCGGCAATCCGACCTGATCGCGGTGCTGCCGCGCGATCTCAGCGCGCAGTCCCGCCACGCGCCGCATCTCCATGCGGTGCCGGTGCCATTACCGGCGCCGCCGCGCGTCGTCAGCCTGTTCTGGCACCAGCGCAACGACACCGTCCCCGCGCAGCGCTGGCTGCGCGAGACGCTGGTGGAGCTGTTCGCGCGGATGGAGTGAACTGGCGCAAGGCGTACCCCTGTCAGGTCGAAGTGGGCGCGGGCTCGATCGAGGCTGCGTCCGGCGACGGGTCGCTCCGCAACAGCGGACGTCCAAACAGCCGATGCAGCGCGAGATAGCTCGCCATCGCCACGCCGGTACCGGTGAGCCAGGACAGGTCCACCCCGCCGGTCGCCAACGCAAGCGGGCCTTGCATGGCGCCGATCGTGCCCATCTGGAAGGCCCACGCCGCTGCGAAGCCGGCGGCAAAGGCGATCAGCCCGGACCAGTTGAAATCACGATCCCGACCCGGCTCCGCGTAGAGCGAGCCGACATCGATGCGGCCGCGTCTCACCAGGTAGAAGTCCGCGAGCGTGACCCCGGCCCACGGGCTGATCCAGACGATCAGGGCGACCATGAAATTGTCGAAGGCATGGGCAAAATCGCCCGATTGCAGGAAGGCGTACAGGATCGCAGAAGCGATCAGGCCGGAGATCACCGAGATCACCCAGCGCGGCCGCCGCAGATCGAGCGCGAGCGACGACAGCGCCGCCGAATAGATCACGACGATGTTGGTTGCGATCGGACCATGGAGCAGCACCAGCAGCACCGGCAGCGCCATCGTACCGAACGCCGCGATGATCAGCTTCGACGGATCGGACCCGGCGCCGGCGGATGCAATGGCGGCACCAAGGAACGCGAGCCAGACCGTCGGCAGGAACATGCCGAGGAATGTCGCCCGAAACACTTTTGCGGCGCTGAGCGAGGACCTGGCGAAGCGGGTATAGTCGGACGCATAGGTCAGCCATGAAATGCCCCAGCCGATGCCGATCGCGGTCATCAGTTGCGTCGCCGCGGCGAAGGCCGGCATGCCGGTGACGGAAGCGGACTGCCACTTGATATCGACGCGCAGGAAGGCGAGCGCGGTCATGACCGCCATGATCAACAGAATGACCGGCATAGTGTAACGCTCGAACATCTTGATGGCATTGAAGCCCCAGGCCGCGATACCGACCTGAAACAGCATCACCAGCACCGCGATCGCGTATTTGAGCTCGACGCCGCCGCCGATCCCCATCCGTTCGAGCGCTGCCATGCAGAGGTCGAGCACGATCCAGGTGTTGATCGCGACCCATCCCATCGGCATCAGCACTTGGGCCAGCGCCGGCAGATAGGCACCGCGCCGGCCGAACGCCAGGCGGCCCAGCACCATCTGCGGCACGCCAGTGCGATGTCCCATCAGGCAGAATGCGCCAAACAGCGCCGCACCGAACAGATTGCCGACAACGATGACGGCAAGCGTCTGCAGCAGGCTGAGGCCGAGCTGGATTCCGAGCGCGCCCAGCACCCAGTTGATCGGCGCGATGTTTGCGCCGGTCCAGATCCAGAACTGATCGAACGATGACGATGTGCGATGCGTCGCCGGCACCGGCTCGATTCCATGGGCATCGAAGCCGGCCTCATCCTGTGCCGGAAGCTGTGTCTGCTTGAGCAACATGTTTCCCCCGTTGTCCGGCGCATTGGTTGGGCCGGGATGGGGTATCTGAGCAGCAGGCAGCCGTGGGGCGATAATGAGAAATCCTCAAGCCAGGTTGAGGTGACGTCGAGAGTGAAGTTTGCGGGCCGAATAGCGACGGATCGCGCCGCAATCGGGCTCGCACGGCGCGTCCCCATAGTGCGCGGCTTCACTGTTGAGATTTTCTCAACTCACTTGCCGGATTCGTCAATCACACCGAAGCAAGCACTGGGCCATTGTGCAGCCAACGCATTGTTGCCCAATCAGCCGAGGCCAGGGATGACGACACTTCTCCATATCGATGCCAGTCCGCGCGGCGACCGTTCGGTCAGCCGGAAGCTCTCGAAGTCGTTTGTCGCGCACTGGCTGACGCACGAGCCCGGCGCCACCGTCATCTCGCGCGATGTCGGCCGCAACCCGCCGCCTCTCATCACGGAGGCGTGGGTGGCCGCCGCCTTCACCGCGCCCGGCGATCGCACGGCGGAGCAGCACGACGAGCTTCGTCTCTCAGACGAGCTGATCGACGAGCTCGACCGTGCCAATGTGATCGTGATCGGCGCGCCGATGCACAATTACGGCATGCCGGCCGCGTTGAAGTCGTGGTTCGACAAGGTGATCCGCATCGACAAAACCTTCAGCTTCGATCTCGCACGCGGCGACTATCCGCTCGAGCCGATCATGCGCGGCAAGACGCTGGTGGTGCTGAGCTCGCGCGGTGAATTCGGCTTCGGCCCCGGCGGAGTGCGGGAGACCATGAACCATCTGGAAACCCACATCTTCACCTGCGCCCACTATCTCGGGGTGCAGGAGAGCCATCTGATCGCGGTCGATTACCAGGAATTCAACGATGAGCGCTACCGGCGGTCGGTCGCCGACGCCTTCGCCGCGATCCCGGTGCTGGTCCGGCAGTGTCTTGGAATCGACGGGCCTGTTAACGTGGCGGCGGAATGATGCGCCGCCGTCTGCCGGCTGCACGAGGATGATCCAATGATAAAGAATCCCATCCCCTGGCCGAACGGCGCGCGTTGCGCCTGTACGATCACGTTCGACGTCGACGCCGACAGTCTGATTCACATCGCCCGGCCGAAGGATTCGTTCGACCGGCTCTATCCGATCACGATGGGACGTTACGGGCCGACCGTCGGCGTGCCGCGCATCCTTGAGACCTATCGCCGCCTCGGCCTCAAGCAATCGTTCTTCATGCCGGCCTGGACCATGCAGCGCTATCCGGATGCGGTGGAAGCGATCCTCGGGGATGGCCACGAGATCGGCCATCACGGCTACATCCACGAGGATCCGACGGAGATTTCCTCGGCACAGCAGCGCGAGGCATTCGAACGCGCGCTGGGCATTCATGTCGCGATGACCGGCCGCAAGCCGCGCGGTTACCGCGCGCCGGTTTACAACGCCAACCAGGCCACGATCGACCTCCTGATCGAGCACGGCTTTGTCTACGATTCGTCGCTGATGGCCGACGACATCCCCTACCAGATGCGCACCGCACGCGGATCGCTCTACGAGATGCCGCCGCACTGGGGATCGGACGACTGGCCGCCCTTCGCCCATTACGCCGAGATCGGCTACATGATGCCGGTCAAATCGCCGAGCGAAGGCCTTGCCGCCTCGTTCGAGGAGTTCGAGGCAGCCTATGAGGCCGGCGGATTCTGGATGGGGATCTGGCATCCGTTCCTGACCGGGCGGCTCGCCCGCTGGCGCGTCGTGGAGCGCTGGCTCGAGCGGATCGTTGCCGAACGCAAGGTTTGGTTTGCGCCGCTTGAGGCGATCGCCGCGCATGTCGACGGCCTGGCCAAGGCAGGCACCTACCAAGTCCGGGTCGAGCCCCTGCCCTACTTCACGCGGCCCGTGACATGACCTGCTGCGGGGCGGTGCGGAACGCGGCCGCCTCTCCGCGCAACCAATCGACGAACGCCGTCACCGATTTGCGCCGGGCAGCAGCCGGCGCGTCGACGAGACGGTAGGCAAAGCCCGGAAGCGCGGGGCCGTCGAGCCGACGCAGCGTGCCCTCGCGCAATTGCTCGTCCACCAGCGCATCGCTGCACAACAGAGGTCCGAGCCCGCGCTCGGCGGCATGCAACGCCAGCGGCTCCTCGCTGTACCAGGAGATGCGGAAGTCCCGGCCGGGATCATGATCGGAACCCGCGAGCCATGCGGACCACGCAGGCGAATCCAGCGCGGCGTTCTTCCAGCGGAACGCCAGCAGCGATCGCGAGCGGAGGTCGTCAATGGCGAGACGGCCATCCGGCGGGCAGATCGCGCTCGCCGCAACGGCAATATAACGGTCGCTGAACAGCACCGAGTTTTCATCGGCGCGGTCAGCGCGTCCGTAACGAACGGCGAGATCGACGCCGTCGGCGCCCGGCGCCCTGATCTCTTCGGTCGCATCGATGTGGACCACGAGGTGAGGAAACGCCGCATTGAAGCGGGTAAGCCGCGGCATCAGCCAGCGTTCGGCGAAGGCCCGCGTGGTCGATACGGTGATCGCATCGCCGTCGACCGGCGGCCGGATCGCCGCAAAGGCGCTCGCCATGCGGTCGAAGCCGTCGCGCAGCAACGGGAAGACCGCATGGCCCTCAGCTGTCAGCACGACTGCGCGACCCGAGCGCTCGAACAGCTTGCGTCCCAGAATTGCTTCGAGCTGACGGACCTGGTGGCTGATCGCCGTCACGGTGACACAGAGTTCATTGGCGGCGGCGGTGAAGCTTTCGTGGCGCGCCGCGGCTTCGAACGCGCGGACGGCATTGAGCGGCGGCAGCTTGCGCATGGTTGGTTCTCCGCAGGAGCGCGCCTCCATCAGGCAATCAGAAAATGAGCGTCGGTCGGCCGCATGTCGTTCACCGGCACCATGTCCTGCGGACAGGCGGAGAACACGATGACCAGGTCCATCTCGGCACGCAGCGCCACGTACTGCCCGGCCTCGCTGACGGGAGACTTGAACGCCAGCTCTCCGGCATCAGTTACGGGGACGTTCATGAACAGATTGAGCGGCGCCGGTGTCACCGCAGCCGACAGGCCGACCGCCTCGAGCGCATGCGCCAGGTTTTGCGTGCAATTGGCGTGATGGCCGACGGCACCGAGCTGACGATAGCGGTGAATGTCGCAGGCCGCGATCAGCGTGTCGTGGATTCCCGGCGTGGTGTCGGCGACGAAGGTGAGGATCGCGCGGCGCCTGTTGGTCGTCATCGTGTCGCCCACGCGAGGAATGAGCCGCAGCATCGACGCACGGCTGTGCTCCATCGACATGTACTCGCCGGTGTCGCCGGTATTGAAGGCCCAGGTGTCGACCACCTGCTTGCCGTGGGTATTGACCACGGTGACCGTCTCTCCCGCGTCGAGGCGGGCCGCCACGCCATGACGGGCCGGAATCAGACGGGCGCGGGTGAGATCGGCGGTTGCTGCGGTCACGTGGTGTCTCCTCAAGCTTCACTCGCGCCATTGGAGCACTGCCGGCCATGCAATTCTAATAATATTAATTGTGTCCATTATAGCAGATTCGTATAGTCGTCCCATGCGCCTGAGACAGCTCGAATGCTTTCGTGCCCTGATGCTCCACGGCACCATGACCCGGGCGGCCGAGCTGCTTGGCATGTCGCAGCCCGGCATCAGCACGATGATTGCGGGCCTCGAGCACGAGACCGGCCTGACGCTGTTCCTGCGCCGCGGCGGCCGCCTGCAACCGACCCCCGAAGCCAAATTGTTCTACGTCGAGGCGGCACGGGCACTCGAAGCCGTCGAGAACGCATCCCGCGTCGCCGCCGAAATCAGGTCCGGCCGGCGCGGTCATCTTGCCATCGCGGCCTATCCGAGCATCTCGATCAAACTGCTGCCGCGCCTGCTGTCGCAGTTCGCCAAGGGCCGGCCCGAGTTGCAGGTCAAGATCATCACGCGCAATTCAGCGACCGTCCGCGAGTTGGTTTCGACGCAGCAATTCGACCTCGCTGTCGCCGAACTGCCGCTCGATTATCCGACCTCGCACATGGAGGTGTTTTCGTATGACTGCATGTGCATGTTGCCGCATGCGCATCCGCTTGCGAAGCTGAAGCAGATCACCCCTGATGACCTCGACGGCGTCCCGTTCGTCACGCTGTTCCGCGGCGACCCGATCTACCAGCAGTTGGCATCCGCCTTCTCCGAATATGGCGCGCGCTGGAACGTGGTCGCGGAGACCGAATTCTTCTCGACCGCGTGTCAGCTCGTCGCTGAGGGCCGCGGCGTCGGTATCGTCGATCCCGTGGTGAGCAAGCCGTTCACCGAAGGCCTGGCCATGCGCCCGTTCAAGCCGAGCATCCAGTCCCAGATCGCCATTCTCTCCCCCACGCACGAAGCGCCGTCGCAGATGGCGCTGGATTTCGTCAAACTGCTGCGGCGCGCCTTGCGCGCCTGAGTTCCGTCCGCGGCGGTGCAACGTCGGCTGTGCGAGACGCTGGTGGAGATGTTCGCGTTGATGGAGTGAGGCGTGAGAATTGGCGCGCTCGCGCCATCCGGCCCGCGGACATCCTTCATCCCCGTAATCACACGGGGATTAACGCTCTTGCGACCTGGGCCTCCCTTTCCAATTGACGCAATTGGGGGCCAAGGTGGTAGGCTACCGCCATTTCAGGCGACCATTTCAATGCGCGAGCTATTTGCACAGTATCAGCTGTTGCTGACGATTTTGATTTTCGTGCCGTTCGAGCTGCTGTTTGCTGCGAGGCCCCAGAAGATTTTCAGGCGCGGCCTGCTGACCGACATGGCCTTCCTGTTTCTCAATGGCTGGTTAGTGTTTGTCGGCGTGACCGCCATCCTCGCGGTCGCCACTCTGGTCAATCAGTGGATACTGCCTTCAGCAGTCAAGCAGGCGGTCGGCGATCTCCCCTATCTGGTGCAGGTGCTCATTGCGATCCTGATCGGAGACCTCGGGGTCTACTGGACCCACCGCACCCTGCATGCCGTGCCCGCGATGTGGCACATCCACGCCGTTCATCACGCGGTCGAAGAACTGGACTGGCTCGCCGCCGTCCACCAGCACCCACTCGACGTGACATTCATGAAAGCCGGTTCGCTGTTTCCGCTCGTCGCGCTCGGTTTCTCCACTGAGGCGATCGGGACTTATCTCGCCCTCTATTACTGGCAGACCTGGCTCACGCATGCCAATGTGCGCCTGAGCTACGGCCCTCTCCGCCATGTCCTGGTGTCGCCGGAATTTCATCACTGGCACCACAGCAGCGAGCGCGAAGCCAGAGACAAGAACTTCGCCGGGCTGTTCTCGTTCTACGATGTGCTGTTCGGAAGCGTCTATCTTCCGCAGGGGCAGAAGCCGAAGACATTTGGGGTCGATGAGCCGATGCCGTCCCGCTATCTGCCTCTTCTGGCCCATCCGTTTGTCGTGTGGGCTTCGAAGCACAAGCGCGACGATCCGTCAGGCACCCAGACACAGCGGCAATGAGGCGCCAAACCCAGCCTTCGCTCACTTCGCTACGATGGAGTTCTGCTGCCTCGTCTGGCCGTAGCCCGCGAAGCGCGTCGGTTCTCCGGACATGGCCCGCCTTCGCCCTTTGGGCTTCGGCGTGGCAGCCTTCGCTCACTTCGCTACGAGAGAATTTTGCTGGCCTGCCGAGCCGTAGCTCGCGAAGCGAGCGAAGGCTGGTGGGGGAGGCAGGACTCGAACCTGCGAAGCCATGAGGCGGCTGATTTACAGTCAGCTCCCTTTGCCACTCGGGACACTCCCCCGTCCAACAGCATCAGAACCGGCCGCGCGAGTGGCGGCGGACCGGGTCATCGAAATGACGCTGATAACCGCGTCGGCCCCGAAGCGGGTGCGCGGTCGGGCGCGTTTATGGGGGAAGGCGGTCCCCAAAGTCAACCAAGCGGGGGCTCAATTTGCCGGTTAAATTGCCATTCTGCGATATCAATGACACAAGCCTCACATGAGCGATCGCGACCGCAAACCCAATTTCCGAGGCAAGGGCGGTAAACCCTTCCAAAAAGGGCCGAAATTCGGCCGCCCGCCGGCCTGGCGGGACCGCGAATCCGGTTCCGACGGGCCGGTGATTCTGTATGGCTGGCACACCGTGTCGGCCGCCCTTGCCAACCCGGACCGCCAGATCCGCAAGCTTTACCTCACCGAGAACGCGGCCAAGCGGCTCGCCGACGAAAATATCGCCACCCGCGTCACCCCGGAGATCGTCCGGCCCGGTGACATCGACCGGCGCCTCACCCCCGATGCCGTGCATCAGGGCCTTCTGGCGGAGGCCGAGCCCCTGCCCTCGCCCGGCATCGACTCGCTGGCGCTGGAGGGCATCGTGCTGGTGCTCGACCAGATCACCGACCCGCACAATGTCGGCGCCATCCTGCGCTCGGCGGCGGCGTTTGCGGTCAAGGCGATCGTCACCACCGCCCGCCACAGCCCGGAGGCCACCGGCGTGCTGGCGAAGTCCGCCTCCGGTGCGCTCGAGCTGGTCCCTGTTATCACCGTGCAGAATCTGGCGCGCGCGCTGAACGAACTGAACGACCATGGCTTCCAGACCGTCGGCCTCGATAGCGAGGGCTCGGAGGATCTGGGCAAGGTTCAGCTGCAAGCGCCGCTCGCGCTGGTGCTCGGCGCCGAAGGCAAAGGCTTGCGGCAATTGACGCGCGACACCTGCAGCGTCGTTGCCCGCCTCGACATGCCCGGCGAGATCAAAAGCCTCAACGTGTCGAACGCCTGTGTGCTCGCGCTCTATATCGGCGCCAGCCGGCTTGGGCTGATGTGAACGACAAACGCCCGCTCGCGTGACGCGAACGGGCGCTGATGTCTTCGATTGATCGTCGGATCAGTAGTAGCGGCGCAGCGGCGGATGGCCGTAGCGATGCGGCGCGTAGCCGTAGCGATAGCCGTAGTGCGGACGATAGCCATAGTGATGGCGGTAGCCGTAGTGACGGTAGCCATAGTGGCGATAACCGTAATACGGGCGGCCGTAGCCTTCGCGGTAGTACGGACGCGGTGCCCAATTGCCCGGACCGGTGTAGGTCGGTCCCTGGTTGACGTAATAGTACTGCTGCGCCGCGCCGGGATAAGCGGCATCCGGGTCGGGCAGACGCTCGACCGCGCCGTAACCGTAACCGCTATAGCCGCCGCAACCGCCGCAGCCGTAGTTCACGACGGGCGCGGAATAGCCGCACGGGTTGAAGCCGCACGCCATTGCGGGCGCAGTCACCATGACGGCCACGGCCGCAATCAGTCCTTTGATCATTTGACGCATTACTCTCTCCTGTAAATCCTGCCTGTAAATCTTGCCTGTAGGTCTTGTTGTCGTCGCGTAGCTCTTGATGGCTATGAAGGGCCCTCTGCATGAGGGCTCCCGATTTAGGGACCTCTCGGTCGCGGTGGCCGCATCGGCGGCCCCGGCAGCGGCCGCGGCCCGTTGAACTGCGGCGCGTAGATCACCGGCGGCGGATCGACCGGGCCGTTGGACTGCGCCGGCAGCGGCGCCGACTGTGCCCCCCACGATTCATGATCGCTCTCGGCCGGCCTGGGCAGCTTGCGGTTGGCCGGCGGCTCGATCTCGAGGCGGCCGTAACCCGGCATGCGGCCGAGGCTCGGATAATAGTGGCCGACATTCGGCTCGGGATCGATCGGGCGGCCGCCATAGACGGTCGGCACCATCGAGTCGTTGCGGGCAAGCCCCATCGCGCTCTCGACCACGGCGTAGGAGGCATCGACGCCGTTGATGATGATCGGCACGCCGGGCCGCACGGGCACGACGATGTCGAAGCCGCCGCCGGCCAGTGCCGACGAGGTCATCGCAGCCAATATCGCCAGCGCAAGACTTGCGCGCATGTTCATCCAGCGTCCCGAATTGTTCCATCCGCAGCCTAATCCAACGGCTCGGCGGAAGGGTTAAGGGCGCGGGCCAAACTGGCGGTAAGCCTAACGCGTAAGCATCGGCATCCGATCAATGCGGCCATGCGGGATCAGAAATCGTTAACGGGCCGCCGGGAAGGCGCCGGTGCGTCAGGTGAAGGCGTTCTCGATGATCGAGTGGATGCCGATCGCAATGGTGACCGCGCCGACTGCGATTTGCAGGCCGCGGTTGGCCCAGGTCAGCCACCGCGCCGAGGCCGCCAGCGGCACCGCGATCACGCTGGACAGCACGCCCATGCCGATCATCGAGCCGACGCCGAACAGCGCGACATAGCCGAGCCCGACCGCAGGATTCGGCGCCTGCGACACCGTCAGCACCAACAGCGCCGCCGAGCCCGCCATGCCGTGCATCAGGCCGACCAGCAGCGTGCGCCAGCGGAAGACGTGTGCATGGCTGTGCGCAGCGCGGGCATGCGGCACGGCGGACGCACGCACCGCGGTCTCGCCGGCGTGGCTGTGGGCGTGGAAGTGCGTCGTGTCGCCATGCGAATGGGTGTGGAAGTGCACGCGGTCGCGCCACAGCCGCCACCACACATGCGCGCCGAGGCCGACCAGCATGACGCCGACCGCGGTCTCGATCGGCGCTGCGACCGTCTCCGGGATGGCGCGCCCGAGCAGGATCGCGGCGCCTGCAAAGATGAACAGCGTGAGCGTATGACCGAGGCCCCAGGTCAGGCCGTGCTTGACGATGTCACTGATGCTGCTGTGCCGTGCCGCGATGCTCGACACCGCCGCGATGTGATCCGGCTCCAGCGCGTGCTGCATGCCGAGCAGAAAGCCGAGACTCAAGATTCCGAACATCAATCCCTCGCGCCCGCGCGTGACGACCGATCAAACACCACATCGCTGATCTTGTCAGGCCAGCACCACGTCAAACCAGCACCGCGTCAAACAAGCACCTCGTCAAACAAGCCTTGCATCGCCGCCCAGGAGCGGCGATCGGCCCGCGCGTCGTAGAGGGCTGACTTCATGATCGAGCCGTCGGCGGTCGGGTTGGCAAAACCATGCAGCGTGTTGCCGTAGCTGATCACCTGCCAGTCGGCAACCTGGCCGGCGCGCATCTCGTTCTCGAAGGCTGTGACCTGATCGGACGGCGCCAGCGGATCGTCGGCCCCGGTCAGCACGAGCACGCTCGCCCTCAGTGCACCAGGCGCCGTCGGCTGCGTGGTCGAGAGTACGCCGTGAAAGCTGACGGCGGCCTTGAGCTCGGCGCCGTCGCGCGCCAGCTCAAGCGCGACCGTGCCGCCGAAGCAGAAGCCGATCGCGGCACATCTGGCGGCATCGACCTCGGGCAGTGCAATCAGGGTCGCAAGCGCGGCGCGCGCCCGCGCGCGGAGTTTCGCGGGGTTCGTGCGCAAGTCGCCGATCAGCGTCATCGCCTCCTGCAGATCGGCGGCCTGCCGCCGCTCGCCGAACATGTCGGCCGCGAGCGCCACATAGCCATCCCCGGCAAGCCTGCGCGCCCGCTCCATCGCGAAATCGCCGAGCCCGAGCCCCTCGTGGAACACCAGCACACCGGGACGTTTCGCGTCGGTGTCGTTGAAGGCGAGATAGCCGCGCAAACCGGCTTCGCCGCCGGCGTAGTCGATGTCGCGTGTGTGCATGCAGTTCTCGTTGAACGGAGCGTGAGCCGGAACGCATCATGCGCAAGGGTTGCGGAACTTCACACTGGTTTGAACGCAGGGCAAGGCTGCGCCGGAACAGGCGCGGCACAGCGAGATTAGCTCGTCACAACGACGAGAGGAGACCTTGTATGACACAGCTCAAGATGCGCGGCGCCTTCCTGGGCGCAGCAGCCCTGCTCGCTACGGCACTGACCGGCCCGGCGGTGGCGCAACAGACGATCGGCACCGCCGCGCGCTGTTCGAACGACAATCCCGATGCCCGCTGCCAGACGATGACGCCCGGCGCCACGCGCACCGCCTATCGCCACCACCAGCGGGACCGCGGTTGGCAGGGCAGCTACAACCGCTATGACCCCGGCCCCGCCGGCGTCGCGGCTGGGGTGGTCGGCGGCGCGGTCGGGACCGCGGCTGCGATCGCCACAGCCCCATTCGGCGGCCCCGACTATTATGCCCGCGCCCCGATCGGCGGCGAGGAATATGCGCGGCAGAACGGTTTCGTCTGCACGCCCGGCGCCTGGTTCCGCGGCAGCGACGGCCGCCAGCATCCCTGCCAGTAGCGCAGGCGAACCGCTCACGGCGCAAAAGGCGGCCTTCGGGCCGCTTTTTTGCTGCTGGCCGATCAAGGCCGGGCGGTGGATTCGGACCGTCAGGTTCTGGCTCTGGCGGGCCAAGTCTGCTATGCGAGCCCGCAAATCACGCCATTTCGCCGGCTTAGCTCAGCGGTAGAGCAGCAGTTTTGTAAACTGAAGGTCGGGGGTTCAATCCCCTCAGCCGGCACCAGCTTTTCACGACTGGGATCAATGAGATGGTCGTTGACCTTGGTGCGGGATGCCCAGCCTGTTGGCTCTGGATCAGCCTCTCGGAACGCGTCGCGGGCGAAGGCGAATTTTCCAGTGCGGTCTGGAGGGCATGGCGTCGACCGCCGGTCCTGGAGGCTTGCGCTCGCTGAAAAGTTCCGCAAAATTGCGCAACAGGGAACTAGGTGGTGTGGACACTAGCGCATCCATAGAACAATGGCAGCGAGAGTGACGACGGCCCGGTAATTCCGGGCCGTTTTTTCGAAGCGGGTTGCGACACGTCGGAACTGCTTGAGCTTTGAGAAGCAGCATTCGACGAGATGACGCTGGGCGTAGAGATGCTTGTCGAGTGGGTATTTGAGCGCGCGTGACGGGTTGTTGGGAATGACGGCGAGCGCGCCTTTGGCGGCGATGGCTTGGCGCAAGTGATCGGCGTCATAGGCGGCGTCGGCCATGACGACCTCGGCGGACAAGCCTTCGATCAATGCGGCGGCTTGCGGTGCATCGCCCTTCTGACCCGCGGTCAGCGTGAACCGCACCG
>NZ_VKHP01000147.1 GCF_010811875.1 Bradyrhizobium uaiense
TCGGAATTGCCTATCTCATGTTCGCGGCCACGACACTTGCACTCTACCTCGCAGTGCTGCGCCGCATCGCCGGAAGCCAGTTCGTGCTGGTGCTCATCATCTTTTTTCCGACGATCGGAATCACACTGGCGTGCGGGCAGAACGGCTTGCTCACGGCGGCGCTGATCGGGATGACCTGCCTGTTCTTTGAAGATCGGCCGTTGCTTGCCGGGGCCGCCCTCGGGCTGATGATCATCAAGCCACATCTCGCTGTCGCGTTCGCGGCCTACGCCGTTCTGCGGCGTTCCTGGATCGTCGTGATAACGGCTGCCGCCATCGTGCTGATCAGTTCGGCGATCTGTACGGCGACGTTCGGCGTAGAGATCTGGAGCGCATTCCTGCAGAGCGTGCGCGATTCGTCTGCCTTCCTCGAGCAAGGCAATTATCCGATGCATCGCATGATATCTATCTATGCCGCGTTGCGAACCTTGGGCTTGCCCGCGTTGGCCTCGCTTGTCGGCCAGGGCGTCGTTGCGGCTCTGGCGCTCGCCGTGGTCGTGATTGCGGTCTACCGGAGAATGCCAGCCCGCGAGAGCCTTGGCCTTGTCGCGGTCGTATCGGTCTGCATCAGCCCTTACGCCTACGACTATGACTTTCTCATTTTCAGTATCGGCCTGGCGCTGCTGCTGCCGGCGCTTCTGGCCAGCGCGCGTGCGTGGGAACGAGGGATCATCTACGCCTTGCCGATCCCGATCGGCGCTGTCGGCTACTTGCAGGCGATGCAGATGGCGACCTCTGTCGATGGCAAACAGGCGCTCGCGGCGCTCTCGATCGGCGGCTTCGCAACCATTCCGCTGGTCGCACTCATTGTCGGAATTGTGCTGTTGCGCAGCTCGAGAACGGAAGCGATCGCCGAAGCCGGCGTCAGATGCGCATCCGCTTGAAGACGGGCTCCGGCAACGCACAGATGATCGTCATCACCAGCCAGAACCGCCGGGCTACATAGATCACGTCACGCGGCTTCATCACATCGGCCCCGAAGATATCCTCCGCAACCCGATCCGGCTGGACCGTCAGCGGCGCCGGCAGCTTCATATGCGCAGTCATCTTCGTGCGCACGAACCCGGGCTTGACGGTGACGACGCGAACCTTGCCGGCCAGCGCCAGGCGGTTGCGCAGGCCGGACAGGAATTGCGAGAAGCCGGCCTTGGCCGCGCCGTAGTAATAGTTCGACGCGCGCCCGCGATCGCCGGCAACCGAGCTGACCCCGACGATGGTGCCAGAACCGCGCGCCTCGAACGCTTGCGCGAACAGTTCGAGCAACAGGCTGGGCGCCTCGAAATTCGTGCGCATGATTGTCGTCGCAAGCTCAGGATCGGTCTGGGCACGGAGCTGGTCGCCGAGTTCCCCGACAACGCACACAACGGTGTCCGGGAGCGCGGAGAGGCCGGCGACAAAGCCGGCAAGCTGCCCGGTCTGCAACACGTCCAGCGCTTGGACCGTTGCTTCGACGCCGCTTCGGGTCCTGATATCATCTGCGTTGCGCTGCGCTGCCTCGAGATCGCGGGCGGCCAGCGTCACGCGCCATCCCTCCCTTGCATAGCGCAGCGCGGTCGCGTGCCCGATGTCCGAGCTGCCGCCAATCACCAGAATTGATTTTGTGCCGGTCATCAGATTCCAAGCCGTGCTGAAAGATGGGACGCAAGGCGGGTGTTCGCCCCGGTCTGCTGACGGATGTCCCGCAAGGCCGCGAGACCGGGATATCCGGATTCGAATGTCGCGCGGGACTGCCTTGCGTCCTTGGCGAGGTAGAGCCGGCCGCCGGCATCGACCACCAGTGCGTCGAGCTGGTCGAGAAACGCGAACAGCGTCTCGGTGACGGGAAAATCCATCGTCAATGTGTAGCCGCGAAGCGGAAATGACATCAGTCCGCTCGCGTCGCCAAGCAGCTTGAGCACCGCAAGAAACGACGCATCGCCGCGCCGGGATACCCGATCCAGAATGTGGGCGAGCACGCGGCGCGCGCGGCCCTGCGGGATCACGCATTGATACTGCACGAAACCGCGACGGCCGTAGATCCTGTTCCAATCGGCGATCGCATCGAGCGGAAAGAAATATGGATCCCAATGGACGAGCCGCACTTTGCCCTGATGCGCGGCACCGCGGCGAAAGTAGAGCTCGTTGAACGCCCGCATCGAGGCGCGGTTGAGCAGCCATCCCGGAAACAGCTCCGGCACCGACAGACGCGACGTGCGAACGCTGGGGAAAGGCGCGAGGTCGGGTCCGAGCATATCCTTGTCGCGGCGGGTGGCGTGCTCGGCCAGATAGACCAGCGACCGCCCAAGCGCCGCGCCGCGCGCGAGGCAATCGATCCAGGCCACCGAATAGGTTGTCGATGCACTGCTTTCCAGTTGATCGATCGCCGCGTCGAGATTGCCGGCAACGCGGGTGTCCTGCCGCAGCCAGGCCGTCTCGATTGGGAGCAGTTGCAACGTCGCCTCGAGGATCATGCCGGTCAGGCCCATGCCCCCCAGCGTCGCCGCGAACAGCGCGGCATTTTCCGACCGAGAGCAGGTGAGGATCTCGCCGCCCGGCAGCGCGAGGCGGAACGAAACGACGATATTGCCGAAGCCGCCGTCGCGATGGTGGTTCTTGCCGTGAACGTCGGCCGCAATCGCGCCTCCGACCGTCACGAATTTCGTGCCGGGCACGACCTTCAGGAAGAAGCCGCGCGGCTCGAACGCGGCAAGAATGTCGGCAATGGTCACGCCGGCTTCGACGGTCAATTGGGCGGTCGCGGCATCGAAGCTCCGCATCCGGTTCAGGCCGCGCGACGAAATCGTCGATTGCGTCCCGATCGCGGCATCGCCATAGGCGCGCCCTGCCCCGCGCGCGACGACGCCGGACCGCGCAAGCAGATGGTCCCGTGCGCCTGCCGGCGTCTGCGGAGCCAGCAATTCGGTCGACACTCTGGGATAGTTGCCCCAGCCGGAGAGGCCGCTCGCGCCCGCTCCGGAGTTCGACATCACGCTTCCTGGCAACGCAGCCGACGGCATCGTTAGATTGCGGCGAGCATGATGAGGCCGATCGCGCCAAGGGCAAACCAGCTGACGCGATCCCTCAGCGCGAAGATGACCGGATCGTCATCGATCAATCCGCGTTGTGCGAACAGCATCACGCGACTGATCCAGTACATCAATATCGGACAGCCGACCCAGAGCAGTCGCGGGTGGCTGTAAAGCGCGCGAACCGTATCGGACGAGATGTAGAGCGTGAAGATCACGACGGCGTTGAAGCCCGACGCGGCTGCGAGGACCGCGATCATCGCCTTGTCTTCGATCTGGTAGCCGCGCGCCGCCAGCACGGCACCGTCCGGTTGGCTCGCAAGCTCGATATAGCGCTTCACCAGCGCCAGCGACATGAAGATGAACAGCGAGAACGCGAGCAGCCATTCCGACATCGGCACGCTGATCGCGACCGCACCACCGATTACGCGGACGGTGTAAAGCGTGGCGAGCACGACGACGTCGACCGTCGCGATGCGCTTGAGCCAGAGCGAATAGGAAGTCGTCAGCACCAAATAGCCGAGCAGGACGTCGCCAAACGCGAGCGATATCGACAATGCGATCGCAAATGCGCTGACCAGCGCCATGGCCATCGCGCCGACCGCTTGTGACGCCGCGATGGCGCCGCTTGCGATCGGACGATTGCGCTTGGCCGGATGCGCGCGGTCGGCCTTGACGTCGAGAATGTCGTTCAGGATGTAGGCGCCCGATGCGCAAAGCGAGAATGCGATCACGGCAAACAGTGAGGTCGCCGCCGATCCGAGTGCGAATTTGTGCGCGGTCAGGAGCGGCACCAGCACGAGGCCGTTCTTGGCATATTGATGCACCCTGAACAGCTTCAGCCAGCTGCCCATGCCGGCCCGCGCAGGCGTGGCAGGCTCGGATCGAGCGGGGCGCGCGACATGCGATGCGAAGCCGGGCAACGCAACCGTTGCGCTGCCGACATAGTCAAAGCCCTGACCGAGCGCGGGCGGAAGCTCCTCGTCCCGCGCGGCCGGCGATTGGCCGTCCGGTGCGGCAGCCCAGGCGGTGAAGACACCGAGATGCCGGGCAACCGCGCTGACGAACGGCTCGGGGTAGGTCTCTGAACAGAGATAAACCGAACGGCCTTCGCCCAACGCCTGCAACAGGAACGTCACGGCGTCGTGGTCGAATTGCGCGCGCGAGGAATCGAAACCCGACGCATCGACAGCCCGCGCTGATCGCGCTTCCGATCGAAAGGCCGCGGCAATCGCCGCAATGAAAGCGTGAACGCTGTGGCTCAGGGCTGATGCGATATCCGCCGCGAACGCGCTTCCCGGGAGCATGACTTCGTCGACATCGACGACGAGCGGCCGGCCCTTTGCGCGCAGCGGATCGCGAAGGGCATCGCTGCCCCCCTGCTCGACCCGTTCTGGAACGCTGGCTCGCATACGCGCGGTCTTCCGGTGGCCCCCTCCCCATTCTCCCGGGCTTTCCCTAATTTGGTGTGAACTTGGGGGAAGCAGACGCCCGGCAGATCGCGCCGGAGGGCGTTCCGCAAAAGTCTCGCCCGCGACGCGGATTGAGCGCGACGAGACGGAAAATGGCGATCCCGGGAAGACTCGAACTTCCGACCTACGGTTTAGGAAACCGTCGCTCTATCCGGCTGAGCTACGGGACCGCACCGCCCGCAAGCCGAAGCAGGCAGGCGCCGCCATCCCATAGCAGAGGCGGAGCCCCATCGGAAGCCTTGGAAGCGCGCGTCTGGCGCGGTTTCTGTATCGAAAGAGCTGACTTCGCTATCGTGACAGTCGATCCGGCGGGCTTTGCTCGAGGAACTGGTCGACCGCGCCAAACACCTGCCAGCGGTTCTTCTCCAGGAACAAGGAATGGGTGGCTTCGCCGATCTCGACCCAGCGCCGGTAGGGCGCGGCGGTCAATTGGCCGAACACTGCACGCGACATCTCAAGCGGACAGTCACGATCCCACTCGCCGTGGACGATCAGGACCGGCACGGTGAGGCGGGCCGGATCGTAGAGCGGCTTGCCCGCGGCCCAGAACTCCCGGCTGTCGATCACCGTGCCGTTCGGCGCCATCAACTGCGACGGACCTGGTCCGGCCTGACCACACGCAAACGTCGCGTCGGCCCAGGCGTCGAACCAGTGATCGGGCAGCAGCGCCGGCCTCCTGTCCTCGGGCACGCCGTTCAGCCAACGGCTCTTTGCGGCGGACCGATCGACGATGCGGAAAGCCCCGAGCGAGCCGCCGGCGTCAGCCAGACTCGGCGTGTCGCGCAGCCACTGCGGCGCGATCAGGACAAGTTTGGCGACGGTATCAGGCTTCTCATTGGTGTAACGTGACATCAACGTCGTACCCCATGACCACCCGATCAGATTGATCCTCGTCAGATTGCGACGCGCGCGGACAAAGGCGACCACGCTGCCGATGTCGCGAACGGCCACCGGCGTCCGCACGATCGGCGCGTTGTCGCTCGCGGGCAGCGCCATTTCCGGCGGACGCGTCGAATTGCCATAACCCCTGACGTCGACGAGATAGACGTCGTGCCCTCGCTGGGCGAGGTGATCCATCCAGGACGTGCCATCAAGTCTCAGGTCGAACGAGGTCGAGGCGGGATAAGTCGAGCCCGCCACAAACAGGATCGTGTTGGCGGACGTAAACTGCGCCAGATCGGCGCGGCGCTTGTTGCGCACGAACAGGCTGATGCCGGCGGTATCGCTCGGCACCATCATCTCTTCGGTCACGATATCAGCCAAACTCATGTTGCGGTCGTCCTTGTCTTGCTGGTTTCGCGGGCCTCAGACAAAGCGCCAGCCGAACCGGTCGCCGCGACGCGTGACGCGGCCAGCCGACGATGCGGCAAAATGCGCCGTGAACACCGTGGCGCCAGTGTCCGCCGCCTCCTCCAGAAGCCAGCGGCGCGATGCGCGCGCATGCACGGGATCTTCGCAGAAGGCGCTGTTCCAGTCCGGCCGAAATACCTGCAACGGCTGATGCATGATATCGCCGCTAAACAATCCGGACTCGCCGGCATCGGCAAGCCTGATTGCGACGTGACCGACACTGTGGCCCGGCGTCGGATGAAAGGTGAGGCCATCGCCCACCTCGCCTTCGCCATCGACGATCTCGGCCTGCCCGCTCGCGACCACCGGCAGCACGCTATCCTCATAGACACCGGCGTTGAACCCTTCGCGGCCCGCCGGACCGCGCCAATGATCGTATTCGGCTTTCGAAAACACGTATCGTGCATTGGGGAAGGTCGGCACCCATCGGCCGTCCAACAGCCGTGTATTCCAGCCGCAATGATCGACGTGGAGATGTGTGCACATGACATAGTCGACGGCCTCGGGCGAGACGCCGGCCTCGGCAAGTCGCTGCAGGAACGGCAAATCCAATTGATGGAAACGCGGCAAGCCGGGCCGGTTCTTGTGATTGCCGGCGCAGGAATCAATCAGGATGGTGTGGCGCCGGGTTCGCAGCACCCAGGTATGCACGCTTGCAATGAAGCGCTGCACTGTCACGTCGAAACAGTCCGGAATCATTAATGCCCTGTGCTCGTCGAGCACGCGCGAGTCCCAATCCGGAAACAGGACGCTCGGCGCGAATCCGGCACCGCACTGTTCGGTCACCCGCTTGACCGTCACTTCACCGATCGCATGGCAGCTCATGGCCTGCATTCCCCTCACCACCGCTCGCGCAGACGAGCGCCGAACCCTGTTGCCTCAATGCACGCCGGCATGGGATAATTGAAATCGATAGATTGGATGGTAGGCATAACAATGATGGATATGAACGCCCACACGCTGCCGCTGCTGGTCTCGCTCAGCGTGATGCTCGACGAGCGCAACGTGACCCGCGCGGCGGCGCGACTTGGCGTCAGTCAGCCCGCGCTCTCCGCCCAACTGGCGCGGCTACGCGACGTCTTCGGCGATCAGCTGCTGACGACGGCAGCATCGGGCAAGGGCATGGTGCTGACACCCTGCGCCGCCAAGCTGCGGGAGCCGCTCCGCGACGCCCTGCGGCGGCTTGACGACGTGGTGCGCACGCCGCCAGTGTTCGAGCCGAAGACTTCGGAGCGGACCTTCTCGATCGGCGCCAACGACAATGCCAGCGCCATGCTGGGCGGCCGACTGCTGCAGCGGATGCGCCGCAGTGGCGCCGCGACAACCCGGCTGGCGTTTCGTGCCGTCGACCCGGCAGGGCTGGCGGGCCAGCTCGAAACCGGCGAAATCGACGTCGCACTGGTCTCGAAGAACGCGCTGCCGAAAGGGATGCCGCACCAGCCGCTTCTGGAAGAGCGCTTCATGATGGCGCAACGAAAGGCGCATCCGCGCGGCGTGCGCCGGCCGTCGCTGAAGCAATACGTATCGCTCGAACACGTCATCGTCTCCGGAGACGGCGGCGGCTTTCGCGGCTTCGTCGACGACATCCTCGCGGCCAGAGGCATGGCGCGGCGCGTCGGCGTCTCCGTGCAATATTACAGTGTCGTGCCGGTGATCCTGCAATCGACCGACTTCGTCTGCACGTTGCCTGCGCGATTCCTCGCTCGCTATTCCAATGCGCTCACAGCGACCGCGTTGCCTTTCGACGCCGGGCACTTCTCGCTTTACGCGACTTGGCACGCACGCTTCGACAACGATCCCGGCCATATCTGGCTTCGGAATCTCCTTGCAAGCTGTGCGCAGGATTAGTGCGCGACGTCAGTGGTCCGCTTCCTACGCCACCTGCCGGGCCGGATTCGAGGCCGAATCCGCCGCGCCCGCCCGACGCGGCGGCAGAAACTCGATGGCCTCATCCTTCAGCGAGCCGAACCGCAGCGTCATGATGTCGAGTGCATAGTTCTGGTAGAGGCGCCACGGCCGGCGCGAGCCCTGCTTGGGGAACCTGGCGGCGGCGCGCTGGATATAGCCCGAGGAGAAATCCACCCAGGGCAGTTCGGATACGGTCGGATCGTTCCGCCGCGGCGTCACCTGCGCGTAGCCATTCGCCTTCATGTGATTGAGCATGCGGCAGACATATTCGCAGGTCAGGTCGCATTTCAGCGTCCAGGATGCGTTGGTGTAGCCGAAGGCGGCGGCGAGGTTCGGTACGCCCGAATACATCAGCCCCTTGTAGTTCATGGTCTTCGACAGATCGACAGCCGCGCCGTCGACCTTGATCTCGAGCCCGCCGAGCACCTGGAGATCGAGGCCGGTCGCGGTCACCACGACGTCGGCGTCGAGCACATTGCCCGACTTGAGCTTGATGCCACCGGGCGTGAAGGTCTCGATCTGGTCGGTGACGACGGACGAGCCGCCGCTGCGCAACGATTGAAAGAGATCGCCGTTCGGCACCAGGCAAAGCCGCTGGTCCCACGGATTGTAACTTGGCGTGAAATGCGTGGCGATGTCGTAATCGGGGCCGAGCGCGTGGCGCACGCCGCCGAGGATCAGCTTCTTCACGCGCTCCGGATCGCGCTTGCAGAGCCGGTAGAAATACATGCCGAGCAGCACGTTCTTCCAGCGGCTGAGGCCGTAGGCGAGCTTTGCAGGCAGCCGCGCACGCGCCGCGTGGAATATCCCTGGAATTGGGGCGGGGAGCCGAGAGCTTCACCACGCCATCCTAAAGTAGCACAACAGCACACTTACCTATTAATAATTGCGCAACTATTGGTAGTATTTTAAGATTAATTTAAGGGAGGTTAGGATGTCTCTATTTCAGACTGACGACATTGCCTGGTCCAAATGGACAAGTCAGTTCGAAGCCCGCATGCCAAATACCGCACCGAATATCTTTCAGGTGAACACGGTAATGGCTCCCCTAAACTGCCGGACAAAATGGCCTACGCTGAACCTATACCGCCGCATGTTGGTTGGCGATCGCCTTCCGACGTTCACGCGCGCCAACTCTGGAGCAAACGTCACGACGGGAATGACCCTATCCAGCAACTACGAACAATATTTGCTTCAGCTAAATGTCGAGATGAGGAAGAAGGCTCCGGGCATAGACGAGGCTGATGCGCAGCGCAAACTTACGAAATACACTCATGCCCTCGATCGCCTCCGGGCATTCGAGCAAACAGCCAGGAAAAGCTGGCAGCTATCTCTGGCTCGATATCCCAACAAGTCCCGCACCCAATGGGAAACCGAAACTCAATACCGAGATAGGCGCGGTCCCCTTGTCGATGATGTGACAAATTTCTACGCTGATTACCTGGCTGTTGTCGCCGCATATCCTCCGCTCTATGAGCTGGGGAAAGCCTTGCGGGCACTCCAGGACCCACGATATTCGATCAAGCTGCCTATGAATGAGGATGAGGCGATTTTTGGGGATCAACACCCAAATGGTGGCGATGAAACTTGGACCGAGTTCTTGACAACCTATCTCGATTTTGACGTAGCAACGTTCGTACAAAACGATGCTCCTGAAACTATTCAGATTACCGAATACTCGTCGCGCTCTACGACGTACGAGAACCGCTGGTCCGGCTCAGTCAGTGGCGGCGGAGTATTTTGGAGCTTTGGAGCATCAGCTGACGGAGGCACAATCGATAAGCACTTCCGTGAGGATGCCTCTAGGTTTGCCATTACCTATAAGAAATTGGTAACTGCCACCGTTACGCGAAAGCCGTGGTATATAGAGAAGTTTGTTCGAACGTACTGCAAGCTGGTCGACAAGGACGAGTATTGGACTCAGACCGGCCAATTATCTCTTATTCCGCAGATGGTGCTGATCGCTCGAGGACCAACAATCGAGATCGACGTGTCTGCAAGATCGTACTCCGAATTCCAGAACTGGTACAATGCGCACGCGAGCGGCGGATTTTCGATCGGTCCTGTGAGTATCGGTGGTGGCGGAAGCTCGTCTGTTCACTATACGGACATTCAAAATCAATCCGCTGGGACAACGGTGCGCATCCAAGATAACTCTAACCAATTTTACGTGATTGCTGTTTCTTCGCTAAGAACGCTTGATTTGGTTGAATCAGCCCGGCTTCAAATGCTGTCGGAAATTCCTGACATCGACGCGGATATCGCCAATGCCGATAGGGCTTGGGGACAAATGAACCCCAACCTTCACGCGCAGGGCAAAGTTTAGCCGTAGCGACAAAGATGAGAGCCTGATATGCGACACCCTAGCCCTTTGGCGGGTGTCGCAGCAGGTTCGCGCGTCCATGGCTCAATCGAGCCGCAAAATGCTGCTGAATACGGACCCATATCGGGCGACCCAACAATTCTCGTAAGCCACTGCTTAGGTGGAGAAGTCTTACTACTGCTAGTTCTCGCTTTCTTCGACGAGCTGATTGTCTCCCCAAACGCGTTAGTGCGCGACGTCGGCGGTCCGCTTCCTACGCCACCTGCCGGGCCGGATTCGAGGCCGAATCCGCCGCGCCCGCCCGACGCGGCGGCAGAAACTCGATGGCCTCATCCTTCAGCGAGCCGAAGCGCAGCGTCATGATGTCGAGTGCATAGTTCTGGTAGAGGCGCCACGGCCGGCGCGAGCCCTGCTTGGGGAACCTGGCGGCGGCGCGCTGGATATAGCCCGAGGAGAAATCCACCCAGGGCAGTTCGGATACGGTCGGATCGTTCCGCCGCGGCGTCACCTGCGCGTAGCCGTTCGCCTTCATGTGATTGAGCATGCGGCAGACATATTCGCAGGTCAGGTCGCATTTCAGCGTCCAGGATGCGTTGGTGTAACCGAAGGCGGCGGCGAGGTTCGGTACGCCCGAATACATCAGCCCCTTGTAGTTCATGGTCTTCGACAGATCGACGGCCGCGCCGTCAACCTTGATCTCGAGCCCGCCGAGCACCTGCAGATCAAGGCCGGTCGCAGTCACCACGACGTCGGCATCGAGCACATTGCCCGACTTGAGCTTGATGCCACCGGGCGTGAAGGTCTCGATCTGGTCGGTGACGACGGACGAGCCGCCGCTGCGCAGCGATTGAAAGAGATCGCCGTTCGGCACCAGGCAAAGCCGCTGGTCCCACGGATTGTAACTTGGCGTGAAATGCGTGGCGATGTCGTAATCGGGGCCGAGCGCGTGGCGCACGCCGCCGAGGATCAGCTTCTTCACGCGCTCCGGATCGCGCTTGCAGAGCCGGTAGAAATACATGCCGAGCAGCACGTTCTTCCAGCGGCTGAGGCCGTAGGCGAGCTTTGCAGGCAGCCGCGCACGCAGCCAGTTGGCGACCTTGTCCTCATCCGGCCGCGCCACGACATAGGTCGGCGAACGCTGCAGCATCGTGACATGGGCGGCGGTCTTGGCCATTTCCGGCACCAGCGTCACCGCGGTCGCGCCGCTGCCGATCACCACGACCTTCTTGCCGGCGTAGTCGATGTCGTCGGTCCACTGCTGTGGATGGACGACGCGGCCGGCGAAATCGGCGATGCCGGGGAAATCGGGCGTGTAGCCGTGCTCATATTTGTAGTAGCCGCTGCACATGAACAGGAAGTTGCAGGTCAAGCGCTCGATCGCCTTCTCCGGTCCGCGCTCGACCTCGACCGTCCATTGTGAATCCGCCGATGACCAGTCGGCGCGGACGACGCGATGGTTGAAGCGGATGTTCTTGTCGATGCCATAGACGCGCGCGGTCTCCCGCACATAGTTCAGGATCGAGGGACCGTCGGCGATCGCCTTCGGCTCGGTCCACGGCCGGAACGAATAGCCGAGCGTGTACATGTCGGAATCGGAGCGGATGCCGGGATAGCGGAACAGGTCCCAGGTGCCGCCGATGCAATCGCGGCCTTCAAGGATGGCGTAGCTGCGATCCGGAGAGTTGGCCTGCAAATGGTAGCCGGCGCCGATGCCCGACAGCCCCGCGCCCACGATCAACACGTCGAAATGAGCGGACATGCCCTGACCCTCCGGTGACAGTATTGACAATCTGTATTGTCAGATAACTTGACATCTGACAATGCCTCGTGTCAATAGAATTCATGGCAAGCAGCCGGAAAGCCCGCCTCTATGGCGGCATGGACGCCGAGGAACGCCGCGCCGAGCGGCGGCTCAAGCTGATCGACGCGGCGATCGAGGTCTATGGCGAGGTCGGCTATCGCGGCGCGACCGTGAAGGCGATCTGCGAGGCGGCCGAACTGACCGAGCGCTATTTCTACGAATCCTTTGCCAACAGCGAGGCGCTGCTGATCGCGGCCTACAACCATGTCGTCGGGCACCTGCACGAGGAGCTGGCGGCTGCCGCCGCTGCCGGCGGCGACGATCCTGAGGCAAGGCTGCGCGCCGCGCTGACGCTGTATTTCACGCGGCTGAAGGAGCATCCAAAGCCCGCGCGGGTCTTCCTGCTCGAGATTTCCGGCATCAGTCCGGCGGTCGACGCGGTCAAGCTCGACGCTTTGCGCGTCTTCAGCGACATCCTGGTACCACCGGCACGCGATCCGAAAGGCAGCGACAAGGGCGCGGCCGCCACACTGCTCTCGATCGGCATGGTCGGCGCCGTCATCTCGATCGCTCTGCGCTGGGTGTCCAAGCACTATCCGCAGCCGGTCGAGGACGTGGTCGCGATCGCCGCCAGCTTCTGCCGCGTGGCGCTGACCGAGGCCGACCGCCGCCGGGATTTGCGCTTGCTGTAGCGGCCGGACAGGGGTCCGATCCGCCGATTTTCGATCATGTTTCGCCAGGGCCTCCGGGTCGGGCCCCTAGCCTGTAGTCGATTTAACTTGCATACCGAGCGCCTTGGGCTTTCTTATGCCCGGTACCGGGCGCAAACAGGTCCAGCTTGTTTCGTCCTGCGAAAGAATGAAAATCCGGGCGGAGCTGAGCCTTTGGTCGACCTGCACAGGCTTGACGATGTGACCGCGCGCCTCGGCGACGTGGTTCTCGATCCGGCGACCTGGCCGTCCTTCATGGACGAGGTTTGCGCCGCTGTGGGCGCGACCGGGGCTGCGATGCTTCAGAGCGATATCCGGACCGAAGACATTCCGCGCACGGAATCGATCACCGACTATTTCACCAAGACCTACTTTCCCAATAACCTTCATCTCTCCGACATCCGCGCGGCACGCGGCGTGCCGCTGATCCTGGCCGGCAACAATGTCATCACCGACGCGGATCTGTTCGAGTGCGAGGCGGACATGCTGCGCGATCCGCTCTACGCCTCGCTCGGCGAGTTCGGACTGAAATGGTTTGCCGCCGTCGGCTTTCGCTCGGGCCCGGCGTTGTGGGGACTGACCATCCAGCGCACGCCGAAGGAAGGCATGTTCGACGCCGACGAGGTCAAGGCACTCTCGCGCGTGTCGGCGCGACTGACCGAAGCCGCGACACTGTCCGCCGCCGTCGGCCGCTCCGCGCTATCGGGCATCACCAGCGCGCTCGATCTGATCCAGGTCGCCGCGATCGCCGTCGGCCGCTTCGGCATCATCATCGGCATGAACGGCCAGGCTGAAGCCTGCCTTGGCCATGACCTTGCGATCCGCAACAACCGCCTCACTCTGCTTGACCGGCAGGCCAATGCCGATCTGACCAGGCTGATTGATCTGATGGCCCACAGCTCCGACCTGCACCCGCTCCCGACATCGCCGATCGTGGTGCGCAGGATCGACAAGCGTCCGATCGTGATCCAGATGCAACCGGTACCTCCGGCCGCACGTTCGCCGTTCCTCGGCGCGCGCGCGATCCTGCTGATCCGCGATCTCGAAGGCAGCGCCGCGTTCGATCAGGCGCTGCTGGCGGCGACGTTCGAGCTGACGCCGGCGCAGGCGCGCCTCGCCACGCGACTCGCGCGCGGCGATTCGATCGAGGCGGCCGCACAGGAAGCCGGCATTGCCCTTGCCACCGCGCGCAATCAGCTCAAGACGATCTTCCAGAAGACCGGCACGCATCGGCAGGCGGAACTCGTCGCATTGCTGCACCGAGTGAAATGAACCATTCGAGGCGAATTGTTCCAAGTTCCGGCGCGCCGTTACGGCCAGAATTCTCGAAACATTGCAATCATATACAGCTATTATCTGATCAAGCCAAACGGCCGATCTGCGGCTTAAATGATGAGGGAAATCGTCCGGTTCCGGGGTGACAAGCGTCACCAAAATGGCGACAATCTGCTCACTCTGTGTCGTTCGGGTTTGCTTGCAATGTCCGTGATGCCATCACGATCATCGACGTTGGCTGTTGCCGTTTTCGTCGCCGCCTGTGCGCTGGCGCCGATCAGCGCGCACGCGCAATGGTGGCGCAGCGCGCCGAAGGACTTCGAGGATTGCGCCGACCTCGCCGAGAAGGCGAAGACCAGGGAAGACAGGACCGCGCAGCTCGCCGATTGCAACGCCAAGTTCGCCGGACGCCGCAAGCCCGGCGGCGGTTACACCTATTACGACTTCATGCAGGACCGCAGCTTCGACATCGCCGGTCCCAATCCGACGCCGGACGAGCAGAAGAAGATCGACCAGGAATATACCGGCTACCTCGAGAAGCAGCGCCGCTCCAGCATCGTCGCAGCTTTCAACGCCAAGCAGCAGGAACGCCAGCAAGAGCGGTCGCCGCAGATCGAGCAGGCATCGCTGCACAGCGAGCCCCCGAAAGTCCCCGTCCCGGCCGCACGGCCGGTCAAGCCACGGGTTGCGACCACTCCTCTTCCCAGGGTGCGGCCGCAGGCGGGGAACTGCGTGAAGGGTACGTTCTCCTGCGAATGGCCGCGGCTTTCCGAAGGATTGGACGGCCTGAAGAAACTGTTCACACCGGTATCGCCGCCGCCGACCAAGGTTGCGAAGCGAACCGACGTCAGTCGGTAATCACCATCGCCCAGAACCTGCGGTACGGCGATTTCGGATTGTCGACGTAGGCGACGCCGACGCGCCTGGCGCCCGGCATCAGCAAATTCTCGCGATGGCCCGGCGAATTCTCCCACTGCTTCAGCATCTCGGCGAAGGCGATGAACCCTGCGCCGATATTTTCGGCCGCGCGCTGCTTCTTCAGCGGCGCGATGCGGGTGAAGAAACTGCCGCCCGCGGAATGGCTGACCGATCCGGTCGCCGACATCGCCTGGGCCTGCTTCAGCGCCATCGCATTCAGCTTCGCGTCGAGCGTCACCGCGGGCATGCGATTGGCGCGCCGGTAAGCACTGATCGAACCGGCATAATCGGCGGCGCTTGCCGTCGTGGTGATACCGAGCACGAGGGTAAGCGCGAGGACGAGCAGCTTCATCTCAGATATTCTCTTTCATGCATCAGCGCGCGTGACCGCGCTTGTGGTGGCGATGCGCAACCGGCTTGCGCGCAGGCACGGCCGATCGGCTCGATGCCGCGGCCGCTGCGCGCTGCTCCTGCAAGCGCGCATCGTAGCCCGGCGATGGTGTGACGGTCGGCGGTGCGGCGCGAACCTGGCCGGAGCCAAGCGCAGCAAGCGTGAGCAACATGATGCAAGATCGTTTCATGATGTCACTTCCCTGGTCGCTCATCGCGAATTTGCTCCGGCGTCAGCCCCGGCGATCCCTTGCCGTCGGCCTCCGCCTTCCGGATCAGCGCGATGACACGGCGTGACAACGAAGCCTGAAGGCCGCGGCGATCCGCAATCGCAACAATCACTCCTTGCAGATAGTCGATCTCGGTACGACGGCCGCGCTGCAGATCTTCCCACATCGAGGAGCGCGCTTCGGGATCGATCTTCATGGTGCGGCCGAGCAGCATGTCGAACAGCGCGTCCGGCAACCTCAACAATGTCGGCATCCAGCTCGAAGGCAGCGGGGTCGGCGACACCGGCGCAATGCCTTCGGCGCGCACCGCAGCCAGGCCCTCGGCCATCTGGTCGGCAAACAATTGCCGCCAGCCGCGCTGTGCGAGTTGTTGCCGCAGCGGAATGTTGGACAGCGCGTTGAGCGCATTGTTGAGATTGACGACCAACTTGCCCCACTGCACGCCCTCGATATTGGAGGTAGCCTTGACCGCAAGGCCCGGCACCGAGAGCCGCGCCGCGGTGCCGGCGTCATCCTGCGCGATCACGATGTCGCCCGAGGTCGAGCGATGGAAGCGGCCGTCGCCGAGCGCGACCACATTGAACGGCACCATGCCGCCGAGCACCTTGCGGTCCGGCAGGCGGTCGCGCAGCAACGACACATTGCCGACGCCATTCTGCAGGCTCACCACCGCGGCGTCAGTGGGTGTGTGGCGCGCGATCAATTCGGCCATCTCGCCGGTGTCGGCACTCTTCACCGTCACCAGCACGGTCTGCACATCGCGCAGGATCGACGGATCGTCGGACAGAATGAGCCGGTCCGCGGATACCATCCGCTCCGAACCGTCGAAACTGCTGAGCCGCAAGCCGTTGCCCGTGATCTCCTGGATCAACCGCGGCCGCGCCAGCAGCACGACACGGCGACCGGACGCAGCGAGCATGCCGCCGACGAAGCAGCCGATGCTTCCGGCGCCCGCAATCCCGATCGGCCGATCGTCATTCATCTCGCTAAACGCCTGTTCATCAATCGCTCGTTAGCAGACCTGGGGTTGCCTGCCTATTCGATGCGCCGCAGCCCGGGCGGCCCCGCCTTGTAACCGTCATGGGCCGAAGCTATGTTTCTGGCTCGGGGCACGGTTGCTGCAGGAGACGATCATGGGTTTACTCGACGTACTCAACGGCATGCAGAACGGGCCCCGCGGTCCGAGCGCGCCGAGCACTTCATCCGACAGCTCGAGCGGCGGCGGAATGTCGCCGATGACGATGGCCATCCTGGCGCTGCTGGCCTGGAAGGCGGTCAAGCATTTCGGCGGCAGCCAGCCGGGCGCGAGCGCCCCTGAGCCGAAGCCCGCACAGGCGCCGCCGCTTCCCGGCAACGTCACCGCGAGCGTGCCCGGCGGCGCGCCCCTGCCCGGCGGCGGCGGCCTCGGCGATCTGCTCAAGGGCGGCCTCGGCGGACTTCTCGCCGGCGGCGCAGCCGGCACCGTGCTCAGCGGCGGCCTCGGCGATCTGCTCAATCAATTGCAGCAGAAGGGCCATGGCGACGCGGCCAATTCCTGGGTCAGCAACGGCCCCAACAAGCAGATTGCGCCCGGCGATCTCGCCAATGCGCTCGGCGCCGACCAGATCGACTCGCTGGCGTCGCAGACCGGCATGTCGCGCGACCAATTGCTGCAGGGCTTGAGCCAGTATCTGCCCGACGCGATCAATCATCTGACGCCGGACGGACGGCTGCCGAGCGGCGACGAGCTGAGCGGCAGGCTTTAGCGGCAGCATTGATTCCATCTGAGGAGGACGACAGTCATGGGCGGCATCATCTGGGTCATCATCGTCGGCTTTGTCGCGGGGATCATCGCGCGGCTCCTGTCGCCGGGACCGAACAATCCAAGCGGCTTCATTCTCACCACCGTGCTCGGCATCGCCGGAGCATTTCTCGCGACCTTCATCGGCCAGGCCATCGGCCATTACGGTCCCGAACAGGGCGCCGGCTTCATCACTGCCACGATCGGCGCGCTGGTGGTGCTATTCATCTGGAACCGGCTGGTCGCGGCACGCGTGATCCCGGATATTGGAAACAAATAGCACCAGCCGCAGCACGTCTCCAAAATCAAATGCCCGGGCCTGGCCCGGGCATTTTCGTTTCGGCAACAGCTCGGAAGCCAGCTCACTGAATGAGATGCATGCCCGCGTCCATCCGGACGAATTCGCCGGTCATGTTGCTCGACGCCGGGCTCGCCAGGAAGCAGACCAGATTGGCGATATCCTCGGCCGTCGAGGCGACCTTCAGCGGCACCCGCGCGACCACGGCATCACGCACCTGCTTCGCGCCGTCCGCACCGCGTCCCTTGGTGAACCAGGGCGTATCGATGTAACCCGGGCACACCGTGTTGACCCGGATCAAGGGTGCCAACGCACGCGCCAGCGACTGCGTCATGGTGTTGAGCGCACCCTTGCTCGCGGCATAGGCCACCGACGAGCCGCCGCCGGAAATGCCGGCGACCGAGGAGACGTTGACCACCGCCGAGGGACGGCCCGATGCCTTCGCGCCAGCTTCGAGCAAGGCGCGCGCGGCACGAACCATCTGGAACGGACCGATGGTGTTGACGGCGTAGATGCGCTGGAAATCTTCCGCAGTCAGGCCGTCGAGATCGTGATGCGGTACATGCTTGGTGGTGCCGGCATTGTTGACCAGCACGTCGAGGCGGCCCCAGCCTTGCGCGGCGGCCGCGATCTTCTTGCAGTCCTCATCGCGCGAGACGTCGCCCTGCACCACCAGCACCTCGGCGCCCTGCTTGCGGCAGGCTTCAGCAGTCGCTTCGGCTTCCGCCTTGCTGTTGGAATAGTTGATGATGAGGCGCGCGCCCTGCGTGGCGAGGATTTGCGCGGTGGCGGCGCCGAGTCCCGATGCCGATCCCGTCACGATCGCGCACAAACCATCCTTGGACATCTGCATTTTCCTTGTTGTTGTGAGCCAGATGATCTCCGGCGGCGGCATACCATATCGCGCGGCACAGCATCTGCAAACCGCGCCTCACGTATACGCGTTCGGCCCCTTTTGCAGGCTGGCCCACTGCGCCTCATCATGGCCGCAGATGATCTTGACGCCTGATGCCTCGAGCTTGGCGATCTCGTCGAGCGATCTCAGGAACTGATCGACATCCAAACTATTCCTGGGCGAGACCCGCTGATCGAGATTGGCGCGCACGCTGAGCGAGTCGGAGGCGAGCAGGAATTCGCCGCTCTGGTCCAGCTTGACCAGCGCGCCGGTCGTTCCCTTCGAATGTCCCGGCAGCGGGATCAGCGTCAGCTTGCCGTCGCCGAACACATCCATCTGCTTATCGAAGATTTCCATCTTCAGCGGATGATCCCAATCCGCCTTGATGTATCCGCGATCGAACGCGTTATCGGCATTCGCGGCCTCGACCTCGAGCGCATGGACGAAGATCGTCGCCTTCTTGAAGAAGGCATTGCAGCCGCAATGATCGGTGTGCAGGTGAGAGCAGATCACCACGTCGATATCGTCGGGGCCAAGGCCGACGGCCTTCAGGCTCGTCAGCACGTGATCGTCTGCCGGCATGATTGGTTGCATGTATTTGGCCAGCGTGCCGAGCCGTCCCTCAGGATCGGTGGCGACGTCGGGATGGCATCCGGTGTCGAACAGCACGTTGCCCTGCGTATGCCGCAGCAGCATGCACGACACCGGAAGGTCGATCATCTCGCCGCGCGCCGCATCCGGCAGGTAGGTCCGCTTCGACATCCGCAAACGTCCGCCCGACAACACGTGCATCTTCATCACATTCACTCCCTGCTTTTGCTCTAAAACTACATATGAGTTTTATGGAAACTCATAATAGATTTGACAGCACATTACTCGCCCTTATAGCTTCCGCGCAACGCCGCGATCGCGGCACCGCGCTCAACGAAGCAGCTCTCGCAGACCGGCGCCGTTGACGTCGACCTGCGGCCGTCAGGGGAAACATTCGCGACGATGTACACCGTGTTCAACGTGTTCGCTGCGACATCAGATGCGGCAGCGTTCAAGCCCTTTCTCTGCATTCCCGCGCGTCCCGACCGCGCATACTTTCCCGACGGCGCCGAACTGTCCTATGCCGACATTGCGCGGCAGGTCTGCGCATTGCGCGAACAATACCGCGCGTCCGGCTTCGGCCATGGACACCGCGCATGTCTGCTGCTGGAGAACCGGCCTGACTTCATCGCGCATTGGCTGGCGCTCAACGGCCTCGGCGTCTCGATCGTTCCGATCAATCCGGCCTATCGCGCAGCGGAAATCGAATATCTGATCGCGCATGCCGAGCCCGATCTGATCGTCACGCTGCACGAGCAGAAGGAATTGCAGAAGGCGCTCACCGGCGCGGTGCCCGTGCTCGAGGTGTCCGGCGACGATCTCGGCGCGAGCGTGGCGCAGATTCCACTTGCCCGGCGGCCAGCGCCACGCACGGACAATCCCGGAAGCGAGACCGAGGCTGCGCTGCTCTACACGTCGGGCACCACGGCGCGTCCGAAGGGATGCATCCTGACCAACGAATACGTGGTCTCGACCGGCCGCTGGTACGTCAGCCATGGCGGCGAGGCGACGTATCATATGGGAACGGAGCGCCTCTACAGCCCGCTGCCGTTGTTCCACATGGCCGGCCTGACGCTGACCCCGATCGCGATGATGCTGACCGGCGGCTGCCTGATCCTGCCGGAGCGCTTCAACGCGAAAATCGCCTGGCGCGACATCGTCTCCTGCCGCGCCAGCGTGCTGCACTATCTCGGCGTGATCGTCGCGGCGTTGCTCGCGCAGCCGGAGACGCCGGACGAGAAGGCCCATGCGCTGCGCTTCTCGATGGGCGTCGGTGCCAATCCCGAACAGCGCGCGCGAGCCCGCGAACGCTTCGGCATCCCCTTCGTCGAGGGCTGGGGCATGACCGAAACCGGTCGCAGCCCCTTCAACACGGTTGAGCCGCGCCACCTCGAGACCAACACGATCGGCCGCAGCGTCCCCGGGCTCGAAATGACGATCCTCGATGCCGACGGCAATGTGCTGCCGCCGGGCTCGGTCGGCGAACTCTGCGTGCGCCATTCGGAAGCGACGCCGCGGCGCGGCTTCTTCTCCGGCTATTTGAAAGACCCCGAGGCCACCGAACAGGCGTGGCGCGGCGGCTGGTTTCATACCGGCGACAGCGCCTGGCGGCACGCGGACGGCGCCTTCGTGTTCGTCGACCGGCTGAAACATTTGGTCCGGCGCGCCGGCGAGAACATTTCCGCAGCGGAGGTCGAGGCCGTGCTGACGGCATCCGACCTGGTCAAACAGGCTGCGGTCGTTGCCGCACGCGATCCGATCCGCGACGAGGAAGTTGCGGCCTTCATCGTGATCAACGACGGCACTGACGCCTCGCACGAGCTCGCACAAGACATCTTCCAGTTCTGCCGCGAACGCCTGGCGCCGTTCAAGCTGCCGGCGTGGATCGCCTTCGTTACCGATCTGCCGCTGACCTCGACCAACAAGATCCAGAAACACGTGCTGCTCGGCGCGGACAGCGACCCGCAGTCGCATCCGGGCATGATCGACCTGCGACAAGAAAAGACCAACGCCATAAGGCAATCGAGCTAGAGGAAACCAACAGCGATGAGATCGACAACCGGATGGATCGCCGCGAGCGCCGCAATCCTGTCGGCCGCCTTCGCGACGCCGTCCCACGCGCAAATCTCCGACGACATGGTCAAGATCGGCGTGCTGACCGATCAGGCCGGCCTCTATGCCGACGCCGCCGGCCCCGGCGCGGTCGAAGCGGTCCGGATGGCGATCGCGGATTTCGGCGGCAAGGTCCTGGGCAAGCCGATCGCGATGGTCGATGCCGACCATCAGAACAAGGCCGATATCGGCGCCGGCATCGCGCGGCGCTGGTACGAGCAGGAGAACGTCGATGTCATCGTCGATTTCGCCAATTCCGCGGTCGCCTTCGCGGTGCTGGAACTTACCAAGCAGAAGAACAAGGCGATGCTGGTGTCGTCGGCCGGCTCTTCCGATTTGACCGGAAAGGGCTGCTCGCTCAATTCGGTGCAGTGGACCTACAACACCTACGCGCTCGCCAACAGCACGGTGCGGGCGCTGGCCAAGGAAGGTGCGAAGAGCTGGTATTTCGTGACGGTCGACTATGCCTTCGGCCACGCCTTGCGCAATGACGCCGCCAAGACCGTGGAGAAGGTCGGCGGCACGATCGCGGGCGAGGTGCGGCATCCGCTCAACAGCATGGATTTCTCGTCCTATCTGCTGCAGGCCCAGAGCTCGAAGGCGGACGTGATCGCGTTCGCCAATACCGGCGGCGACCTCGCCAATTCAATCCGGCAGGCGCAGGAATTCGGGATGACGCACACACAAAAACTTGCAGCCTTCCTGATGCAGACCAGCGATATCCATGCGATCGGATTGCAGGCGGCCCAGGGGCTGCAGCTCGCAACCGCGTTCTATTGGGATCTCGACGACAAGACCCGCGACTTTGCCGCGCGCTTCATGGCCAGGACCAGGAAGCGGCCGACCATGGTGCAGGCCGGTCTCTACTCCGCAGTCATGAACTATCTCAAGGCGATCGAGAAGTCCGGCACCGACGACGGCCCCAAGGTGATCGCGCAGATGAAGGACATGCCGATCGACGACTTCTTTGCCCGCAATGCGTTCCTGCGCGAGGACGGCCAGCTGATCCACGACATGTATCTCGTGCAGGTGAAATCGCCGGCGGAATCCAAGGGCGCCTGGGATTACGAGAAGCTGGTTCAGGTCATCCCGGGCAAGGAAGCGTTCGCGACGTCAGAGGAGAGCGCCTGCCCGCTGCTCAACAAATGATTGCTCTCACGAATTCGCAAACCTCAAGCAAGAAACCTCAAGCAAGGCTGGACATCGCATGACCGAATTGCCGCTGCTGTTTACCCCGCTGCAACTGCGCGACCTCGAAATGAAGAACCGGATCATGGTCTCGCCGATGGCGACCTATTCGGCGCGCGAGGGGCGCGCCACCGATTGGCATACCGCGCATATCGGCAAGCTCGCCGCCGGCGGCGCGGGTCTCGTATTCGTCGAGCAGAGCTCGGTGAACACCCAGGGGCGCATCACCCATGGATGCCTCGGCATCTGGGACGATGCGCATATCGCAGACCACGCCGCTCTCGCCGCGCTGATCCACAGCTTCAACGCCAAGGCCGCGATCCAGATCGCCCATGGCGGCCGGAAGGGCTCGTCGCAGCGGCCGTGGGAAGGCGGCAATCCGCTTGGCGAGGCCGACATCAAGGCGCGCGGCGAAGGCCCGTGGCAGATCGCGGCCTCGAGCGGCATTCCTTTCGATGAGGGTTGGCCCGCGCCGCAGATGATGACGGCAGAGCAGATCGACGCGCTGGTGGACGATTATCGCCAGGCGTTTCGCCGCGCCAGGGCTGCCGGTTACGACGTCATCGAGCTGCACTGCGCGCACGGCTATCTGATGCACTCGTTCCTGTCGCCGCTGGCGAACAACCGCAACGACGAGTATGGCGGCTCGCGCGAGAACCGCATGCGCCTGCCGCTGCGGATCGCCGCGATCATGCGCGAGGAATGGCCCGACCATCTGCCGGCCTTCGTCCGCATCTCGTCGGTCGACGGCGTCGACATCGGCTGGTCGATCGAGGACTCCATCGCATTTGCGACCGAGCTGAAGGCGATCGGGATCGACATGGTCGACTGTTCGTCGGGCGGCATGAAGCTGCCGCGCGGCAACTCGCTGGTATCGCGCACCCCCGGCTTCCAGGTGCCCTTCGCCGAACGGATCCAGAAGGAAGCCGGCATGCCGACGGTCGCGGTCGGGCTGATCCGCGAACCGGATTACGCCGAAGCCATTTTGCGGGACGGCAAGGCGACGCTTATTGCGCTCGGCCGCGAACTGCTGTGGAATCCGAACTGGCCCGCGCAGACCGCGCTTGCGCTCGGATGCGATCCCGAGTGGACCAGCTGGCCCGAGCAATATGGCTGGTGGCTGAAGCGGCGGGTGGCGCAGCAAGGACGATAGCGATGCCGGTGGCGAAGAAGGATGCAGCGAAGGCCGACCCAGCCGCCGGCGGCGAGCTTGCCGATATGCGCGGTATGCCAATCGGTGGCGCGCCCCTCGCGCGCCGAATAGGTCGCCATCGGCGAGACCATGATCC
>NZ_VKHP01000148.1 GCF_010811875.1 Bradyrhizobium uaiense
TCCCTCTCCCCTTGCGGGAGAGGGTGGGGAGAGGGGTGGCCCCGGGAGAGATGTACGAGGGCGAGCAAAGCTCCATCAGCCAAGAGCTCGCTCGCCGCTTGGTAAGCGCCCGCACCTAACAAGCAGCTGAGCAAGCGGCACCCCTCACCCTAACCCTCTCCCGCAAGGGGAGAGGGAGCCTGACCGGCGTACTCACCTCACGTAACAACGGGGGCAGGGAGAGAGGCAACTCACCGTGTCAGATATCCCCGGATCGCCGGCAGCAGGAAGATCGCGATGTTGATCGCAAAGCCGATGCTCCAGAGGATCGAGCGCAAGGTCGGGCGGTTGCCGATATAGGTGAAGACGTAGGCGATCCGCACGATCAGGAACAGCACGGCGAGTTCGTCGATCAGCCGCAGCGGACCGACGCGGAATTCGGCGAGCAGCACGGCGAAGGCGAAGAACGGCAAGGCCTCGAGGCCGTTCTGGTGCGCGCCGAGCGCGCGCGAGCGGATCGGATCGTCATAGAAGTCGGGATCGCGCGGCTTCGCATTGTCGAACCCGCGGAAGCCGGTCCATTTCACCGATACGATCGTCAGCATCGACAGCATCAGCGTCCCGAAGACGCACCATTCGGCGATCGTCATGGTTTCCCCTCATTCACGCAGCGGAACGTAGCCAACCGGCACTCGGCTTGACAAGGTTGGAGCAACGCGCGAAGCCCAAAGCCACCAAGCCAAGGACTTCAGGCGCAAGGCCATCATGAGCACCGTGATCCCGTTCGAGAGCGCGAAGCCCGCCGCGGCGCCGAAGCCGGAGCGCGTCGGCGTGCTCCTGGTCAATCTCGGCACGCCGGATACCGCGGATGCCGCGGGCGTGCGGGTCTACCTCAAGGAATTTTTATCTGATCCGCGGGTGATCGAGGATCAGGGCCTGCTCTGGAAGCTGATTCTCAACGGCATCATCCTGCGCGTCCGTCCGGCCCGCAAGGCGCGCGACTATCTGAAGATCTGGAACACCGAGAAGAACGAGTCGCCGCTGAAGACCATCACGCGCTCGCAGGCCGACAAGCTGGCGGAGGCGATTGCCGATCACGATCACGTCGTGGTCGACTGGGCGATGCGCTACGGCAATCCCTCGATGAAAGAGCGCATCGAGGCACTGGCCGCGCAGGGCTGTGGCCGGCTGCTGGTGGTGCCGCTCTATCCGCAATATTCCGCGGCGACGTCGGCGACCGTCTGTGACGAGGCGTTTCGTGTGCTGGCCGCCATGCGCGCGCAGCCGATCCTGCGGGTGACGCCGCCCTACTACGACGACCCCGATTACATCGAGGCGCTCGCAGTTTCGATCAACGAGCATCTTGCTACTCTGTCGTTCCAGCCCGAGGTTATCCTCGCCTCGTTCCACGGCATGCCGAAAGAGTATGTCGACAAGGGCGATCCCTATCTGGCGCAGTGCATCGCCACGACCAACGCGCTGCGCAAGCGGCTCGGGCTCGATGCCAACCGGCTGATTCTCACCTTCCAGTCGCGCTTCGGCAATGCCGAGTGGCTGCAACCTTATACCGACAAGACGGTCGAGAAGCTGGCGAAGGACGGCATGCGGCGAATGGCCGTGGTCACGCCCGGCTTCTCCGCCGATTGCCTGGAGACGCTGGAGGAGATCGCGCAGGAGAATGCCGAGATCTTCCGGCACAATGGCGGCGAGCAGTTCGCGGCCATCCCCTGCCTCAACGACAGCGACGGCGGCATGGACGTGATCCGGCAGCTCGTGCTGCGCGAGCTTCAGGGCTGGATCTAGGAGGGCTGAAGCCCTTTGTTAACGATCCGTGACATCGGGCCACAACCATTCGTTCAGCCTTCACGTATCTGGCGGCCCGCACAACCGCTTCCTATGTGCTAGGTAGAACAACAGCCGGCTGAACCGGCGCAGCGGTCCTGCCGACCAATGCACGGCCGTGCCTGGAGACGGTCTCGCAGGTCGCGCGGGCCTTGGAGGGACTTTATGACTGGCTTCGACATTTTCGCGATCGCCTTTGTTCTTCTCGTCATCGTTACGCTGTTCGCCGGGATCAAGACCGTTCCGCAGGGCTTTGACTGGACCATCGAGCGGTTCGGCAAATACACCCGTACACTGTCGCCCGGCCTCAATCTGATCGTGCCGTATTTCGATCGCATCGGTCGCAAGATCAACATGATGGAGCAGGTGATCAACATCCCCGAACAGGAGGTGATCACCAAGGACAACGCCACCGTGACGGTGGACGGCGTCGCCTTCTTCCAGGTGTTCGACGCGGCGAAGGCGAGCTACGAGGTCGCCAATCTCAACCAGGCGATCGTCGTGCTGACCATGACCAACATCCGTTCGGTGATGGGCTCGATGGATCTCGACCAGGTGCTGTCGCATCGCGATGAGATCAATGAACGACTGTTGCGCGTGGTCGACGCCGCGGTCTCGCCCTGGGGCCTCAAGGTCAACCGCATCGAGATCAAGGACATCGTGCCGCCGGCCGACCTGGTCGAGGCGATGGGCCGGCAGATGAAGGCCGAGCGCGTCAAGCGGGCCGACATCCTGCAGGCGGAAGGCCAGCGGCAGTCAGAGATCCTGCGCGCCGAGGGCGCCAAGCAGGGCCAGATCCTGCAAGCCGAGGGCCGCCGCGAGGCTGCCTTCCGCGACGCCGAGGCGCGCGAGCGTCTTGCCGAGGCTGAAGCGAAGGCGACCCAGATGGTGTCGGACTCGATCGCCAAGGGCGACGTCGCGGCGCTGAACTACTTCATCGCCGACAAATACATCAAGGCGTTCGGCCAGCTCGCGGAGTCGCCGAACCAGAAGATCCTGATGCTGCCGATCGAAGCCACCAGCGTGCTGGGATCGCTCGCCGGCATCGGCGAAATCGCCCGCGCCACCTTCGGCGAGAGCGCGGCATCCGCCACGGCTGCGGCGCGGCGCGGTGGCTCGGTGCCGCCGGCTGGTCCGACGCCGCCTCCGCCGGTGCCGCCGCAGCGGTGAGTTGCCGGCGCCGGTCGGCGGACTCGTTTCACCTCCCCCCTTGTGGGAGAGGTCGTATCGCATCGAAGATGCGATACGGGTGAGGGGTCTCTCTCCGCGGAGAGACCGCGACCCCTCACCCCAACCCTCTCCCACAAGGGGAGAGGGAGCGCACCTCCGCTGTGGAGGCACTTAGAGGTCACGTCATGGCCGAGATGTTTTCGACGTTGGGTACCTGGAACTGGCTGATCTTCGGCTTCATCCTGATGGCGCTGGAGCTTGCGGCGCCCGGGGTGTTCCTGTTCTGGCTCGGGCTCGCGGCACTCCTGGTCGGTCTGCTGTCGTTCGTGTTGACGCCGTCGTGGCAGATGCAGCTCCTGATGTTCGCGGTGTTCGCCGCGCTGGCGGTGCCGGCCTGGCGGCATTTTGCCAATGGCGCGACCGAGGCGAGCAAGAGCAATCCGTTCCTCAACCGCCGCAACGAAGCCTTGGTCGGCCGCGAATTCACGCTGGAGAAGCCGATCGTCGACGGATCGGGCACCGTGCGGATCGACGACACCGTCTGGCGCGTCGCCGGCCCCGATGCGCCCGCCGGCAGCCGGGTCAAGGTCGTCCGCGCCGACGGCGCCAGCCTGACGGTGGCCGCGGTCTAGCTGCCAGCGTGCTTGCTCCAGCGCTCGGCGAAGCGATTGAGCGGCGTGAAGGTCGCAAACAGCTCACGGCCTAGCGCAGTGAGGCCGTAACCATCGTCCGTCAGCTCGACGAAGCCCGCTTCGCGGAGCTCGGTCAATCGCGTCTGCAGGATGGTCGGTGAGGCCTCGTCGCAGGCGCTGCGCAACGCGCGCGAGGTCAGCGGGCCCTCGCGCAGCTCCCAGATGATGCGCAAGGTCCAGCGGCGCCCGAGCAGATCGAGCAGCGCCATGATCGGACGGCCGGTCCGCGAACCACGGATGCCGGGTTTTGCGGCTGGGGCCTGTTTCGCCATCTCGCGACTCCCTCTCGGATCTCTCTTGCATTGTTGGCTACAGATATTGTAGCGTATCGCTACAGTAAATGTAGCATTGAGATCAGCCCATGTCACGCATCGCACCGCTCGATCCGCCCTATGCGGCGGACGTTCAACAGCATTTCGATCGCATCATGCGCGGCAAGCCGCCGCTGGTGCTGTTCCGCATGATGGCCGGCCATCCGCGTGCCTGGGAGAAATTCCGCGGCGGCAGCCTGCTGGACCGCGGGCCGCTGCCGCTGCGGGAACGCGAGATCGTGATCGACCGCACCTGCGCGCTCAACGAATGCGAATATGAATGGGGCGTGCACGTCACGGCGTTCGGCGCGGCCGCCGGGCTCTCGGAGCAGCAGGTCCATGCCATTGTGCACGGCAAGGCCGATGCCGATTGCTGGTCGCCGGCCGAACAGGCCATGATCGCGGCGGTCGACGCGCTGCATGCGCGCGCGACACTTAATGACGCGGAATTCTCGGCGCTGTCGGCGCATTATGATGAGGATCAGGTTCTGGAGATCATCCTGCTGTGCGGCTTCTACCGCACGGTCTCCTACCTCGCCAACGCGCTGGCCCTGCCGCTGGAGGCGACGGCGGCAAGATTTCCGCAGTAACGGCTGTCATTCCCCGATGCGCAGTTGCGCATCTGAGGGCGACGCGAAGCGGCGAGCCCGGAATCCATAACCACCATCGTGAGTATGGATTCCGGGCTCGCGCATCCAAGTCGGCTGTTGCCGACTTGGACCAATCTAGAATTCCGAACTCGGGTAAACCCGAGTTCGGTGGCGCGCCCCGGAATGACAAAGAGGGCCTACGCCACGCCCGCGCGCAGCAGATCGTGCAGATGGATGATGCCGACCGGCTTCTTCGCGTCGGTCACGATCAGCGTCGTGATCTGTGAGGCGTTGAGCAGCTCCAGCGCCTCACCGGCCAGCGTGTCGCGGCCGATCGTCTTCGGCGTCCTGGTCATGACCTCGTCGACCGACAGGGTCAACAGGTCGGGGCGCGTCAGCTGCCGGCGCAGGTCGCCGTCGGTGACGATGCCGACGAGATGGCCGTGGCCGTCGACGATGCCGACGCAGCCAAAGCCCTTGGACGTCATCTCGACCAGCGCATCCGACATCCTGGTGCCGAGCGGCTTCAGCGGCAGCGCCTCGCCGCTATGCATCAGGTCGCGGGCATATTTCAGCAGCGCGCCGAGCTTGCCGCCCGGATGCAGCACGCTGAAATCGGTCGAGGTGAAGCCGCGGCCTTCGAGCAGCGCGATCGCCAACGCATCGCCGAGCGCCAGCATCATCAGCGAGGAGGTGGTCGGCGCCAGATTGTGCGGGCAGGCCTCGCGGGCCTTCGGCAGCGTCAGTTGCACATCGGCGGCCTTGCTCAGCGTCGAGTCCTTGTCGGCCGTCATCGCGATCAGCGGAATGCCGAAGCGCGCAGCGTAGGCAATCAGATTGCGCATCTCGGCCTGCTCGCCGGACCATGACAGTGCGAGCATCACGTCCTCAGTCGTGATCATGCCGAGGTCGCCATGGCTCGCTTCGGCCGAGTGCACGAAGAACGCCGGCGTGCCGGTCGAGGCGAAGGTCGCCGCGATCTTGCGGCCGATGTGCCCGGACTTGCCGAGCCCGGTCACGATCAACCGCCCCTTGGCGTTGCGGATCAGTTCGGCCGCCGCGCCGAACGACGCGCCGAGATCGGACTTGAGCGCCGCAGAGAGCGCAGCGACGCCGCTTGCTTCGGCATCGAGGGTGCGGAGCGCCGACTGAACGGCGCCGTCATCGTGGCCGGATGATTTGGTCATCAGCGGTTTCGGTTTGGCCATTACGGATTCCAGGGGAGGGGTTTTGCACCCGGGCGTCTCCCTTAGCACGTTCGATTCCGCGACGCGACGCGCGGCGGCGGATCCTCAACGGCTCATTAACCATAATTGTTTTAACTCCATTAACGACGTTTTTCGCCACCCGGTGGAATGCGTACGTCAAGTACATGAATTCGTTGGAGTATTTCCATCGTGTGGCGGCGGCCAGCAAGCGGCCCAAATCGGCGTGGACGCCCCGTTCGCGTGGTTTTGCCATGTCTTGTACTGACCGCGACGACCGGGCTCGCCAGGGCCCAGACCGTGACACCGGATTTGTTCAGCCCGAACCGGCAGAGCCAGGTGATCACGCAGGATTCGCCGCTGCGCCGGACCCCGGTCGATGCCATGGATCCGCTCAACGGTTTGAGGCTGCCGGACGCCGACCGCGACCGGCGTTCGTCTTCGTCATCGACATCGACCACGCAACGCATCGGGCAGGTGCCGACCTATGGTCTCCCCGCCGCGAATGGCGCGGCGACGTCGGGCTATGACTCGCTCAACCGCAAGCGCCTGAAGCCGAAATACTACCCAGGACAGGCCAAGCCGAAGCCGCCGCCGGGACCTGGCTCGCCGGTGCCCACGCCGCAGCCGCTGACCGCAGCCGGGCAGTTGCGGCTGTCGATCCCGCCGTCGGAGACCGCCAACAAGCCGCCGCTGCCGCCGGCGATGGCCGGCACCATCGTCGGCCAGCCGCCGCGCAAGCGGCTCAAGGTGGACGACGATCCGTTCGGCGCGGTCGGCGACTACGCCGGCTCGTTCATGGTCAAGACCGCGGTCGAGGTGATGGCCGGCTACGACACCAATCCGGGTCGCTTGAATTCGCCGCAGGGCAAGGCGTTCTACATGGTTGCGCCGGAGTTCGTCGCGATGTCGGACTGGGAGCGTCACGCCGTCGTCGCCGATCTGCGCGGCTCATTCACCGGCTACGGCTCCCAGCTCACGCCGATTGACGGCACGCCGCTGTCGGCGCCGCTCGACATCGACCGTCCGAATTTCACCGGCCACATCGACGGCCGTCTCGATGTCTCCAGAGACACGCATCTGTTGGGGCAGGCCCGTCTGCTGGTCTCGACCGACAATCCCGGCAGCCCGAACGTGCAGGCCGGCCTCGCCAGATATCCGATCTACACCACGGTCGGCGGCACCTTCGGCATCGACCAGCACTTCAATCGCATGCAGGTCTCACTCGGCGGCACCGTCGACCGCACCGACTATCAATGGTCGAAGCTCACGGACGGCACCTCGTCGTCGAACGACGACCGCAACTTCACCCAATATGGCGGCGTCGGCCGCGTCAGCTATGAGCTCAATCCGGCCGTGAAGCCGTTCGTGGAAGTGGAGGGCGACAGCCGCTTCCATGATCTCTATCTCGACCGCAATGGTTACGCGCGCAATTCGTCGGGCGGCTACGTCAAGGCCGGTACGTCGTTCGAATTCACGCGGATTCTGTTCGGCGAAATCTCGATCGGCTATGCCAGGCGTGACTATGTCGACCCGCGGCTTAGCCCGCTCGAGGGCTTGCTCACCACCGCCTCGCTGACCTGGAATGCGACGCCGCTGACCACGGCCAAATTCTATTCCGACACCCAACTCGGCGAGACGACGCTGCCCGGCACCTCGGGCGTGCTGTCGCGCACCTACACCGTCGAGGTCGACCACGACTTCCGCCGCTGGCTGACCGGCATCGGTAAGTTCACCTACGGCACGCTCGATTACCAGGGCGACAACCGCACCGACACGATCTACTCGGTGTCGGGTGACCTGATCTACAAGTTGACCCGCAGCCTCTGGATCAAGGGCACCGTGCGCCGCGACTGGCTGGATTCGAACCAGCCGGGACAGAGCTCGGCATCGACCGTGGTGATGCTCGGGGTGCGGGTGCAGAACTAGCCGGAGTCACACGCTCTGCCGTCGCGTGTCATGCCCGCGCATGCGGGCATCCAGTACGCCGCGGCCTCTCCGTTTGATCTCTGACGTCTCTGGAATACTGGATCGCCCGCTTTCGCTTTCGCGGGCGATGAAAGCTGAGTTTGTGAGATGCAGTTCGGCGTGTCCGCCGGCGCACTTACCCCGGCAAATCCGTCTTCCCCATCAGGAACGTGTCGATCGAGCGCGCGCATTGGCGGCCTTCGCGGATCGCCCAGACCACGAGCGACTGGCCGCGGCGCATGTCGCCTGCGGAGAAGATCTTCGCGCGCGAGGTCTGGTAGTCGTGCAGGGACGCACGGACGTTGCCGCGTTGGTCGAGGTCGACGCCGAGCGTCTTGAGCAGGCCCTCGTGCACCGGATGCACGAAGCCCATCGCCAGCAGCACGAGCTCGGCGTCGAGTGTGAACTCGGTGCCGGGCAGCGGCTTGAACTTGTCGTCGACCTTGACGCAATGCAGCTTGGTGACCTTGCCGTCCTTGCCTTCGAACTTGGTCGTCAGCACGGCGTATTCGCGCACCGCGCCTTCGGCCTGGCTCGACGACGTCCGCATCTTCAGCGGCCAGTTCGGCCAGGTCACGCCCTTGTTCTCGTGCTCGGGCGGCGCCGGCATGATCTCGAGCTGGGTCACCGACTTCGCACCCTGCCGGAACGAAGTGCCGATGCAGTCCGATCCGGTGTCGCCGCCGCCGATGACGACGACATGCTTGCCGCCGGCGAGGATGTCGGCGGTGCCGTTCAGCGGCTCGCCGGAGACGCGGCGGTTCTGCTGCGGCAGGAAGTCCATCGCGAAGTGGATGCCGGAAAGGTCACGGCCCGGGATCGGCAGATCGCGCGGCGCTTCCGCGCCGCCGGTCAGCGCCACGGCGTCATATTGCCTGGCGAGCTCCTGCGGATCGATCGCATTGGGGGTGCTTCCGCCCACGGCCTTGCCGTAGTGGAAGGTAACGCCCTCGGCTTCCATCTGCGCCACGCGGCGGTCGATGATGCCCTTCTCCATCTTGAAGTCGGGAATGCCATAGCGCAGCAGGCCGCCGGCCTTGGCGAACTTCTCGTAGACATGCACCTCGTGGCCGGCGCGTGCGAGCTGCTGCGCCGCGGCCATGCCGGCGGGGCCGGAGCCGATCACGGCGACCTTCTTGCCGGTCTTCTGCGGAGCGATCTCCGGCTTCAGCCAGCCATTGTCCCAGGCGCGGTCGACGATCGCGCATTCGATGGTCTTGATGGTCACCGGGTTGTTGTCGATGTTCAGCGTGCAGGACGCCTCGCACGGCGCCGGGCAGATCCGGCCGGTGAACTCGGGGAAGTTGTTGGTCGAGTGCAGGTTGCGCGAGGCCTCTTCCCAGTTGCCCTGATAGACGAGGTCGTTGAAATCGGGGATCTGGTTGTTGACCGGGCAGCCCGGCGTGCCCGGCTGGACCGAGCCGGTCCCGTGGCAATAGGGGATGCCGCAATTCATGCAGCGCGCGGCCTGGTCGCGCGTGTCCTTCTCGCTCAGCGGAATGACGAATTCGTTGAAGTTCTTGAGCCGCTCGGCGACCGGCTCGTACTTGCGGTCATGCCGCTCGATCTCGAGAAAACCTGTGATCTTACCCATTGAAACCCGATGCCCCTGCATCTCAGTTGTTCCGTCATTCCGGCTGCGCCGCGAGGCGCAGACCCGGAGGTCTCGAAGTGGTTTTGCGAGATTCCGGGCTCGCGCACTTGGCGCGCCCCCGGAACGACGCCCGGTAATACTACGCGCCGATCGCGATTTTCGGCTCGGCGTCGGCGTTCGCCTTCATTTCCTTCAGCGCGCGGCGGTACTCCACCGGCATCACCTTGCGGAACTTCGGCAGCCAGCTCTTCCAATTGGCGAGGATCTCCGCCGCCTTCTTCGAGCCGGTCAGCTTGGCGTGACGCGTGATCAGCACGTGCAGGCGCTCCACGTCGGAGTCGAGCAGGTTCTGGAACACGTCGACCCGGCCATGCGCCTCGAGATCGCCGGAGTGGTGGTAGGTGTCGGCGTTGATCATCTCCTCCGACAGCACCGGCTCCAGCTCGACCATCGACAGGTTGCAGAGCTTGTCGAAGTCGCCGGTCTCGTCCAGCACATAGGCGATGCCGCCGGACATGCCGGCCGCGAAGTTGCGCCCGGTCTTGCCGAGCACCACCACGATGCCGCCGGTCATGTATTCGCAGCAATGATCGCCGGCGCCTTCGACGACCGCGACCGCACCGGAGTTGCGCACCGCGAAGCGCTCGCCGGCGATGCCGCGGAAGTAGCACTCGCCCGCGATCGCGCCGTACATCACGGTGTTGCCGACGATGATCGACTCTTCCGGCACGATGCCGGAGATCTTCGGCGGCTTGACGATGATGCAGCCGCCCGAGAGGCCCTTGCCGACATAGTCGTTGCCTTCACCCTCGAGCTCGAAGGTGACGCCCTTGGCGAGCCAGGCGCCGAATGCCTGTCCGGCGGTGCCCTTCAGGCCGACATGGATGGTGTCGAGCGGCAGGCCGGCATGGCCGTAGATCTTGGCCACCGCGCCCGACAGCATCGCGCCGGCGGAACGGTCGGTGTTGTTGATCTCTTCCTCGATCTTGACCGGCGCGCCGCGATCGAGCGCGGCCTGCGCCTGCTCGATCAGTCGGCGGTCGAGCACGGCTTCCAGATGGTGGTTCTGGGTTTCGGAGTGATAGATCGTCTGGCCCTTCTCCTCCTTCTGCCGCACGAAGAGCTTGGAGAAATCGAGGCCCTTGGCCTTCCAGTGCGAGACCAGCGCAGTCTGGTCCAGCATCTGGACCTGGCCGACCATCTCGTCGAACGTCTTGTAGCCGAGCTGCGCCATGATCTCGCGCACTTCCTCGGCGACGAAGAAGAAGTAGTTGATGACGTGCTCGGGCTGACCGGTGAAGCGCTTGCGCAGCACCGGATCCTGGGTCGCGACGCCGACCGGGCAGGTGTTGAGATGGCACTTGCGCATCATGATGCAGCCCGCCGCGATCAACGGCGCGGTGGCAAAGCCGAACTCGTCGGCGCCGAGCAGCGCGCCGATCACGACGTCACGGCCGGTGCGGAAACCGCCGTCGACCTGGACTGCGATGCGGCTGCGCAGCCGCTGGCGCACCAGCGTCTGATGGGTTTCGGCAAGACCAATCTCCCACGGCGAGCCGGCATGCTTGATCGAGGTCAGCGGCGAGGCACCGGTGCCGCCCTCGAAGCCCGCGATGGTCACATGGTCGGCGCGCGCCTTGGCGACGCCGGCGGCAACCGTGCCGACGCCGACTTCGGACACCAGCTTCACCGAGACCTGGCCGTCCGGATTGACGTTCTTGAGGTCGTAGATCAGCTGGGCGAGGTCTTCGATCGAATAGATGTCGTGATGCGGCGGCGGCGAGATCAGGCCGACGCCCGGCGTCGAATGGCGGACGCGGGCGATCGTCGCGTCGACCTTGTGGCCGGGCAGCTGGCCGCCTTCTCCGGGCTTGGCACCCTGCGCCATCTTGATCTGCATCATGTCGGAGTTGACGAGGTATTCCGTCGTCACGCCGAACCGGCCCGAGGCGACCTGCTTGATCGCCGAGCGCATGCTGTCGCCGTTCGGCAGCGGCTTGAAGCGGTCGGACTCCTCGCCGCCTTCGCCGGTGTTCGACTTGCCGCCGATCCGGTTCATCGCGATCGCGAGCGTGGTGTGCGCCTCGCGCGAGATCGAGCCGAACGACATCGCGCCGGTCGCGAACCGCTTGACGATGTCCTTGGCCGGCTCGACATCCTCTAGCTTGACCGGCTTGCGCTTGTCGTCCTCGGCGCTCTTGATCCGGAACAGGCCGCGCAGCGTCAAGAGACGCTCGGACTGCTCGTTGAGGATCTTGGCGAACGCCCGGTAGCGCTCCTGCGAGTTGCCGCGCACGGCATGCTGCAGGGTCGAGACCGATTCCGCGGTCCAGGCGTGGTCCTCGCCGCGGGTGCGGTAGGCATATTCGCCGCCGACGTCGAGCGCGCTCTTGTAGATCTGGCCGTCACCGAACGCGTCGGTGTGGCGTCGCACGGTCTCCTCGGCGATCTCGCCGAGGCCCACGCCTTCGATGCGGGTGTGGGTGCCGGCGAAATACTTGGCGACGAAATCCGCCTTCAGGCCGACCGCGTCGAAGATCTGCGCGCCGCAATAGGACTGGTAGGTCGAGATGCCCATCTTGGACATCACCTTGAGCAGGCCCTTGCCGATCGACTTGATGTAGCGCTTGACGATCTCGTAGTCGTCGAGCGCGCCGGGCAGCCGGTCCTTCATCGCGAGGATGGTTTCGAACGCGAGATAGGGGTTGATCGCTTCGGCGCCGTAGCCGGCGAGGCAGGCGAAGTGATGCACTTCGCGCGGCTCACCGGATTCCACCACGAGGCCGACCGAGGTGCGCAGTCCGGTGCGGATCAGATGGTGATGCACAGCGGCGCAGGCCAACAGCGACGGGATCGGAATCCGGTCGGTGCCGGTCATGCGGTCCGACAGGATGATGATGTTGATGCCCTCGCGCACCGCGCCTTCGGCACGCGCGCAGAGCTCGTCGAGCACCTGCTCCATGCCCGCCGCGCCGAACCCGGCGTGGAAGGTGGTGTCGAGCGTGCGCGACTTGAAGTGGGTCTCAGCGACATCGGAGATCGAGCGGATCTTCTCGAGGTCGGCGTCGGTCAGGATCGGCTGCCGCACTTCGAGGCGCTGGGTCGAGGCGACGCCCTGCAGGTCGAACAGGTTCGGCCGCGGCCCGATGATCGAGACGAGGCTCATCACGATTTCCTCGCGGATCGGGTCGATCGGCGGGTTCGTGACCTGTGCGAAGTTCTGCTTGAAGTAGGTGAACAGCTGCTTGGGCTTGTCCGACAGCGCCGAGATCGGCGTGTCGTTGCCCATCGAGCCGGCGGCTTCCTCACCGGTGGCCGCCATCGGCGTCATCAGGATCGCGATGTCTTCCTGGCTGTAGCCGAACGCCTGCTGGCGATCGAGCAGCGGCAGGTTGGAGCGCACGCCCTTGGCCGGTGCGTCCGGCAGCTCCTCGAGCTGGATCTGGGTACGATGCAGCCAGTCGCTGTAGGGGTGGCTCTTGGCGAGGTCGGCCTTGATCTCGTCGTCCGGAATCAGGCGGCCCTGCTCGAGGTCGACGAGCAGCATCTTGCCGGGCTGCAGCCGCCACTTGGTGACGATCTGGTCTTCCGGAATCTTCAGCACCCCCATTTCGGACGCCATCACGATGCGGTCGTCCTTGGTGACGAGGTAGCGCGCCGGGCGCAGGCCGTTGCGGTCGAGCGTCGCGCCGATCTTGCGGCCGTCGGTGAAGGCGATCGCGGCCGGGCCGTCCCACGGCTCCATCAGCGCGGCATGATATTCGTAGAAGGCGCGGCGCTGCTCATCCATCAAGGGATTGCCGGCCCACGCTTCCGGAATCATCATCATGACTGCATGCGGAAGGGAATAACCGCCCTGCACCAGGAATTCGAGCGCGTTGTCGAAGCAGGCGGTGTCGCTCTGGCCTTCATAGGAGATCGGCCAGAGACGGCTGATGTCCTTGCCGTAAGCTTCCGAATGCACCGAAGCCTGCCGCGCCGCCATCCAGTTGACGTTGCCGCGCAGCGTGTTGATTTCGCCGTTATGGGCGATCATCCGGTAGGGATGCGCCAGCGACCAGGTCGGGAAGGTGTTGGTCGAGAAGCGTTGATGCACCAGCGCCAGCGCGCTGTCGAAGTCCGCTTCATGCAAATCGGGATAGTACTTGCCGAGCTGGTCGGCGAGGAACATGCCCTTGTAGATCACGGTGCGGCACGACAGCGAGCACGGGTAATAGCCCGCCATGCCGCGGTCGCGACGCTGATAGATCGCCTGCGAGATCGACTTGCGCAGGATGTAGAGCCGGCGTTCGAAATCGTCCTCGGTCTTGACCGCATTGTTGCGGCCGATGAAGACCTGCATGTGGTAGGGCTCGGTCGGCTTCACGGTGACGCCGAGCGAGGAATTGTCTGACGGCACGTCACGCCAGCCGAGCAGCCTGAAGCCCTCGTTCTTGATCTCGTCGGCGATGATGCTCTTGATCACGTTCCGCCACGCGGCATCGCGCGGCATGAACAGCGCGCCGATGGCGTATTCGCCGGGCTGCGGCAGCTTGAAGCCGAGCTCTGCGGTCTTGCGGGCGAAGAAGGCGTGCGGGATCTGCACCAGGATGCCGGCGCCGTCACCGGCGCGCGGGTCGGCGCCGACGGCGCCGCGATGCTCGAGGTTGCACAGGATGCTCAGCGCGTCGGAGACGATCTGATGCGACTTCTGGCCCTTGATGTTGGCGATGAAGCCGACGCCGCAGGAGTCCTTTTCCAGGCTGAGGTCGTACAGGCCTTCGGCTTCCGGGCGCCAGGTGTGCAGCTCGGGAGTGTGCGGGCCAAAAGACGCATCATGCGCGGCATCGGCGGCTTTCGAGTCCGCGGTCGCCGACAGCGCATCTGCCACGATGATTTCGCGCTCGAATTCCGATCCGCTCATGTGTCCTCTCCCTTTCGTAAGGGGCTCACCGCATTTGGCGCACCTTGGACGTTGCGGCACCCACCGGGCCACCGCTCGTCCGCCGCGAGCCGCATTTTCCTAAATTCAGACGACGGGCGTTTCAACGTCCCCTAGGGGACGACCCTGCCTGCAGCATTCTCGGAGCCCGGGGCGCCGAGGCCCTCCTTACGAAGGTCCTCGTTGCAATCCCTGTGCCGGGACGGCCTCGAAATTGAGACAGTCTTGCTGTCCTAACCTCGACCTTGCCAAATTTTTGTCTATCACACAAGCGCGAGGAAGTCCCCGCCTGCATGCTTGGATCGAACGGCTCGGCGGGCGTGCGGCGCCCCTGATTCGAAGCAAACACGCCGTGATCTGGCCCAAGGAGCGACCAAGGACCGCCGAATTTCAAACCGAAATTTTGCCCCCGGGCAAGCCGGCAAGAGAGCGGAAACGCTCCGGGCGGGGCAGACAGGAGTTACGGCGATGAAGTTGTTCACAGGTTCGGTTGCAGCCGCCGCCCTCGCGCTCAGCGCAGCCTCGGCCCAGGCCCAGCTGGCGACGTCCGCCCGGATCGGCAGCCCGTCCTTCGTCAGGGTCTCCGACATGGGCGAGCCCTACGCCGCCATGCCCGAGGTTCCGCCGCCGCCGCGCTACGGCCGCGTTCCCAGCCTGCTGCCGCCGGTCGAGGTCTACACGGTGCTGCGCGAAAACGGCTATCTGCCGCTCGGCGCGCCCCAGCAGCGCGGTTTCGTCTACACGATCTCGGTGATCGACCAGGGTGGCGATGACGGCCGGCTGGCGATCGATGCGCGCGACGGGCACATCATCCGCTTCACCCCGGCCTATCGGCTCGGCGACAATTACGAGGAGGAGATGAGCGCGACCTACGGTCCGGCCGGTCCGATGCCGCGGGCGATCCAGGCCCGGGTGCCGCGGCCACCGCTCCCGATACCGCATGTCGCGAGCCGCGTGCCGGTGCCGAAGCGCAGCCCGCTCAGTGCCAAGTCTGCGCAAGGTCTGGCGCAGGCTCCCGCCGCAACTGCTCCGGGAGCCCCGGCGGCTGCTCCGGCGACCCAGCCTCCCGTTCCGGCGGCCCAGGCCGCCGTCCCGCCGACGGCCGCGCCGCAGCCTGCGCCCACCCAGGCAGCCGCACCCGCGCCGGCCGGGCAGGCCGCCGCTGCATCGAAGCCGCCCGAGGCCCAGGCGGCGGCGCCACAGGCCGTTCAGCAGGCTGAGGTCCCGACCGTCGGTCAAGCGGCCGCATCGCCGGCAGCGCCCCCGCCCGCGATCCTGCCGACCCAGGAGATGCCGAAGGTGCAGGGGTTGGAATAGCGGCAACCGGCAACAAAAAACGCCCCGGTTTCCCGGGGCGTTTTCGCGTCGAGCCAATATCTGCTGACGCGGGAGGTGTTGCTTAGGCCGCGACCTTCGCCGAGCCGTCAACGACCTGCGGGGCCTTCTCGCCGCCGCCGATCGGAATGCTGCGGGGCTTCTTGGCCTCGGGAATCTCGCGGACGAGATCGACGTGGAGCAGGCCGTTCTCGAGCGAAGCGTTCTTCACCTGCACGAAGTCGGCAAGCTGGAAGACGCGCTCGAAGGCGCGGGAGGCGATGCCGCGATAGAGCACTTCGGAGCTGTTGCCGGAGTTCTCGTTGGCGGTTTTCTCGCCCTTGATCGTCAGCGTGTTCTCCTTCGCGACGATCGAAAGCTCGGCCTGCGAGAAGCCGGAGACCGCAACGCTGATCCGGTAAGCATTCTCGCCGGTGCGCTCGATGTTGTAGGGGGGATAGCCGGGGCTGCCGTCCGAGGTCACCTGATCGAGCAGGTTGAAGAGGCGGTCGAAGCCGACGGTGGAACGATAGAACGGAGTGAGGTCGTAGCTACGCATAGGGATAGTCCTCCATTGAGCGACTGTTTCAGTTACCCGCCCGCCAATCGGGCCGGGCTTAGATGTGTGCAGCCTGATGTTCCGGTTCCGAAACACTGGTAGCGGCCTGCACTAGGGTGATATGGGAGAGGTCACGTCGCGTTCAAGAGGCGGAAACCGCGTCGCTTTTTTGGCGCTGGCGCCCTTGACCTCCACCCTGTCCCTTCACGCCCGGTCTCCCGCATGACGCTCGTCTCGATTCCCGCCAACCCGGTTCCGGACGACGTTGTCAGTGGCACCATCAAGACATCAGACGGAGCCGAATTGCGCTTCGCGCGCTGGGCGCCGCCGCCCGGACGCAAGGGCACGGTCTGCGTGTTCGGCGGGCGCGGCGAGATGATCGAAAAATATTTCGAGACCGTGCGCGACCTGCGTGACCGCGGTTTTGCGGTGGCGATGATCGACTGGCGCGGGCAGGGCCACTCGTCGCGGCGGCTGCGCGATCCGCGCAAGGGCTATGTGCGCGACTTCGCCGACTACGAGGTCGACGTCGAGGCCTTCGTGCAGCAGGTGGTGCTGCCGGATTGCCCGCCGCCCTATTTCGCGCTGGCGCATTCGATGGGCGGCGCGGTGATGCTGCGGGTTGCGCATGCCGGCAAGCGCTGGTTCGACCGCATGGTGCTGTCGGCGCCGATGATCGACCTGCCGCGCGGCCGCGTCTCTTTCTTTCCGAGCGCGCTGCTCAGGATCATGCGCTTGACCGGGCAGGGCGGCAATTATGTGCCGGGCGGCAGCAGCGAACTGGTCGGGCTCGCGCCCTTCATCGGCAATCCCGTGACCAGCGATCCGGTGCGCCACGCCCGCAACGCGGCGATCCTGGAAGAAGACCCGACGCTCGGCATCGCGGCGCCGACAATTGCATGGGCCGACACCGCGTTCACCGCGATGCGCACCTTCCGCGGCATGTCGTATCCGTCCGAAATCCGCCAGCCGATCCTGATGCTGGCGGCGAGCAATGACGAGGTGGTGTCGACGGCCGCGATCGAGGAGTTCGCCTATCATCTGCGCGCCGGCTCGCATCTCGTGATCGCCGGCTCCAAGCACGAGATCCTTCAGGAGCAGGATCGCTATCGCGGGCAATTCTGGGCGGCATTCGATGCCTTCGTACCGGGCACGCCGCTGTTCAAATAATCGGCATTTGATCCTGACGCGTTTACTTCACGCCGGCCGATGTCCACTTCGCTTTGGTGCGAAGCCCATTCCCTGAAAGCATTCGGGATCAGCCGTTGAGCAGCGCGACGATCCGGTCGGGAAAGCGTTCTTCCACGAACAGGGTCCTGGCCTCGGCGACGCTGAGATAGCGGTCCTTGCCTTCGCCCTTGCCCATGATGTCGAGCAGCACCGGCCACTCGCCGAGCATCAAGAGCGGATAGTAGCAGTGCAGGATGCCGTAGGACGGCGGATGCTCGTCCTTGGCGCGCTGGAAGTTTGCCGCCATGAAGATCTTGATCTCGGCGGCCGACAGCCCGCGCTCGACGCTGCCGTCGGGCGCCTTGTAGTCCGAGCCGAAGGTGCCGAGCCGCGCGATCTCGTCCTCATGCACCACGGCATGCTGGTCGAGGATGCGCGAGCCGGCGCCGTGCTTGTCGAGCGGGCCGTTGCGCAACTCGTCGAGGATCGCGCCCTGCAACAGGCTGCGGATCTGGCTGAAGGGGCCGATGCCGTTGGCCATCTGCGCGACCATGAAGATCTTCGCGCCGGCGTTGAGCGCCGCAAGGCCGGTCTTGCCGGTGGCGCGGTCGATGGTTTCGGTCAGCTTCGGCAGCGGTACGACATGGCCGCCGACATAGCCGCCGGCGACCAGCGCGCGCAGGAATGGGCAGGGATTGTCAGGGGAAACCTGCGGGGCGGGCGCCTCGCTTGCAGCCGTATCGGACATCAAACCACATCCTGAAATACGTCAGCTTAAAAAGCATCCGTTACCGGTGGATGAATTCGCTCAGGAATCGACGGCGAATTTCGATGTGGATGCAACCAGAGCGAGTTTGCCAAAGGGGAGGCCGGCTTTCAAGAGGCCGTCGCGATAATGCGCAATGTCCGCCGGGTTCTTCCAGTGGAAATTGCGCAAATGACGCTCCACCGTCAGGTCGGGATGGTCGGCGAGCAGCGCTTCCGCTGCCTGCGCGGCCTCGTCGGCGCGGCCGAGCTGGGCGAGCGCCGCGGTGCGTACCGCAAGGCACTGCAGGTGGTTCGGGTTGAGATACAGCCCTTCGCGCGACCACGACAGCGATGCGTCATATTGCCCGAGCAGATAATGGCTGAACGCGTTCAGCGCGGCCCATTGGTAGCGCGGATCGCTGTTGCCGCGCTGGACTGCCGTCGAGAACAGCTCGACCGCCTGGCGATGGTCGCCGATCACCATGTGGCAAATGCCGAGCACGCCGCGCGCGCCCATGTCGTAGGGATTGAGCTCGATCGCCCGCTTGATGGCGTCCATCGCGGCTTCGTAGTGGCCCTGCATCGCGTGCAGATAGGCCAGCAGCGAAAACGCGAACGAAGAGCGCGGGTCGAGCCGGACGCTGCTCTCGGCCAGACTGACCGACGTCGCCCACAATTCGCGCGTGCTCGGAATCCAGCCGAACTGGATGCTCTGGATCTGGATCAGCGCGAGATAGGCGCGCGCGATCGACAGCGCGGGGTCGAGCTCGATCGCCTCCTTGAACAGCGCGATCGCGGTATCGCAATCGTCCTTGGTCTGGTGATAGTAGTGCGACAGGCCCTTCAGGAAGCGATCCCACGCGGTCAGCTCGGAATTCGGCGAGCGCGCCGGTGCCGATGCCTCGGCGCGGTAAATTTCCTGCGCGACCGCGGCGGACAGGTTCGCGGTGATTTCGTCCTGCATCGCGAACAGGTCGCCCATGTCGCGGTCGTAGCGGCCGGTCCACAATTGTTCGCCTTTTTCGGGCGCGATCAACTCGGCGGTGACGCGGATCTTGTTGCCGGCGCGACGCACCGAGCCCTGGATCAGATAAGTCGCGTCGATCTCGCGTGCGATCAGGCGGGTCGAGACGTTCTTGCCCTTGTAGGCGAAGGTCGAGTTGCGGCTCAGCACGCGATAGAAGGATTGCAGCGACAGCGCGTGGATCAGATCCTCGGTCAGGCCGTCGGAAAAATATTCGTCGGCGCTGCCGCTCAGATTGTCGAACGGCAGCACGCCGACGATCGCGGTCCGGTATTGCCCGGGCAGATGCGGCCCGTCGTCCGGAGCCTGTTCCTTGGTATCGGATCCGGCCGGTGCCCAGGTCCAGACATTGACCGGTTCGGCGATGTTCTTGAAGCGGTGCGGGCCGGCGTCGATGAGCGTGACGGCAAGCCGCCGCCCGGCCTCGGTCCTGGCCTTGTCCGATACCGCGATGCCGCCGGGCACGGCGACCGTCTCGAGACGGACGGCGATGTTGACGTCGTCGCCGAACACCTCGTCCTCGTCGGCCATGACGTCGCCCATGTGGACGCCCATCCGGAAGTGCATGGCGCGGTCGGCCGGCAAATGCTCGTTGCGCTCGGCCATCAGCGTCTGCATGGCGACGGCGGCTTCGATCGCGCCGATGATGCTCGGAAATTCCAGCAGGAAGCCGTCGCCGGTGTTTTTGACGATTCGGCCGCCATGGTTGAGGATGATGGGGTAGATCGCGCTGCGATGCGCCTTGAACGAGGCATGCGTCCCCGCCTCGTCGACCCCCATCATGCGGGAATAGCCGGCGATATCAGCGCAAAGAATGGCAGCGAGCCGTCTTTCCATGTCTCCTGTGCCCTGGAATGGCCACTTAGCCGAGGTGACCGAATCCGATACTTACAAGACAGGCCGGGTCCGGCGGAAGCTCGGTTTACGTGCACCTATAATGCATAGTAGCAGGAATTGGCATGCGACCAACGGATCGTACGTCCGTTTCTCTACTGAATTCGTGTGTCGCCGGGATGGCGCGGGTCTGGCTGATCGTCCTTTCGGGTTCGTTACTTACATAGGTTAATGTGGCCGCGATGCTGGGAATTCACGAGCTTTGGCTGTTTGTCCTGTCCGGGCTGCTGCTCAACGTCACGCCGGGGCCGGATACCGCTTATATCATAGGGCGCACGATTCAGCTCGGATGGCGCGGCGGAGCCGCTGCGGCGATCGGTATCAGCTGCGGCTGCCTGGTCCATGTGCTGGGCGCGGCGATCGGGCTGTCGGCGCTGCTGATGGCCTCGTCGACCGCCTTCCTGGCCGTCAAGCTGATCGGCGCGGCCTATCTTGTGCTGACCGGACTGCAGATGCTGTTGTCGCGCGCCAGGCCGATCACCGAGATCGCGGGGCAGGGCGACGAGACCTCGATCTCGCGTGTGTTCTGGCAGGGGGCGCTGACCAACATCCTCAATCCCAAGGTGGCGCTGTTCTTCCTGGCCTTCCTGCCGCAATTCGTGGCGGCGGACTCAGCCCACAAGACGCTCGCCTTCCTGGTGCTCGGGCTGATCTTCATCACCGGCGGCACGCTGTGGTGCTTCGGCCTCGCGGCCTTTGCGGCGCGGGCCGCCGGTCGCATCCGGCAATCGGCCGGCGTGATCGCCTGGATCAACCGTTCGCTCGGCGCGCTTTTCGTCTATCTCGGTGTCCGCGTCGCCATGCTGGAGGCGCGCTAGCCGTCGCCGAAGCGTTTTCGAGCGAAGTGGCTTACCGGTTCGCGCGAAGAAAACGCGTCAAACAAGAATCTAGCCGTGGATCTTGAGCAGCGCGCTGCCGGCGAGATAGATGCCGAGCAGGATCATCGAGATCAGGAACCAGCGGCGGAAGACTTCGGGATGCATCCGTGTGCGGACGGCCTGGCCGATGAACATGCCGGTGAACGACGCCACCATCGCGACCGCCCCCGGTAGCGCGGTGGCCGCCGTCAGCAGGCCCGATGCCGTGAGGTTGAAGGCGAGCGCCACGGTCGCCGTTGTGAAGAAGACGCCGAGCGCCTGCACCAGCTCGTCCTTCTCCATGCCGATCGCCTGCATGAACGGCATCGAGGGGATGACCTGAACGCCGGTTGCCGCCGAGATCAACCCGGTGATGACGCCGACGATGCCGCCGACCCATTTCTCGTCGCGCCGCCTGACCTTGAAGTTGAACCTGCTCAGGCCGACGATCGCGTAGATTACCAGCAGCGCGCCGAGCACGACGGTGCCGTAGGCCGCATAAGGCCCGGTCAACAGCCCGGCATTGATCCAGATACCGACGACGGTGCCGAGCATCAGCGGCCACAGCCGCTTGATGATGTCGCGCAGATAGGGGCCGACGAAGGTCTGCCAGATATTGGTGACGACCGCCGGCACGATCACGATCGCAATCGCCTGGCCTGGAGCCATCGTGGTTGCCAGCAGCCCCATCGCGACGGTCGGCAGACCGAGACCGAGAGTGCCCTTGACGAAGCCGGCGAGCAGGAAGGCGAAAGCGATGAAGATCAGGAGATGGTCGACCATGGCTGCACGTTGACCGATCGATGCGATCGGCACAATCTGGAGGTTACGGAGATAGCCTTCGGACAGCCCGAAGGGCGGGGGTGGGTAACGTCATGCGGTTCGACCTGATCGACTTGCAATTGTTCATCGCGGTGGCGGATGCGCGCAGCATTACCCAGGGCGCGGTGCGCGCCAACCTTGCGCTAGCCTCGGCCAGCGAGCGAATCAAGGGCCTCGAGGAAGCGCTTGGTGTCGCGCTGCTCAAGCGCGGCCGGCGCGGCGTCGAACTGACCGCAGCGGGCGAGAGCCTGCTCGGCCATGCCCGAATCGTGCTCCACAATGTCGAGGCCCTGCAGAGTGATCTCGCCGCCTATGCCAGCGGTGTCCGCGCCAACGTGCTGCTGCTCGCCAACACCTCGGGCCTGTCGGAGCATCTGCCGCGGGCGCTGGCGGCATTCCTGCACGAGCATCCCGATATCAGCGTCGACGTCGAGGAGCGCGAGAGCACCGATATCGCGACCGCGATCGCCAGCGGGGCTGCCGACCTCGGTTTCGCCGCCGAACACGCGCTGCCCGACAGCGTCGAGCGCTTCCTGTTCAGCGAGGACCGGCTGATGCTGGTGGCGCCGCGGCGCAGCGATCTCGGCGGCCGCCGCCAGATCGATTTTCAGGAAGTCGTCGGCCGCGATTTCGTCGGCCTCACGGCAACGTCCGCGCTGCAGGTCCATATTTCCCGGCATGCCGCAAAGCTCGGTGCGCGGCTGCGCTTCCGTGCCCGCCTGCGCGGCTTCGACGCCATCTGCCAGATGGTTGCCGCCGATGTCGGCATCGCTGTCGTTCCGGAAACCGCGGCGCGGCGGTGTGCTGCGGCGATGCCGATCACAACAATCCGGATCCGCGATGCCTGGGCCAACCGCCGGTTGACGATCTGCGCCCGCAGCTTCAAGGCGCTGCCGCGCGCGGCCAAGCAGCTGGTGGAATATCTGCGGGCCGAAGCGCAGCGCTGAGAGTGTTACGGGGCTTCCTGCGCAATGCGGCGCTCGTCGCGGTTTTGCCGCACCGTGTTGGCCTTCAGGATCAGGCTACCCGGATGCGGATCGCCGTAATGGAGCAACATCGTTGCCCGGACCATGTCGCTCGCGACCGGGAAATTGGCATGATAGGTCCGATAGCCCCAGAACAGATAGAGGTTGCCGGGCTTCAGATATTTGATGTTCGGTGGGTCGCCCGCTGCCAGCTTGCGTGTGACGCGGTTGCGGTACCAGTTGCTCTGCGTGATCGCCTTCTCGACGATGTTGAAGAGGGCGAACCGGCGATAGCCACGGCGGTTCGGAAATACGATCAGCTCGCCGGCGCGCCGCTTCGGCCCTTCCGGGATCAGGATTGGCGCCAGCGCCGTGATCACATGCTTGTCGTAGTGGTAGAGCAGCGATCGCTCGTCGCCCGTGCGACCGGCGACGACGCGCAGGCCGGTATAGATTTCCTCGTCCAGCTTCGCCTTCGGGCAGCCGATTTGCGCGAGCCTCGTGAGGAGCCGGCGCATCTGTGGATCGCCGATCAGTTCCTGCGGCGGCGTGCCCCGGTTGCGCGACAGCCAGTTCAGCGCGAAGTAGCGCTTGCCCTTCTGCTCGACCAGGCCATGGACGTAGCCCTGCGCGCGGTCGATCCAGGCTGGATCGATCGCATTCTCAATGCAGACGAAGCCCTTCTCATCAAGCTCCGCGGCGAGCGCTGTGGGATCCAGCCGATCGGTCAGCAGCGGCATCATGAACTCCAAACGGAAGTGCTACGGAAGTGCTCTTGGCCGCCCCCCGGCCGCGAGAGCGAAGCTAGCACTACTTTGGCAGATTGTGTTTTCGCCGCTGTTTTTCGCGGATTTGCTTTCGGCAATATGGGCATTGCTGAGACGGCGGCCGAAGGATGAGATCGACGATGGCGTGACGTACTGCGGGCATG
>NZ_VKHP01000149.1 GCF_010811875.1 Bradyrhizobium uaiense
AGCCTTTGCGCGGGGATGACGGTGCCCAAGAACTGCGCACGCGTGCAAGACCTGATGCATTGACAAGCCATCGCCACACCGACCTGATAGGCGGATGCTTCGCGCGAGCGCTCTGCCATGATCGCCAGTCTCAGTCTGATCCTGCTCTGCCAGCTCGCAGGCGAGGTCGCGGTGCGTGCGCTCGCCGTGCCGGTGCCGGGCCCGGTGGTCGGGCTGGTGCTTCTGCTGTTGCTGCTATTGGCGCGCGACCGGTTTCCAGCGCTTGCGCGCGGGCCGCTCGGCAATGACCGCGTCGAGAGCGTCAGCCGCGGCATGCTCGCCAATCTCTCGCTGCTGTTCATTCCGGCGGGTGTCGGCGTGGTTCAGAAGCTCGATCTGCTCGCCGAGCACGGCACAGCTATCCTGGTGATCCTCGCGGTATCGGTCATCGTCACGCTGCTGGCGACGGTCGCGACCTTCGTTGCGGCGAGCAGCCTGTTCTCGCGCGATGAGGAGACGCCGTGAGCGACAATCCGTTCTCGCTCTGGGTTTATCTCTCGCAGTCGCCGTTGCTCTGGCTGACCGTGACGCTGTTGACCTATGCCGTGACCGATGCGGTGTCGCTGAAGACCAGGCGGCATCCGCTCGCCAATCCCGTGCTGCATTCGCTGTGGATCATCGGCGCATTCCTGCTGCTGACCAACACCTCCTACACCACCTATTTCGCCGGTGCGCAGTTCGTGCACTTCCTGCTCGGCCCGGCGACGGTGGCGCTCGCGGTGCCGCTCTACGAGAACCGCAAGCGGGTCGCGGCCGCGGTGCTGCCGATGCTGGTCGCGCTTGCGGTCGGCTCGCTGACGGCGATCGTCTCGGTGGTGCTGCTGGCGCGGGCCTTCGGCCTGCCGCGCGAGGTCATCCTGTCGCTGGCGCCGAAATCTGTGACGGCCGGTGTCGCGATGGGCATCAGCGAATCCCTGCATGCCGATCCGTCGCTGACGGCGGTGTCGGTGATCCTGACCGGCATCATGGGGGCGATCATCGTCACGCCGCTGATGAACTTCACCGGCATCACCGATTTTCGCGGCCGCGGTTTTGCCGCCGGCATCGCCGCGCATGGCATCGGCACCGCCCGGGCGTTCCAGGTCGACGAGGTCGCCGGTGTCTTCGCCGGCATCGCGATGAGCCTGAACGCGCTGGTCACCTCGCTTCTGGTGCCGCTGGCCGTGACATATCTGCTGCGTTGAGCACCATTGCAGGGCAGTTTTGTCCTATTGGTATGGCGTTGAGCAGCAAATCCTTCTAGGGTCGCCCGCAAAACGCGAGTCTGTTCCCCTTGGTCTTCTCCGCAACTCAGAGTGTGCTTGGACTGGCATCGGGCATGCTGGTCGGCTTTTCGCTCGGCCTGGTCGGTGGCGGCGGGTCGATCCTTGCCGTGCCGCTGATGGTCTATGTGGTCGGGGTGCCCCAACCGCATATCGCGATCGGTACCTCGGCGATCGCGGTCGCCGCCAATGCCGCCATCAACCTCTCCAACCACGCCCGCGGCGGCACCGTGATCTGGTCCTGCGCACTGGTGTTCGCGCTGGCAGGCATGTTCGGCGCTTTCGGCGGCTCGATCCTCGGCAAGATGTTGGACGGGCAGAAGCTGCTTGCGCTGTTCTCGATCGTGATGCTGGTCATCGCGAGCCTGATGCTGAAGACCCGCGCGCGGGTCGGGCTGACCGACGTCAAGATCTCGATGTCCAACATGCCGGCGATCATCGGTCTCGGGCTTGCCACCGGAACCATGTCCGGCTTCTTCGGCATCGGCGGCGGCTTTCTGATCGTGCCGGCCCTGATGCTGGCGACCGGGATGCCGATCATGAATGCGGTCAGTTCCTCGCTGGTGGCCGTCACCGCTTTCGGCATGACCACGGCCTTGAGCTATGCGTGGTCGGGGCTGGTGTCGTGGAGCCTGGCGGGGCTATTCGTCGCCGGCGGCATCGCGGGCGGCCTTTTGGGCACACGCAGCGCCCGGCACCTGTCGGAGCGGCGCGGCGCCCTCAATATCGTGTTCGCGACTGTGATTATCGCGGTGGCGATCTATATGCTGTTGCGTAACATCAACGTGTCCTGAACGTAGAAGGGCGAGGAGCCCTTGCGAAAGCCTGCTATGAACCACCTGATGAAATCGCCCCTGATCAACGCCGGTACCACCCGCCGCAATGCGCTCGGCCTCGTCAGTGCCGGCATCGCGCTTTTGGCTACCGGAGCCGCGCGCGCCGAGGACGACAACGTCCTGACCGAGGAGCAGGTGCTGCGCGATCCGGATATTCCGGTGATAGGCAATGCCAAGGGCGATATCACCATCGTCGAATGGTTCGACTACAACTGCCCGTATTGCCGCAAGCTCGCGCCGGAGCTTCGCCAGGTGGTGCAGGACGACGGCAAGGTCCGCCTGGTGCTGAAGGATTGGCCGATCCTCGGGCCGGTCTCCAAGGTGGCGGCGCGGATGGCGCTGGCGGCGAAGTACCAGGGCAAGTTCGACGCCGCGCATGAGGCGATGATCTCGGTCAATTCGCGCATCACCGAGCCGCGCATCGTCGAGCTGCTCTCGGGCGCCGGCCTCGACATGGACCGGCTGAAGAAGGATCTCGATGCCAACGCCAAGGCGATCGACGCGGTTTTGGCGCGCAACAACGAGCAGGCGATGGCATTCGGGTTCAACGGCACGCCGTCATTCATCGTCGGCAAGTATCGCGTACCTGGTGTGCTCAGCATCGACCAGTTCGAGCAGGTGATCGCCGACGCCCGCAAGGCCAATATGGGCCGCAAGACCGAGCAGAACTAAGCCCCTTGGCGTTCACTCACGCGGAGCCCTTCCGCTTGGCATAGGCGCGCCGCGCGCGCTCGCGATTGCCGCACACTTCGCTCGAGCACCATCTGCGGGTTCGGTTCGGGCTCTCGTCGACAAAGAACCAGCCGCAGCCATCAGCCTCGCAGCATCCGATGCGCCTGGCGTCGTCGGATGCCAGCAGGGCCGTCAGCGACCAAAGCACCGGCCATAACGGCTCCGTCACGTCGATCCCCGCCAGCGCATGGCGATAGCCGCGATCCTGCCGCACGAGGTCGGGTTGCCGGGGCGCTGCTGCAAGCAATCGATTGACGAGACCAAGGTCCGCGCCGCGGCCGCCGCGCAGCGCGTCCGAGATGGTCCAGATGTCGCGGCGCAAGTCGTACGCCTTCTGCATCGCGGCGGCGGCCTCGCTGCTTGCCGAGCGCGCTTTCAGCTTCCTGGTCGCGGCAAGCGGCAAGGTGCCGCGGCGCTCGCTCCAGGACAACAACGCCGCATAATCCGGGATCAGCTCCTGCGGATCGTTTGAGGTGCGCCAGTCCAGCGTGTTGGCGAAGTCAAGGCAGACCCGTCCACCGAAAAACTGCGTCGCTGCCCGCGCGGGGTCTCTTGACATCACGGCCTCTCACAAAGTCTAATCTAATGGTCATGACCATTACAAGCGCTCAGTCATCCCGACCTGTCCCAACGATGACGACAGCCGGATTCCGGCGCGGCATGGTCGCGGCGCTGCCGTTCCTGCTCAGCAACGGTGCGGCCGGCCTCGTGATGGGACTGACCTACAAGGGGCTTGGGTTGGGGGCGGCGCATGCAATCCTGTTCAGCCTGCTGGTCTACTCGGCTACGGCGCAGGCCATCACGCTGAGCATGTGGGCCAGTCCGCTGCCGATCGTTGCCATGGTCGTCGCCTGCATCGCCACGAATTCACGATACTTACTGATGGGTGCCCATCTGCGCCAGCTGTTTGGCGGATTGGCACCGCGGAAGATGCTGCCCACCCTGTTTCTGCTCGCGGATGCGTCATGGCTGATGACGAGCTCGGACGCTGACCGCAACGGACCTGATGCGGGCTATCTGCTCGGATCGAGCATACCCATGGCGGTCGGCTGGGTTGGCGGCACCGCGCTCGCCTATGCCGCCCCGCTCGCGGCAAACGGACCGCTCAGGCTCGCCGCCGCCTTGCTGCCGACGATGTTCATCGCGACGCTCCTTCCCAGCCAGTGGAAGAACGTGCGATCGCCGTGGCCGTGGCTGACCTCCGCCGTCGCAGCGCTGCTCGTTGCGCGGTTCGGGGATCCCAGGTGGTCGATGCTGATTGGAGGCGGATGCGGCACGCTTGTGAGCATGATGGAGCGGAGCGATGCATGACCTGCAGTTGCTCGGCGTTATCTGCATCCTCGGCGTCACATGCTATGCCATGCGCGCCGGCGGATACGTGCTCGCCGCATCGATGCGCGACGACAGCATCGCGGGCCGGTTTCTCCGGCTTGCGCCCGGCAATCTGTTCATTGCATTCATTGTCGGCGGCTGCCTGTCGGGCGGGCCGGCAGGCCTTGTCGGGACCGTGGTCGCGCTCGTGACAATGGCAATCACGGCGCGGGAGTGGGCCGCGCTCGGAGCCGGGTTCGGCGCCGCGCTGGCAGCATCCACGATCGGATGGTGACGCCGGCGATTATTTCGACGCGATCTTGTCCCACTGCTCGCGGGTACGCGTCTTCAGCAGATTCCAGTCATGGGCCGCAACGTCCCAATTGACGATGGTGCGCGTATCCTGCGCCACCTCGCCATTGGCCACGTTCGACGTCCGCATCGAATCATAGACATAGACGCCGCAAATCAGCAGCAGCGCGCCCAAAATCATGCCGAAAAACGTCCGCATCGCTCAATCCCTCCGGTGTCGGCAGGATAACGTCGTGGGGTTCGCTGTGGTTCCGGCGATCGGTCAACTGCGCGCGAACACGCGCATGACATAATCGATGAACACGCGCACGCGCGGCGACAGCTGGCGGTTGCGCGGATAGAGCAGGGATACCGGCACCGATGGCGGTGCGCATTGTTGCCGCACCGGGATCAGCGTGCCGTTGGCAAGATCGGCCTCGGCATGGAAGCGCGGCACCTGCACGAGACCGAGGCCGAGTTTGGCGCTCGCCAGATAACTCTCGGGACCGGTCACCGACATCGGCGCCGGCAGGGGAAACTGCTTGAGCCCGCCGTCGATCACGAACTCCATCGGCCGCAAGCGTCCCGTCGTCAGCGAGCGGATGCCGATCATGCGGTGGCCGTCGACCCTTCGAGACGCGCTTCGCGCTCCTCCAGCGACAAAGGCGAAGCCTTTGCGCGGGGGTGACGGGGGAGAGGGGAGCTCACGCGCTGCCGACCTGTTCACCATTCAACCACGTCATGATCTCCGCATTGATCTCGCGCGGATAGGTGTGGCTGAGGTCGTCGATCTCGCGATAGGTCACCCTGGCACCGGCGGCCGACAGCAAGCCTTGCGTCTGCCGCGCGGTCTGTACCGGAAACATCCAGTCGAGCTTGCCGTGGGTGATGAAGATCGGGAGGCCGCGCAGCCGCTCCGCATCGGCCATCTCGGCCATCAGCGGATGGAAGGTCGCCGCGACCGGCGCAAGATGCGTGAAGCGCGATGCGCCGTCGAGCCCGGTCACATAGCTGAAGGTGCCGCCGTCGCTCATCCCGGTCAGCAGCATGCGCGTCTCGTCGATGCGCCAGCGTTCGCGCACCTGGTCGAGGATGCGGTTGAGGTTCGGCGTGTCGCTGTCGTCGCCCATCAACGCCCAGGTCTGGCCGGTTGCGGTCGGCGCCACCAGGATGGCGCCGCGGCTGCGCGCGTCGCGCAGCCAGCTCCACAGGAAGCCGCGGCCGTTGCCGCTGCCGCCATGCAGCGCCATCACCAGCGGCCAGGCGCGATCCGGCGTATAATATTCCGGCACATACATCGAGAAGCCGCCGCGGCTGCCCGGCTCGTTGCGCTCATGGAAGATGCCGGTGTCGGCATTGGGCGTCGCCGCGAGCTTGGCCTGCAGTTCGGTATCCTCGCGCAGATCGGCCGCAATGAAGAAGCCGCTGACCGGCGGCAACTCGGTCAGCGGATAGAGCGCCTCCTGCGCCCGCGGCAGATAACGCAGCGCGCGGAACACGCTGACCAGGTCGCCTTCACCGTTCTGCACCGCGCGCAACCCTGCATAGCCGGCCAGTGCCGGTTCGATCGCGGCTTCGAGCGCGGTCTTGATATGCGCGAATTTCTCCGGCCAATCGGTCAGGCGCGGCCGCACCGCCTGCAGGGCCTGCTCGGGCTCGCCCGCGATCTGCATCACGCGCTCGAAGTCCGGCGGGTTGAGATTGCGCGCGACGAAGGACAGCGATTCCAGCGTCTGCAACAATGGCGGCAGCACGGCCACGATGTCGTCAACCACGGCCTCGCTCATCGCCGACATCCTCTCGATCGCTAAGGTGAGATCAGATCAACCGCAGCCGCGGTGGGACTGCTCCCCCTCTCCCGCTTGCGGGGGAGGGCCGGGGTGTCACCACAGGCGATAAGCCCTGCGTGGCGAGAGCCCCCACCCGCATTGCATCTGCGATGCAATGCGACCTCCCCCGCAAGCGGGAGAGGTAAGGAAGGGGCGATCCATTCTGAAATCATGATGCTCTAATGCAGCCGCGGCGCCTTCAACAGCTTCATGCGGTCGATCGAGGTCAGCGTGACGTCGAAGGTGACGCCCTCGTGGTAGACCGTCAGCGGCACGTCGACGCCGGCCGCGCCGAGCGACCAGAGCTTGCGGTAGAAGCCGGTCTGGCTGGTCACGTTGTCGCCGGCGACCGCGATGATCACGTCGCCGGTCTTCAGCTCGGCGCGCGCCGCCGGTCCCTTGCCGGCGACACCGACCACCACGAGGCGGTTGTCGATCTCGGTCGTGTACATGCCGAGCCACGGCCGCGCCGGCCTGTCGACACGGCCGAACTTGCGCAGGTCGCTCAGCACCGGATTGAGCAGATCAATCGGCACGATCATGTTGACATGCTCGGCGCGGCCCGAGCGCTCGCGTTCGAGCTGCAGCGATCCGACGCCGATCAGCTCGCCGGCATTGTTGAGCAGCCCGGTGCCGCCCCAGTTCGGATGCGACGGATAGGTGAAGATCGCCTCGTCGAGCAGATATTCCCAGTAGCCGGCGAACTCCTGCTTGGCCGCGATCTGGCTTGCGACCGAGCGCGTGCGGCCGCCGGCGGCGCCGAGCACCACGTTGTCGCCGACCTGCGTCGCCGCCGACGAGCCGATCGGCAGCGGATCGATGTCGAGCCTGCCGAGCGCCTGCACCAGGCCGAAGCCGGATTCGAAATCGAAGCCGAGCGCGTGGCCTTCGACCGCGCGGCCGTCGCCGAGATGCAGCCACACCGTTGCGGCTTCGGTGATCAGATAGCCGATCGTCAGCACCAGCCCGTCGTCGATCAACACGCCGTTGCCGGTGCGCTCGGTGCCGAGCGTCTCGGCGCTGAAGGCGTCAGGCGGAATGATCGAATGCAGCCCGACCACACTCTTCAGTGCACGATCGAGATCGTAGCGGTAATCCTCGGGGCGAGGTTGAAAGGCCGCTGGCACTTTCCATTCGGTCGTGGAAGGCATCTGGGATCTCCTGGCGTGCAGCATGCTGGAACCTCATGGTAGGCCGAGGTTCTGCCGGCAGGGAAGATGGAATGATATACCCTGCGAGGCCGCCTGCACAGCTCATGTGGCGTGCAGGGCTGCGCCTCGCAAGATGAATTGAACTATTCGCCTTTTGTTGCCGCGCGTGCCGGCATGATGCGGAAGGCGCGGTCCTCCTTGATCCAGGCGGCGCGCTCGTCGCGCAGCATCGTGCGGCGGACCTTTCCGGAATCGTCTCGCGGCGCGGTGCCGACGCGCTCGAAACTTTCCGGATGCTTGTAGCGGCTGAGCCGGTCCTTCAGGAAATCGCCCATGCCGTTGGCGATCGCTTGCGCATCGGCGGTCTCGGCGAGCTCGAGAATCGCATGCACGCGCTGGCCGAATTCCGGATCGGGCAATCCGACCACGACGCAGGAGCGCACCTCGGGATGTTCGCTGACCGCGGCCTCGACCTCGGCCGGATAGATGTTGGCGCCGCCACGCAGCACCATGTCGGCGAGCCGGTCGCCGAGATAGAGGTAGCCTTCCTCATCGAGCCGGCCGATATCGCCGAGCGATTCCCAGCCGTCCGGCCGCCGCTTCGGTGTCGCGCCGAGATAGTGATAGGTTGAGCCGGCGCCGTCATTGGGCAGGAAATAGATTTCGCCGGTCTCGCCTGGCGCGACGTCGTTGCCGTCCTCGCCGATGATGCGCAAGCGCGCGGTCTCGCCGATCTTGCCGACCGAGCCCTTGTGCGCCATCCACTCGACACCCGAGATCACACAGGCGCCCTGCCGCTCGGTGCCGCCATAGAGCTCCCAGACCCGTTCCGGCCCGAGCCATTCGATCCACTTCTCCTTCAGCCAGGGCGGCATCGGAGCTGCCATGTGAAACACGATCTGCAGGCTGGAGACGTCGTAGCGGTTGCGCAACTCCTCGGGCAGCGCCCAGATCCGGTGCATCATGGTCGGCACGAAGTTGACCCATTGCACGCGCTCGCGCGCGATCAGCCGCAGCGTCTCCTCGGCGTCGAACTTCACCATGCCGGTCAGCCGCCCGCCGCCGAACAGCGCCGAATGCGACAGGATGAACGGCGCGTTGTGATAGAGCGGGCCCGGGTTGAGCACCGAGGCCTCATGCGGCATGCCGAGCAACAGCGGTGTCGTGGTTTCGATCACGGCGGGGTTGTGATCGAGGATCACCTTCGGCCGGCCGGTCGAGCCGCCGCTCGTCATCGCCTTCCAGTAGCGCGCGACTGGCGCGTCGAGCGGCTCTTCGGAAAATCCCTCCGGCACGAAATTCACCGGCAGCGAATTCGGCGCGTTCCAGTCGGCCTCGCCGCCGACCACCAGCGACGGCTTCAGGATCTCGAGCACCGCGGCGGCCTCGCCGCGCGGCAGCCGCCATGACAGCGAGGTCGGCGTTGCGCCGCATTTCCACACCGCGAAAGTCGTCTCGAAGAACGCGTTGCTGTTGGGCAGCCCGATCGCGACGAAGTCGCCGGGCTTGACGCCCTTGGCGGCAAAGGCACGCGCCCGCGCATTGGCGCGGCGCTCGAGCTCGAGCCAGGTCAGCGCATCCGCGCCGTGGCTGACGGCGATCGCATCGGCGGGCTTGCGTTCGGCATACCAGCGCGGCACGTCGGCGAGGGGGATCAGCATGGGTCGTTTCCGTCTGAAGGGGGCGGCTTGAAGCGCTCTTGTTGCAGGGATGTGGCCAAAGCCACCGCGCCACTTCACCAACAGTGCGGCCGCCATGTCAAGCCGACGGCTGCTCGCGCGGCCGGTATCCCGCTGATGGAATTGCAGAATCCCTGTTTGCTAAAAGCCCGGTCAAGATTCCGGTAAAGTTCAAGCGATCGCGCTAAGCCGGACTTTACGGGGGAACGCCATTGTGGCGGCTGCGGTTGTGTGCCGGGCGCGTCGATCGACGCGCGCGGTCTCGAATCTCTTCAAGGACCAATGTCAAGCACCAATGTCTTCAAGGACGAATGACGATGGCGAGCAACGGAGCACGGATCAAGGTCAGTCGCGAGCCGCGGCGCCAGCTCAACAACCGTGCGGCGTGGATCACGGTCGATGACGGCGCGACCGAGAATGCCTGTGCCGTGGTCGACATCTCGCCCGGCGGTGCCAAGATCACGACCGAGGTCGAGTTCGTCGTCACGGACCGCCTCGCGCTGACGCTGCTCGCCGATCATGCCAAGCGCTACCCGTGTGAAGTGGTCTGGCGTCGCGGCAACACCTACGGGCTCAAATTCGTGACTGCGGACGCTGAGCCGGACGAACCGGCCGTGGAGCCGGTCGGCGCGGTATAGCCGCTTTCAAGCGAAGTCGGCGAGCGCGCCGCTGGCCGGCTCGGCGCCGTTCAGCTGCTCACGCGGGCGTACCCGACGTCAGCGTCCCGTCGCACTGTTGGCATTGCCGGTCGTGCTCACCGAACCGCCGGGAGGGGCCGGCGCCGCACTGAAATTGCCGCCGGATGACGGTGCATAGCGCTGGCCGCTCTGGGCCGGCAGCGCAGTCCCGCCGATGCCGTTCGATGAAGCGGCGCGGTCGCCCGGCCTCGGCGGCGGTGGCGAGCCTCCCGTGCTCTGCGCGAGAAGCTGGGCCGGCGCGAGCGTCAGGCCGGCGGCGACGATGATGGCGAATCTGGTCTTGAGCATGTGCTGGTCCAAGATGGCGCGCGGAGGCTGAAGCGGGATGCAAAGCCCCGGCGAAGACGAAACGTCCGTCAGGCTCGCGCGATTATACATCCAATAATGTCGGTCGTGTTGGTCACGTTCCAAGGTGCCGTCGCACAACTGTGAAGCAAATCTCCGTGCGCTGGATCTCGACGGAGCGTCAGGCAGGAGGTTTCGGCATCACCTCGGCGCGCCGCCGTTCGCGATCAGCCGCGATAGCGCAGCGCATCGACCAGCAGGGCAAACGCCGGCGCGGATTGCCGCCGGCTCGGATAATAAAGGTGATAGCCGGGAAACGGTGCGCACCAGTCGTCCAGCACCTGGATCAACTGTCCCTTGGCGAGCTGCGCGCGCACCTGGTCCTCGGCCACATAGGCGAGCCCCAGGCCCGCCAACGCCGCCTTGATCCGCAATGGGGTGCTGTTGAACACCAATTGTCCGTCGACGCGGACCTTGAGCGGGCGGCCGCGCCGCTCGAATTCCCAGGCATAGATGCCGCCATGGGTCGGCAGGCGGATGTTGATGCAGGCATGTTGCGTCAGGTCCTGCGGCCGTTTGGGGCGCTCCCGCCGCTTGAAATAGGCGGGGGCTCCGACCACGACCATGCGGAAATCCGGCCCGATCCGCACCGCGATCATGTCCTTGGCGAGCTGTTCGCCGAGCCGAACGCCGGCGTCAAAGCGTTCCGCGACGATGTTCGCGAGCCCGTTGTCGACGGTCAGGTCCACCTTGATGTCGGGATAGCGCGGCAGGAATTCGGCCAGCGCCGGCCACAGGATCGTCTCGGCGGCGTGCTCGCCGGCGTTGATGCGGATGATGCCGGCGGGTCTCTCGCGCAAGGCAGTCAGCGCCGAGAGCTCGGCCTCGATCTCCTCGAAGCGCGGGCCGATGCCCTGCAGCAGCCGTTCGCCGGCGGCGGTCGGCGCGACGCTGCGCGTGGTGCGGGTCAAAAGCCGCACGCCCAGCCGTTCCTCCAGCGCGCGCATGGTGTGGCTGAGCGCCGATTGCGACACGCCGAGCCGTGCGGCGGCGCGGGTGAAGCTGCGGTCGCGCGCGACGGCGAGGAAGGCGATCAGGTCATTGACGTCATGCCGCGACATTCATGAGTCCTGCTCATAAGTCTATCCCGGTTTCTACGTCTAATAGCCTGCCGGTGCACGCCCTAAATCCCGCCGTGACGAATTCCAGTCATCGATGCGGAGAGACATCATGCAGAAACGTAAACTCGGCAGCAGCAACCTCGAAGTCTCGGCGATCGGCCTCGGCTGCATGGGCCTTAGCTTCGCCTACGGCCCGGCGGTCGAGAAGAATGCGGGCATCGCCATGCTCCGCGCCGCCGTCGAGCGCGGCGTCACCTTCTTCGATACCGCTGAAGTCTATGGCCCTTACGTCAACGAGGAACTGGCCGGCGAGGCGCTGGCGCCGGTCCGCAACCAGGTCGTGATCGCGACCAAGTTCGGCTTCGATATCGGCTCCATGGCCGAGCGGCACCGGTCGCTGAACAGCCGGCCCGAGCACATCAGGGCGGTCGCGGACGCTTCGCTGAAGCGGCTGAAGATCGATGTCATCGATCTGTTCTATCAGCATCGCGTCGATCCCGCGGTGCCGATCGAGGATGTTGCCGGCACCGTGAAAGACCTGATTGCCGCCGGCAAGGTCCGCCATTTCGGCCTGTCGGAGGCCGGTGTGCACACCATCCGCCGCGCCCACGCGGTGCAGAAGGTCACGGCCCTGCAGAGCGAATATTCGCTGTGGGAACGCGGACCGGAAGCGGAGATCCTGCCGCTGCTGCAAGAGCTCGGCATCGGCTTCGTGCCGTATAGCCCGCTCGGCCGCGGCTTTCTCACCGGCGCGATCAGCGCGTCCACGACATTCGCAAGCGACGATTTCCGCAACCTCGTGCCGCGCTTCACGCCGGAAGCCCGCCGCGCCAACCAGGCGCTGGTCGATCAGCTCGCCAGCATTGCCGCCGGCAAGAGCGCGACCACAGCGCAGATCGCGCTGGCCTGGCTGCTGGCGCAGAAGCCGTGGATCGTGCCGATCCCGGGCACCACGAAGCTCAATCGGCTCGAGGAAAACATCGGCGCCGCCCGCGTCGAACTGACCGCCGCCGATCTGGCTGAGATCGGCAAGGCGGTCGCCGCGGTCGAGGTGCAGGGCGCCCGCTATCCGGAGCAATTGCAACAGATGGTCGGACGTTGAGGAAATCGAGCCACACACTCGATGTCGTCCCGGGCTTGACCCGGGACCCATAACCACCAGTGGCAATGGTCGTGCGATGCTGGGGCCACAGCGCTCTGCAACAACGCACCCCTGTGGTTATGGGTCCCTGCTTTCGCAGGGACGACGGATGATTAGGCGTTACCGCCGCTTCACGGCGATTAGCGTTCCGTCAGCTTCAGCTCGATACGGCGGTTGCGCTTGTAGGCGTCTTCGGTCTGTGCGGTGTCGAGCGGCTGGAATTCGGCAAAGCCGGCGGCGACCAGGCGCTGCGCCGGCACGCCGAGCGAGATCAGATATTGCACCACCGAGATCGCGCGCGCGGAGGACAGTTCCCAGTTCGACTTGAACAGCGGGCTGTTGGTGATCGGCCGCACGTCGGTATGGCCGTCGACGCGGAGCACCCAGGCGATCTCGGCCGGAATCTGCTTGTCCAGATCGATCAGCGCGCTCGCCACGGTATCGAGTTCGGTCTTGCCCTCCGGCAGCAAGGTCGCCTGGCCGGTGTCGAAGAACACCTCCGACTGGAACACGAAGCGATCACCGACGATGCGGATGTCAGGACGGTTGCCGAGGATCGCGCGCAAGCGGCCGAAGAATTCCGAGCGGTATTTCGACAATTCCTGCACCCGCTGCGCCAGCGCGACGTTGAGGCGCGAGCCGAGATCGGCGATCCGGTTCTGCGATTCCTTGTCGCGCTTCTCGGAGGCGTCGAGCGCCTCCTCGAGCGCGGCGAGCTGGCGGCGCAGCGCGCTGATCTGCTGGTTCAGCACCTCGATCTGCGCCAGCGCGCGCGACGACACGCTCTTCTCGGACTCCAGCGCCTTGTTGAGTTCGTTGGCGCGGCCCTGTGCGTCGCTGCCGGAATTGGCGAGCCCCTCATAGAGCCCCTTCATGCGGTCGCGCTCGCCCTCGGCGGAGGCAAGGCCGGCGCGGAGCTGCGCGACCTGGTCGTCGAGCGTCAGCTTGGAGAGCTTCTCCAGCGACAAGAGATCGTTGAGCTGGGCGATCTTGGCGGTGAGCTGCTCCAGCGCCTTGTCCTTGCCGGTGACCTCCTGCGACAGGAAGAACTGCACGACCAGGAACACCGACAGCAGGAACACGATCGACAGCACCAGCGTCGACAGCGCGTCGACAAAGCCGGGCCAGTAGTTGAAGCCGGATTCGCTGCGGCGTGAGCGGGCGAGGGCCATGAATGTCTCCTTGGGCTTGCTTCGCTCGAAGACGCTCTAGTTCTTCTCGGGCTGGCGGGCGAGGCGCTCGAGCAGCCGCTTGATCTCGCGGTTCTGCTCGCCCTGGCCGTCGGCCCATTCACGGATCATCTGCTGCTCGGTGCGCATATGTGCAACCAGCCCCTGGATCGCCTCGGCGAGATTGGCCATCGCGGCCGTGGTGCTGCGGCCGCTCCCGCCGGCGCCGCCTTCCTCGAGCGTGGCACGCAGCCGGTCGATCGCGCCCTGCATGTCGCCGGAGACGCCGGCTTCGTCACCGGAAATGCCGCGCACGGTGGTGGCGAGCCAGTCCTCGAGGTCGGTGTAGAAGCGGTTCTGGGCCTGGCTCGATTGCAGATCGAGGAAGCCGAGAATCAGCGAGCCGGCGAGTCCGAACAGCGAGGACGAGAACGAAATGCCCATGCCGCCGAGCGGGGCGGCGAGGCCTTCCTTCAGCGTATCGAACAGCGCGCCGGCGTCGCCGCCGACCTTGAGCCCGTCGATCACCTTGCCGACCGAGCCCACCGTCTCGATCAGGCCCCAGAAGGTGCCGAGCAGGCCGAGGAAGACCAGCAGGCCGGTCATGTAGCGCGAGATGTCGCGGGCCTCATCGAGGCGGGTTGCGATCGAATCGAGCAGATGCCGCATGGTCTGCTGCGAGATCGACATCCGCCCGGTGCGTTCGCCGCCGAGGATCGCGGCCATCGGGGCAAGCAGCGTCGGGCGGCGCTCGATTGCAAGGCCGGGATCGGCGATGCGGAAATTGTTGACCCAGGCGACCTCGGGGTAGAGCCGGATCACCTGGCGGAACGCCAGGATGACGCCGATCAGCAGCACCGCGCCGATCAGGGCGTTCAGCCCGGGATTGGCGAAGAAGGCGGTGACGATCTGCTTGTACAGCACGACCCCGACCAGGCCGCAGAGCACCAGGAACACCAGCATCCGCACCAGGAAGATCCTGGGCGAGGACAGCTTGCTCAGTTCGATCTCCATCTCGGATCGGGAGGGGGGCATTGCCGGGTCATCCGTTCGCGAAGGCCGCATCTGCCAGCAATATGGCACAGCGGCGGAGTGAGGAAAGCCGAATCAAAAGGCTGTCGGTAGAACCTCGGGTTGATACGGAGTGGAGTGTTGCCGCTTTGCGCAGCTTTCCGGGGCGCTGGCGCATCTGCGTGTGCAGAAGGTGCCAATCCCACGCGGGGATCGCGAGACGAACGCGGGTTGCACCGGTGGGTGGGGTGCACGGCGGCGATCGGCGATTCGCGCGCCGCGCATGACGGGTTTGCAATCTGCGGCATTCCCGCGCAGGCAACAGGCCGCGTTCCCGCTCACGCAGTCCTTAACGCATTCCCACAGCCTCCGATGGAACCCGCTCACAATGCAGTGACAGGATAAAAGATGCCGCGAAATCAGGGCGATAGCATTCTGTGACAATGAGCCGCCTGACAAGCGCATTGCGTCGCAGCAAGCAGATTTTATTTTCACCGCAGCAACGCGAGCGCTGTCGCCGTGACAACGCCGTTCGTTTGTTCAAACCTATCAGGGGCGATCATCTCGATGTCTGGACTTCGCGCGCAATCGGCATGCATTGCTCTGATGCTGGCCGTGACGGCGCCACTGCTTGCTGGTTGCGACGAACCGAAAACCGCAACCGCCGCCGTACAAGCACCGGAGCCGGACGTCAGTGTCGTCACTGTGAAGCAGCAGGCGCGCGCGATGGTGCGCGAGCTGCCGGGCCGCATCGCGCCGACCCGTGTCTCCGAGGTGCGCCCGCGCGTCTCGGGCATCGTCGTCAACCGCATGTTCCATCAGGGCAGCGAGGTGAAGGTCGGCGATCCCCTGTACCAGATCGATCCGCGCCCGTTCGAGGTCGAGTTGCAGTCGACCGAGGCGGAGCTGGCGCGCGCCAAGGCAGTGCTCGAGCAGAACTCGCTGCAGGCCCGCCGCATCGCAACCCTCACCAACCAGCGTGCGACTTCCGAGGCCGAGAACGAGAAGGCGATCGCCAACCTGAAACAGGCCGAAGCCGACGTGCAGGGCCGCGAGGCCGACGTCGCGCGTGCCAAGCTCAATCTCGATTATGCGACGATCCGTGCACCGATCGACGGCACCATCGGTGCTGCCGTGATCAGCGAAGGCGCGCTCGTCGTGCAGAACGATTCCGCGAGCCTTGCGACCATCCAGCAGCTCGATCCGATCTATGCCGACTTCCAGCAGTCGGTGACCGAGCTGAACCAGCTCCGCCGCGCCTTCGAGAGTGGCGATCTCGACCGCATCGCGCCCGACGCGATGAAGGTCCGTCTCGTGCTCGACGACGGCTCGATCTATCAGGTCGCAGGCAAGCTGCTGTTCTCCGACGCCAAGGTCGATGCTCATACCGGGCAGGTGACCTTGCGCGGTGAGTTCCCGAACCCGCATCGAATCCTGCTGCCGGGCATGTATGTCCGCGTGCTGATCGAGCAGGGCATCGATACCGACGCGATCGCGGTGCCGCAGCAGGCGATCCAGCGCAATGGCGGCGGCGGCAGCGAGGTGTTCGTCGTCAAGGACGACAATCACGTCGCGGTGCAGCCGGTGCGCACCGGCTCGTTGCAGGGCGGCCACTGGTTCGTCACCGAAGGCCTCAAGGCCGGCGACAAGGTCGTCGTCGAGGGCTTCCAGAAATTCGCCGCCGGCGACAAGGTCAAGCCGCTGGCCTGGCGTGAGGTCGACGCCGCTGCGGTACAGTCGGATTCGCCGCAGACCGCGCACGCGGGGCGCTGATCCGGCATGCCCAGCTTCTTCATCGACAGGCCGATCTTCGCCTGGGTCGTGGCGCTGTTCATCTGTCTGGTCGGCGCGATCTCGATTCCGCTGCTCGCTGTCGCGCAATATCCGATCATCGCGCCGCCCTCGATCTCGATCTCGACGAGCTATCCCGGCGCGTCGCCTGAGAACCTCTACAACAGCGTGACGCGGCTGATCGAGGAGGAGCTCAACGGTGCCGCCAACATCCTGAACTTCGAATCGACCTCCGACTCGCTCGGCCAGGTCGAGATCATCGCCAACTTCAAGCCGGGCACCGACACCAGCCAGGCCTCGGTCGAGGTGCAGAACCGCCTCAAGCGCGTCGAAGCGCGACTGCCGCGCGCCGTGATCCAGCAGGGCATCCTGGTCGAGGAAGCCTCCTCGGCCGTGCTGCAGATCATCACGCTGAATTCGACCGACGGCTCGCTGGATGAAGTCGGCCTCGGCGACTTCATGATCCGCAACGTGCTGGGCGAGGTGCGCCGCATCCCCGGCGTCGGCCGCGCCACGCTGTATTCGACCGAGCGTTCGCTCCGCATCTGGATCGATCCGGCCAAGCTGGTCGGCTACGGCCTGTCCGCCGACGACGTCAACCGGGCGATCACGGCGCAGAACGCCCAGGTCGCCTCCGGCAGCATCGGCGCCGAGCCGAGCACCGATACGCAGAAGATCTCCGCGCAGGTGCTGGTGAAGGGCCAGCTCTCCTCGCCCGACGAGTTCGGCGCGATCATCCTGCGCGCCAACGCCGACGGCTCGACGGTCCGCCTGCGCGACGTCGCGCGGATCGAGATCGGCGGCCTCAGCTACCAGTTCAACACCCGTCTCGACGGCAAGCCGACGGCCGGTCTCTCGGTGCTGCTGTCGCCGAAGGGCAATGCGCTGGCGACCGCGAGCGCCGTCGAAGCCAAGATGAAGGAGCTGTCGCGCTTCTTCCCGGCCAATATCTCCTACGAAATCCCCTACAACATCACGCCCGTGGTCAAGGCCTCGATCGAGAAGGTCTTGATGACGCTGGTCGAGGCCGTTGTGCTGGTGTTCATCGTGATGTTCCTGTTCCTGCAGAACATCCGGTACACCATCATCCCGACCATCGTGGTTCCGGTGGCGCTGCTCGGCACCTGCGCCACGCTGATGGTCGTCGGCTACTCCATCAACATGCTGACCATGTTCGGCATGGTGCTGGCGGTCGGCATCCTCGTCGACGACGCCATCGTCGTGGTCGAGAACGTCGAGCGCATCATGGCAGAGGAAGGCCTGCCGCCGAAGGAAGCGACCCGGAAGGCGATGTCGCAGATATCAGGCGCCATCATCGGCATCACGTTGGTGCTGATGGCGGTGTTCGTGCCGATGGCGTTCTTCCCCGGCTCGGTCGGCATCATCTACCGCCAGTTCTCGGTCACCATGGTGGCGGCGATCGCGTTCTCGGCGCTGCTTGCGCTGTCGCTGACGCCGGCGCTGTGCGCGACCTTGCTCAAGCCGGTCGAGAGGGGCCGTGGCCATGCCCGCAAGGGCGTGTTCGGCTGGTTCAACCGCGTGCTCGACAATAGCCGCGCCGGCTATACGCGCACCGTGCAAGGCTCGCTGAAGCGCACCGGCCGGCTGATGCTGATCTATCTCGTGCTGTTCGCAGGCGTCGCCTACGGCTTCGTGCGGCTGCCCGGCGGCTTCCTGCCGGTCGACGACCAGGGCTTCATCACGACCGACGTGCAGACGCCGTCGGAGTCGTCCTATGCGCGCACCGAAGCTGCGGTCGAGCAGGTCGAGAAGTATCTGAAGGATCGTGCCGGCATCGAGAACGTCACGTTCCTCACCGGCTTCAGCTTCCTTGGCCAGGGCATGAACACCGCGCAGGCCTTCATCACGCTGAAGGACTGGTCGGAGCGCGGCCCGAAGGATTCGGCGGCCGCAATCGTCGCCGACATCAATCGCGACCTGTCGTCGTCGATCCGCGACGCCAGGATTTCCGCATTGCAGCCGCCGCCGATCGACAATCTCGGCAACTCCTCGGGCTTCTCGTTCCGCCTGCAGGACCGCGGCCAGAAGGGCTATGCCGCGCTGATTGCGGCGTCCGACCGGCTGATCACGGAGGCCAATGCCAGCCCGGTGCTGCAGAAGGTCTATGTCGAAGGCCTGCCGCCGGCGCCGCAGGTCAATTTGATGATCGACCGTGAGAAGGCCGGCGCGTTCGGCCTCACCTTCGAGGACATCAACAACACGATCTCGACCAATCTCGGCTCGAACTACGTCAACGACTTCCCGAACCGCGGGCGCATGCAACGCGTCATCGTGCAGGCCGACAAGACCAGCCGCATGAACGCGGACGACATCCTGAACTACAACGTCAAGAACAGCCGCGGCCAGCTGGTGCCGTTCTCGGCCTTCGCCACCATCGAATGGACGAAGGGGCCGACGCAGATCGCGGGCTTCAACTACTATCCGGCGGTGCGCATCTCCGGCGAGGCGAAGCCGGGCTTCACCTCGGGTGACGCGATCGCCGAGATGGAGCGGCTCGCCGACAAGCTGCCGCGCGGCTTCGGCTACGAGTGGACCGGCCAGTCGTTGCAGGAGAAGCTGTCGGGCTCGCAGGCGCCGTTCCTGCTCGGACTGTCCGTGCTGGTGGTGTTCCTGCTGCTCGCCGCGCTCTACGAGAGCTGGACCATTCCGCTCGCGGTGCTGCTCACCATTCCGCTCGGCATTCTCGGCGCCGTGGTGGCGGCGACGCTGCGTGGGCTGTCCAACGACGTCTATTTCACCGTCGGCCTGATCACCATCATCGGTCTCGCCGCCAAGGACGCGATCCTGATCATCGAGTTCGCCAAGGACCTGCGCGCGCAGGGCAAGCCGCTGGTCGAGGCCACCATCGAGGCGTGCAGCCTCAGATTCCGCCCGATCCTGATGACCGGCCTCGCCTTCGTCTGCGGCGTGCTGCCGATGGCGATCGCCACCGGCGCCGGCGGCGCCAGCCAGCAGGCGCTCGGCACGTCGGTGATGGGCGGCATGATCGCCGTGGTGATCCTCGCGCTACTGCTGGTGCCGGTGTTCTTCGTCAGCGTGCAGCGCGTGCTGGCGGGAGACCGCGAGAAGACGGCGGAGAACGCCGAAGTCTACGGTCCGCCTGCGCCGGCAAGGGGAGGCCACTGATGTCCGGCGGCGACGCCTCCGGCTTGCATTCGCAAGCCAGTCAATCCAGATTGCAGCTCTGGATTGAACGGGGAGCGTTAAGGCAACCCGAGGATTGAGAGCATGTGATGCGGCCGAGCGATATTGCGATCTCGAACTATCGCTCCATTCGTCGGCTCTCGATGCCCATTCAACCGCTCTCCGTCTTCGTCGGCGAGAACGGTGTCGGCAAATCCAATCTCTACAAGTCGCTGTCGCTGCTGCGGGACGCGGCGACGGGCCGGATCACCCGCACGATCGCCGACGAGGGCGGATTGAACTCGGTCTGCTGGTCCGGCATGCGCAAGCGGGGCGAGGATGCGCGGCTGCGATTGGCGGTCAGATTCGAGCACGTCAATTACGCGATCGAGCTCGGACATCCCGGTCCGGTCGAGGCGGCGTTTCCCGGCGAGCCGATGATCAAGTCCGAACGCATCGAGGCGATCCACGGCAAGCGCAAGGTCCTGATGATGGAGCGGACCAATTCGCACGTCAGCGTCCGCGGCGAGAGCGGTGCCTGGAGCGAGCACAAGAATGCGGTGCTGCCGTCGGAAACCGCGCTCGCCGATTTCCTCGACGGCCAGACATGTCCCGAAGTCGGCCTGATCAGGGACGCGTTGCAGAGCTGGCGCTTCTATCACGATTTCCGCACCGATCCGGCGTCGCCGATCCGCAAGCCTTGTCTTGCGATCACGACGCCGTCGCTGAGCGCCGATGGCAGCGATCTGGCGGCCGCGTTGGCAACGCTCAGCGCGATCCGGCAGGATGCAGTCGACTTGCAGGATGCGATCGAGGATGCATTCCCGGGCGCCGAGCTCCGGGCATGGGAAGACAGCGGGCGGTGCGAATTCGAGCTGCAACAGGCGGACATGCCGCGTGCGTTCAAGGCGCACGAATTATCCGACGGCACGCTGAAATATATCTGCCTGCTCGCCGTGTTCATGGGCTATCGGCTGCCGCCGTTCATCGCGCTGAATGAGCCCGAGACCAGCCTGCATCCATCGCTGCTGGCGCCGCTGGCCCGGCTGATCGCCAGGGCGTCGCGCCGCGCCGACATCTGGATCGTCACCCATTCGGAGCAACTGATGGAGGCGTTGCGCAGCGAGAGCTCGGTGCCGCTGCGCCGGGTGATCAAGGCGAAGGGCGCTACGGCCATCGAGGGCCTGACCCTCAGCGGCGAGTTTCGTGACGGGCAAGACGACGAGGACGACGACGATGATGATTAGAGCGCGATGAGATCAAGATCGTGCCGTCGCGCTATTGCCCGAGCGGCTTCACGATCTTGATCAGCTCGCCGTGCACGAACTCGTTGCCGCAGACGACATGGCCGGTCTGCAGCGGGTCGTCATTGCCCTGGATGCCGGAAACCGTGCCGCCGGCTTCCCGGACCATCAAGAGGCCGGCTGCGACGTCCCAGGCCTGCAGATTGCGCTCCCAATAGCCGTCGAGGCGGCCCGCCGCGACGAAGGCGAGGTCGAGCGAAGCGGCGCCGAAGCGGCGGAAGCCCGCGACCTTGCTCTGCAGCGCGGCCATTTCCTGCAGTGCCAGCTGATGATTGCCGCGACCGATATGCGGCAGGCCGCAGCCGACCACGCATTCGTTGAGCTGGCGGCGGCCGGCGACGCGCAGCCGCTGGTCGTTGAGGAACGCGCCCTTGCCGCGTTCGGCGATATAGAGCTCGTCATTGGCGGGATTGTAGATCACGCCCGCGATCACGGTGTCTTCACGCAACAGCCCGATCGAGATCGCGAATTGCGGGATGCCGTGCAGGAAGTTGGTGGTGCCGTCCAAGGGATCGACGATCCAGGTGTGGCTCTTGTCGCTGCCTTCGCGCTTGCCGCCTTCCTCGCCGAGGAACCCGTAGCCGGGCCGGGCCTTTTCGAGGTCGGTGTAGAGCATCTCCTCGGCGCGCTTGTCGGCCAGCGAGACGAAATTCGCCGGTCCCTTCAGCGACACCTGGAGATGTTCGATCTCGCCGAGGTCGCGCTTGAGGCTGCGGCCGGCGCGGCGCGCGGCCTTGACCATGACATTGATGAGGGCGGAGTAGAGCATGATGGAAGCTGGTGGCTTTCGAGCGTTGGAAATCAATCAGGCAGCGTGCACAAGGCCTTGCCCGTCATCCTGAGGAGCGCGGAACGCGCGTCTCGAAGGATCGACGGCCACCAGCCGGGCCGTGCATCCTTCGAGGCTCGCTCTGCTCGCACCTCAGGATGACGGGAAACGGCCTGCGGCGCCTTCGGTTTCCGGACTGGGTGCCCTCTGGAAGTGGCGCCGTCAAGGCGTCATTTGACGTTGTTTCCGATCCATTTTCGCGCGGCTGCCTCGCCCTTGGCGCGGTCTTCCGGGCTTATATCGGCGAGGATGTCGTCAAGATCGGGGTCGCCCTTGCCGGCGGTCTTGGCGATGGTGTGCCATTTCAGCGCCTCCACCTTGTCCACCGGGGCGCCGGCGCCGGTCGCCAGCACATGGGCGAGGCGGTTTTGCGCGATCGCGCTGTTCTGCCGGGCCGCCTTGCGCAGCAGCGCCACCGCCGCCGGCACGTTCCGCGGCGTGCCGGCGCCGTTGTAGAGCGCGATGGCGTATTCGACCTCGGCATCGACATTGTCGGCCAGCGAGGCGGCCTGCAGCAGCCGCGCCGCCTTTTCGAGGTCCTTCGGCACGCCGGTGCCTTCCTTGTAGAAGGTCGCCAGCGCGTATTGCGCCTCCGGGCTGCCGGCGTCCGCGGCCATCCGCAGCAGCTCGGCGGAGCGGCGGAGGTCCTGCGGCAGGGTCTGGCCGTCGAGATAGAGCAGGGCGAGATTATAGGCCGCCTTGGGTTCGCCGAGCTTGGCCGCCGATGCCAGGAGCTTGACCGCGCCGTCCTTGTCCACCGCGCCGCCGCGGCCGGCGATCTTCATCATGGCGAGCGCGAACATTGCCTCGCGGTCGCCGGCATCGGCGGCGCGCTTGTACCAGTCGTCGGCCTTGGCATAGTCGCGCTTGACGCCGAGCCCGTTGGCATAGAGCTCGCCCAGCATCGTCATCGCCTTGGGATCATTGTTGTTCTGCGCGCGCACGGTCGCGAGATCGAACGCAGTCTTGTACATGCCGCGCTGATAGGCGCCGAATACGAGGTCGACGTTGGGATCGTCGACGGCCTGGGTCGGCGAGGGCGTCGGGCTGGGCGTTGCGGTGGCGGCAGGCTTCGGCGCGGGTTTCTTTGCGACCGGCGCGTGCACCTTCGGCTTCTCCTTCGGAGCCTCCTTCTTCGCAGGCGGCGGCGTCTGTGCCGGCGGCGTGATCGAGAGCTGCGCCATCGCGCCGCTCGCCAGCATCGTGCAGCCGAGCGCAACACCTATCGGACGCAGGCATTTCATTCCACCGTCATCCCTCGGCCTTGGCCTTGCCGAATGTGCCGGCATGCGCCTGCGCGATCGCATCGCCGATCTCGACCAGAGCCGTTTTTGCGCCGCGCGGATCGGACCAGATGATGTCGCCGACCAGCACGAAATCCGCGCCGGCCGCCGCGAACGCCTCCGCCTCCTCGCGTGAGGTCGCAAAGCCTACGCAGGGCGGCTCGAACAATTCGTCCCACCATCCCAGCCGCTCGGCGATCGCCTCGGTGGAAGGCCGCTGTCCCTTGGCGTCGGGCTCGCCGAACAGCACATAGTCGGCACCGGCCTCGCCGGCGGCCATGGAATCGTGGCGCGTCGCGAGCCCGCCGACGCCGACGATGCGGTCGGGCTTCAGCGCGGGCGCAGCCTCTTCCATCGCGGCGACGCCGGTCAGATGCGCGCCATCGGCGCCGGCGCGGGCCACGATGTCGGGATGGCCGTCGA
>NZ_VKHP01000150.1 GCF_010811875.1 Bradyrhizobium uaiense
GCGCAAACCGACCTCCCCTTTTCAAGGGGAGGTGAGGGCCGCTAGTTCGAATTGGCACCGGCCGTAAAGCTGCGATCGACGGCCTTGCCGACATCGAGCGTCTTGCCGAGGATGCCATAGCGTGTGGCGCGGTCGGAGGCGGCCTGTATTTCCTTCACCACGGCCTCGTCGATCGCGATCGGGCTCGTCTTCTGCGCGGTGTAGGCCGCGAGCAGCACGTCTTCAGGCAACTTGGTGAGCTCGGCCGTGCTCTTGGCATATTCCGCGACATGGTCGAGCGACCACAGCCGCGCCTTGTTGAGCCGCTGCACCAGATCCTGCACCGCCGCGCGCTTGGTCGCGATCGCATTGTCGGAGGCGACGATGAAGGTGACGGTTGGCGTCAGACCCTCGCCATCGGCTACCACGCGCGCATTGTCCTTCAGCTTCGCATAGGAGATGTAGGGCTCCCACACCGCCCAGGCGTCGATCGAGCCGGCGAGCAGCGCGATCTTGGCGTCGACCGGGCCGAGCGGCGCGAAGGTCGCGTCCTCGATCCTGCTGCCGGCCTTTTCCAGAGTTGCGTTGATCAGGAACTGTCCCCAGCCGCCGCGCGTGCCGGCGAGGCGCTTGCCCTTCAGATCGGCCGCCGTCTTGATCGGCGAATCTCCGCGCACCAAAATCGCCTGGGTCCGTGCATCGGAGCGCGTGCCGCCGATCGCCTTGATCGGCGCGCCCGACGCGTAGACCGTGAGGAACGACAGATCACCGGTGTAGCCGACGTCGAGCGCGCCGGCATTGATCGCCTCCAGGATCGGAGCCGCGGCCGGAAATTCCGACCACTCGATCTTGTAAGGCAGGTCCTTGGCGAGGCCGGAAATCTCCAGCAGCGAGCGGTTGCCGCCCTTCTGGTCCCCGACACGCAGCACGATCGCATCAGCCGCGAACGCCGCCGCCGATGTCGACAGCGTGATCACTGCGGTGATCAGCGCGGCCGCGGTGCGGCGCGTCAGAGAGTAGGGCGAGCCCGATGGGGTCAGTTTGCGCATATGCATTTTTCTTTCTGATTCATTCGCGGCTCGGCGGAAGGCGCGGCAGCGTTCGATCAAGTCTATGAGCAAGCCGTTCGCCGTCAACGAAACGGAAATCTGTATTCGCGGGCCGCACAGCAAGGATGATCTCGTCGAACCTGCGGAATGGAGAAGACATCGCGCATGCGTCCGCAAAGCGCCTGGATTTGATGCAGTCACAGCGATGGCGCCGCATCTCCGTGTCGCCACAACAGCGAAAATCCTTTCATCGTCGCGCGATGCGATCGTGGAGATATCGACTGCGGCGTCGATGACATTCGAAATTCCATTTCATTGACGGTGAACCTGCCGCGCCGCATCATTTGAGCGTTGCCTTGAGTGCAATCGCGCCGGAGAAATCCGCTTTTTCTGAACCATGAGCTTCGAACGACGGGGCGTGCAGGCGGAGCCGTTTTGCGCGCGGGGCGGAGCCTTGCCGAAATGCAGGAGTGAAAATGTCGACCGACAACAAGAAGACGGTGATGGATCGCCGCACCTTGCTGCGTGCAGGCGCTGCCGCAGCCTTTGCCGCACCGATCGGCGCCTATAGCGCGCAGGCCTTCGCGCCGCGCCCGATCGCGCCGGCGATCGACTTCTCGGAATTCCCGGTCTGCAAGACCGCATCCGATGCGCCGCCGTTGACGGGAGCACCGCGCAAGCTGAAGCTGTCCTGGAACGCCGGCGCAGTCTGCCTCGCGCCGCTGCCGGTCGCGATCGATCATGGCTTCTTCCAGAAGCAGAACCTCGACGTCGAGCTCGTCAACTATTCCGGCTCGACCGACCAGCTGCTGGAGGCGATCGCCACCGGCAAGAGCGACGCCGGGCTCGGCATGGCGCTGCGCTGGCTGAAGCCGCTCGAGCAGGGCTTTGACGTCAAGATCGCCGCCGGCACCCATGGCGGCTGCATGCGGGTGCTGACCCGCACCAATTCCGGCGTCGACAGGCTCGCCGATCTCAAGGGCAAGATCGTCGCGGTCGGCGATCTCGCGGGTCCCGACAAGAACTTCTTCTCGATCCAGCTATCCAAGCTCGGCATCGACCCGGTCAAGGACGTCGACTGGCGCGCCTATCCCGGCAATCTCTTGAACATCGCGGTCGAGAAGGGCGAGGTGCAGGCCTTCCTGTCGTCGGATCCGCTGGCCTATCTCTGGCTGAAGGACGCGCAGTACAAGGAGGTCGCCTCCAATCTCGATGGCGAGTATCGCGACAAGAGCTGCTGCATCGTCGGCCTGCGCGGCAGTCTGGTCCGCGAGGAGCCGCATGTCGCGCGCGCCATCACCCAGGCGCTGCTCGATGCCGCGATGTTCACTTCGCAGAACCCGGACAAGGCGGCGAAATCGTTCCAGCCCTATGCACCGAAGGCGGCGAGCCTCGCCGATCTCGAAGCGATGGCGCGCTACCACACCCATCACCATCATCCGACCGGCGAGGTGCTCAAGCGCGAGCTCAAGGGCTACGCCGACGATCTGAAATCAGTGCAGGTGTTCAAGCAGAGCACCGACACGGCCAAATTCGCGGAGCGGATCTATGTCGACGTATTCAGTGTCTGACACGACGGCCGCGGCTGCGCCGCGCGCCGCGCTCACGTTCTCGCACCTCTCCGGCAGCTATGGCGTCGGGCTCGCGGCGAGCCTCGCCTGGCTCGCGTTCGGCCTGTCATGCCTGTATTGGCCCGATCTCGGCGACTGGTCGCGGACCGGATCGCTCGGCATCGGCGCGATCGTCATCGCGGCCTTCATCCTGTTCGGCACGCTTAGTGTGGATTATCTCGGCAGTGCCGGGCAGGCACTGCGCAAGCGTGCGCCGTGGTTGCTGGCGTTCGGCGCCTTCGTCACGCTGTGGGAGGTCGCCACCGCGAAATTCGCCTGGCTGCCGTTGCCGTTCTTCCCGCCGCCACAGTCGATCCTCGAGGTCTACACCGACGATCTGCCAAAACTGCTCGACAGCGTGTTCGCCTCGATCAAGCTCCAACTCGGCGGCTACATCATCGGCGCGACGGTTGGCTTCGTCACCGGCGTCTCGATCGGCTGGTCGCAAAAGATCGGTTACTGGGTGCATCCGGTGCTGCGCTTCATCGGTCCGCTGCCGGCCACCGCCTGGTTGCCGATCGCCTTCTTCACCTTCCCGTCGAGCTGGAGCGCCTCGACCTTCCTGATCGCACTCGCCACCGGCTTCCCGGTGACGGTCTTGACCTGGTCGGGCGTGGCGAGCGTCAGCAGCGCCTATTACGACGTCGCGCGCACGCTCGGCGCCAAGCCGTCATTCCTGGTGCTGAAGGTCGCGATCCCCGCGGCGCTGCCGCATGTGTTCGTCGGCCTGTTCATGGGGCTCGGCTCGTCCTTTGCGGTGCTCGTCGTTGCCGAGATGATCGGCGTCAAGGCAGGCCTCGGCTGGTACCTGCAATGGGCGCAGGGCTGGGCGGCCTATGCCAACATGTATGCGGCGCTGATCGTGATGTCGCTGCTCTGCTCCGGCGCGATCACGCTGCTGTTCCGCACCCGTGACCGCCTGCTGGTCTGGCAGAAGGGCGTCGTCAAATGGTAGTGCAATCCACAGCCGAGGCGATCACCTATCCCGCCGTCGGCGCCGAGCTCGACATCGAGGGCGTCAGCCACGCCTTTGATATCGATGGCGCCACGCTGCCGGTGCTCGACAATGTCAATCTCGCGATCGCGCCGGGCGAGTTCGTGGCGTTGCTCGGCCCGTCCGGCTGCGGCAAATCGACCTTGCTGCGGCTGGTGGCTGGGCTTGAGAAGCCGCGCAGCGGCTCGCTGCGGGAAGACGAAGTCCGCATCAGCGGGCCGCATCCATCGCGCGTCGTCGTGTTCCAGGATCCGACGCTGTTTCCGTGGCGTTCGGTGTGGGACAATGTCGCGCTCGGGCTGGAAGCGCAGGGCATTCTGAAAACGCAGCGGCACAGGGTCGATGCCGTGATCGAGCTGGTTGGGCTGTCCTCGTTCCGCAATGCCTATCCGCACCAGCTCTCCGGCGGCATGGCGCAGCGCGTCGCGCTGGCGCGGGCGCTGGTCAATGACCCGAAAATCCTGGTGCTCGACGAGCCGCTCGGCAAGCTCGACTCGCTGACGCGGATCGCGATGCAGGCTGAGCTGGTGGCGCTGTGGCAGCGCAAGGGCTTTACCACGCTGCTCGTCACCCATGACGTCGAGGAAGCGCTGGTGCTCGCCAACCGCGTCATCGTGCTCTCCGATCGGCCGGCGCGGATCAAGGCTGATATCGCCATCGCGCGGCCATACCCACGGCATCGCGGCGATCCTTATCTCGCCGATCTGCGCAAGCAGATCCTCGGGCTGCTCGGACTGGAGGCGACATGGTGACGACAGCGGCGCGGGAGCTGCTGCCTGCGAACGAACCCGAATACATCGCGCGCGCGTTGCGGCTCGCGGAGGCGTTTGCCGCGCGCGCACCTGCGCATGACCGCGATGCCAGCTTTCCGTTCGAGAATTTCGTCGATCTCTCCCGCGAAGGCCTGCTGGCGCTGACCGTGCCGACGGTATCAGGTGGCGGCGGGGCCGGTGCCCGCGATGCCATCCGCGTGCTCGGCATCATCGGCAAGGCCGACCCGTCGACCGCGCTGGTGCTGTCGATGCATTACATCCAGCATCTGGTGATGGCGCGCAACACGCGCTGGCCGACCCGGCTGGCGCGCAAGCTCGCCAGGGAAACCGTCGAGGGCGTGGCGCTGATCAACGCGCTGCGCGTCGAGCCCGAGCTCGGTTCGCCGGCGCGCGGCGGCCTGCCGGCGACCACGGCGCGTCGCACCGAGACCGGCTGGCGGCTGACCGGCCGCAAGATGTATTCGACCGGCGCACCGATCCTGAAATGGTACGCGGTCTGGGCCAAGACCGATGAAGCCGATACCCGCGTCGGGCAATTCCTGGTTCCCGCTGGGCTGCCGGGAACGCGGATCGAGGAGAGCTGGGATCATCTCGGCCTGCGCGCCAGCGGCAGCCACACCGTGATCTTCGACGATGTGGTGTTTCCGCTGGATTACGAGATCGACGTCCGCAGCCCCGACGACTGGAAGGTTCCTGACATCACCCAGGCAACCGTGCACGCGATTTTCGTGGCCGCGATCTATGACGGCATCGCCCGCGCCGCCCGTGACTGGCTGGTCAAATTCCTGAAGGAGCGTGTGCCGGCCAATCTCGGCGCGCCGCTGGCGACATTGCCGCGGATGCAGGAGGTCGTCGGCAGCATCGAGGCCCGTCTTGCGGTCAATGCCCGCCTGATCGACAGCTTCGCGTCCGATTTCGATAACGGCTTCCCGCTGTCCGCGATCGAGTCTAACATCATCAAGCTGACGGTGACCAATAACGCCGCAGCGGTGGTGGAGGATGCCTTGTCGCTGACCAGCAATCACGGCCTGTCGCGAACCAATCCGCTGGAGCGGCATTACCGCGACGTGCTGTGCGGACGCGTCCATACCCCGCAAGACGATGCCACCCGTGTCTCCGCCGGACGCTTCGCGCTGGGCGTCTGAAAACAACAGCCAACAACAACGGAGTTGTCAGTCATGCCGGTCGAGTTCATCGGCTTCATCACCAACAACAATGCCTCCGAGACCATCGTCCGGTCCGGGCCGGTACTCGATCCGCCCTATATCGAGACGGTCGCCAAGGCCCATGAGTTGGCCGGCTTCGATCGCGCGCTGCTGGCGTTCCACTCGACGACCCCTGACGCGTTGCAGGTCGCGCAGCACGTCCTGACCATCACCAAATCGCTGAAGGTGATGATCGCGCAGCGGCCGGGCTTCACCGCGCCGACGCTCCTGGCGCGCCAGCTTGCGACGCTGGACCAGTTCTATGGCGGTCGCGTCTCGCTGCACGTCATCACCGGCGGCAACGCCATCGAGCTGCGCCAGGACGGCAACACGCTCGACGACAAGGACGAGCGCTACGCCCGCACCAGCGAATTCCTCGACGTGGTGCGGCTGGAATGGACCAGCGAGAAGCCGTTCAACTACAGCGGCAAGTATTACAACGTCGAGAACGGCTTCTCGCAGGTGAAGCCGTTGCAGAAGGGCGGTATCTATACCTTCGTCGGCGGCGGTTCGGATGCGGCGGTCGAGGTCGCGGGCAAGCATGCCGACACCTTCGCGCTGTGGGGTGAATCCTACGCGCAGGTGCGCGACGTTACCGCCCGGGTGCGCGCCGCTGCGGCCAGGCACGGCCGGCCGACGCCGCGCTTCAGCCTGTCGGTGCGGCCGATCCTGGCCGATACCGAGGAGAAGGCGTGGGCGAAGGCCGAACATATCCTCGAGCGCGCCACCGCGTTGCAGGACCAGACCGGCTATCGCCGGCCCAATCACGCGACCGCCGGCGCCAAGCGGCTGCTGGCGCTGGCGGATCAGGGTACGCGCATCGACAAGCGGCTGTGGACCGAAATTGCAAAGCTCACCGGCGCCAACAGCAACACCACCGCGCTGGTCGGCACGCCCGAGCAGGTCGCTGAGGTGTTTGCCGATTATTACGATCTCGGCGTCAGCCACTTCCTGATCCGCGGCTTCGATCCGCTGGTCGATGCCATCGACTATGGCCGCGAGCTGATTCCGCTGACCCGCAAGCTGATCGAAGCGCGCGACCAGCAGCGAGGGATCGCCGCCGAATGATCCGTCTCATTGTCGCGGCGGCACTTGCGCTCGCTGCCATCGACGCGGCCTCCGCGCAGACCACGCTGCGCGTCGGCGACCAGAAGGGCAATTCGCAGGCCGTGATGGAAGCGGCCGGCGTGCTCAAGGACGTCCCGTACAGAATCGAATGGAAGGAGTTCGCCGCGGCCGCGCCGCTGCTCGAAGCGCTCGGGGCGGGCGCGATCGACACCGGTCTGGTCGGCGATGCGCCGTTTACGTTCGCGGCCGCCGCCAATGTTCCGGTCAAGGCGATCGCCGCGGTCAGGCAGTCCGGTGAGGGGCTTGCAGTCCTGGTGCCGGAGAATTCCGCCATCAAGAGCTTTGACGATCTGCGCGGCAAGAAGATCGCGACCGGCCGCGGCTCGATCGGCCATCAGCTGATCCTGGCGGCGCTGGAGTCGCACGGCTGGAAGGCAACCGACGTGCAGATCGTGTTCCTCGCGCCGTCGGATGCGAAGGTCGCCTACACGCAAGGCTCGGTCGATGCCTGGTCGACCTGGGAGCCTTATGTCAGCCAGGAAGAGGTGCTGTTCAAGTCGCGCCGCGTCGTCACGGCGGACGGCATCACGCCGGGCCTCGGCTTCCAGGTCGCAACGCCTGACGCGATCAAGGCCAAGCGCGCCGAGCTCGAGGATTTCGTGCGCCGGCTGGCGACCGCGCGCGCATGGTCGCAGAATAATGTCGCGGGGTACGCCGCGACCTGGGGCAAATTGATGAACATCCCGCCCGCGGTGGCGGTGAACTGGCTGACGCGGGCAAAAATCCGCATCGCGCCGATCGACGACAGCGTGGTGGCCGACGAGCAGAAGACCATCGACCTCTACGACCGCTGGGGCCTGATCCGGCAGAAGGTCAACGCGGCCGATATCGTCGACCGGTCGTTTGGCGCGGCGGTCGAGAAGGGCGCTGGGCTGTAAGCGTGACGGCATAGGCGGTTGCAAATGCACGATCAGCGTCGTCCTGGCGAAAGCCAGGATCCATTACCCCAATCGTCTGTTTTTGGACGACGCTAGGGCCGCTATCCCGCTCATCATCCAATTCGGTGGTTATGGGTCCTGGCATTCGCCAGGACGACGGGCGTGGAGAGGATGCGCCAACATTCATCACGCTAACGAATCCGTGATCGCAAAAATATCCATTCGTCGGCGCGCCGTGTGCCGGCAAAGATTTTCCCCGTTCTGCGACCGCAAGAGCCGCAACGTTGCTATTTTCGCCGCGCCCTTGTCACTCCGGCTCGCGCCGCCAAGATCAAAAGCACGAACAATCGAGTCCGGGAGATCACCATGGGCCTTCAAGAAACTCGCATCGAGTCGCTGCCGTTTGTGACCGCTGAACTGAATTACCTCGCGCCGACGCCGGGCAAGCCCCGGACTTACGCTTTCGATCCGCCGCCCGGCGAACCCAAATCCACCGCGCTGCCCGAAGCCCACAACGTCCCGATCTTTGACGGACGTCTGATATCAGACAGCTTCTCGCTCGACCGCGAGGGCTTTGCGCTGGTCAAGCATCCGACCGTCGTGAAGGACTATTACGACGACAACGAAGTCCGCAATGTCTACTATCCCGCGGTCGAAGCGTTCCTGAAGGCGACGCTGAAGGCGGACCGCGTGCTCATCTTCGACCACACCGTGCGCAAGCGCGTCGAGGGCGCGGCCGATATCCGCGGCGGCGGACCGCGCCAGCCGGCGACCCGCGTCCATGTCGACCAGACCGCGGTGTCCGGCCGCAACCGCGTGTTCGAACATCTGCCCGACGAGGCCGAGCAACTGGTCAAGGGCCGGGTCCAGGTGATCAATCTGTGGCGCCCGATCCGCGGCCCCTTGCGCGATTCACCGCTGGCGATGGCCGACGGCACCACCGTCGCACCGGAGGATCTGATCGCCTCGGACCTGATCTACCCGAACCGCAGCGGCGAGACCTATTCGGTGAAGTACAATCCGAACCATCGCTGGTTCTATATTCCCGAGATGACACCTGACGAGGCGATCCTCCTGAAATGCTACGACTCGGCAACCGACGGCCGCACGCGCTTTGGGCCGCATACGGCGTTTGTCGATCCGACCACGCCGGCCGATGCCGCGCCGCGCGAGAGCATCGAGCTGCGCACGCTGGTGTTCCACAAGCAGTGATCGTGAAGGACATGACCGCATAGTTGGTGTGCTCCCTCTCCCGCTTGCGGGGGAGGCACAGGCGGCCTTCGGCCGCCGTTCCTTAGAACACGCCGATGCAAAGCATCGGCTACGGGTGGGGGCTCTCTCCACGAGTCGTATCGCGGAGAGAGCCCCCACCCGGATCGCATCTGACGATGCGATCCGGCCTCGCCCGCAAGCGGGAGAGGCGTAGACCGAAATCGCAATGCCTCCAAAGTTGGCACCGTCAGCCCAATAATGTTACGCCCGTCCCCAAGACGCTCGGGGAAGAGGCGATTCGTGGACGGCGTGGTAAAAAAAGAAGAGGCGGGGATCGGGTTCCGCGCCCTGGTTCTTGCACTTCTGGCGTTGGCCTCCGGCCATATGCTGTCGACGCTGCTGCGGACGATTCCGGCGATCAGCCTCGATCTGATGGCACGGGATTTCGGCACCTCGCCGCAGGCGCTGGCGAGCCTCACCTCGATCTATCATTTCTCCTTTGCCGCCTCGCAGATCCCGGTCGGTGCCGCGATGGATCGCTTCGGCGTGCGGCCGGTGTCGCTGAGCCTGCTCGCCGGCACCGTGGTCGGAACACTGGTTTCGGCGCTCGCCACCGGCCCCGCGAGCTTCGTGCTCGGGCAACTCATGCTCGGCGTCGCCACCTCGGGCATGCTGATGTGCCCGATGACGCTTGCGGCCAAGCAGATGTCGGCGGCGAAGTTCGGCCTGTGGTCCGGCCTGATCCTCTCGATCGGCAATATCGGCATGCTGCTGTCGGCAAGCCCGCTGGCCTTCGTGGTCGATCAGTTCGGTTGGCGTGCCGGCTTCTGGGTCTCGGCTGGCTACGGCATTGTCGTGCTGATCGCGGTGTTCGCGCTGGTGCCGCGGCAGCCGGCGGCGCATGCGGATGATTCCTCGCCGCTGCAGCAGATGGCCGAGGTGCTGCGGCTCGGACTGTCGCGCGGCCTGCGCGGGTTGATCGCCCTGTCGCTGGTGTCGCTCGGCGCGTCGCTGACCTTGCGCGGCTTGTGGGGCGGACCGTGGCTGATGGATGTGAAGGGCTTGAGCCGCATCGAGGCCGGCAACGTGCTTGGCCTGTTCACGCTGGCGATGATCGTCGGCCCGGCCTGCATCGGCGCGTTCGATCGCAAGTTCGGGCACCGCCGTGCCATGGTGGCGTCCACGCATGCCATTGCCGCGCTGCTGCTGGTGCTGATGGCGGCGGGCGCGCCGCATTTCCCGGTCTCGAACCTGCTCGGCGTGGCCGTGATGCCGACGCAATATGATCTGGTGCTGCTGATCCTGATCGGGCTCGCGACCTCGGCGCAGCCGCTGATCTACGGCATGACGCGGCAGCTCGTCGACGCCCAGAACACCGGCAAGGCACTGTCGTCGGTCAATCTCGCGTTCTTTCTCGGCGCGGCGCTGCTGCAATCGAGCACCGCCGGCGTCGCGGCGCTGTTCGGGTTGCCTGCGGTGCTGCTGTTCATCGCCTTCGCGCTGGTGATCGGCACCGTGCTGTTTTGGCTCTATACCTCGACGGCGGTGACGGTAAGATAGCGGCCTGTTTCACCATTCACGGAAGCCACGTGTCCACGTCCGCCAAGATCGATCCGATCACCCGCTCCGTCGTTCAGCACCGCCTGTCGTCGATCGTGAAGGAGATGGGCGAGGCCATGCTTCGTACCTCCTATTCGCAGATCCTCAATTCCAGCCGCGATTTCTCGCTGGCGATCTGCGACACCAGCGGGCGGCTGATTGCGCAGGCCGATCACATCCCGGTGCATGTCGGCGCCCTGCCGTGGGCGACGCTGGCGGTCGAGGAGCGCTTTAGGGATGTCGCACCCGGCGACGTCATCCTGCTCAACGATCCCTATCAGGGCGGCAGCCATCTGCCTGATCTCACCGCCTTCGTGCCGGTATTCGATGGCGGCAAAAGGTTGCTCTGGACCATCGTGCGTGCGCATCAGAGCGACATCGGCGGCGCCACCCATGGTGCCTACAATCCCGCCGCCACCGAGATCTATCAGGAAGGCATCCGGATTCCGCCGATCAAGCTCTACGAGGCCGGCAAGCCGCGCGAGGATCTGCTCGATCTCCTGGCTTTGAACATTCGCAACCCCCGTGAATTCCGCGGCGACCTCGCGGCGATGCTGGGTGCTGCGCATCTCGGCGAGCGGCGCGTCGCAAAACTGTTCAGCGAGTTCGGCGCGGAGACTGTCGAGGCCGCGATCGAGGCGATCCTTGATGCCACCGAGCAGCAGACCCGCGCCGTTGTATCGTCCTGGAAAGACGGCGTGTTCTACGGCGAAGCGCTGCTCGACGATGACGGCCACGGCCGCACCGACATCAAGATCGCCGCCAAGGTCACGAAAAAGGGCAGCGACATCGAGGTCGATCTCACCGGCTCCGATCCGCAGTCGACGAGCTTCGTCAATTCGTCGCACGCCAACATGCAGGCCGCGGTCGCGATGGCGTTTGCCTATCTGATCGACGCCGACATCCCGAAGAACACCGGCGCGCTGCGGCCGCTGAAAGTGGTGGCGAAGCAGGGCACCATCGTGTGGGCCGATCCCGGCCGTCCGGTGACCTTGTGCACCAGCCATCCCTCCAACGAGATCGTCGAAGCGATCATCAAGGCGATGTCGGCGTCCTGCCCGGATCGCGTGATGGGCGGTTGGGGACGCCGCTTCCGCATCGCGATCCAGGGCGAGGATCCGCGCAACGGGCGCAATTTCATCTGGCACATGTTCCAGGCGCGGCCGGGCGGCGGCGCATCGCCGGGCGGTGACGGCTATTCCTCGATCGGCGAATGGCACTCGGTCGGCGGTCTCAAATTCGGCAGCATCGAGGTTGCCGAGGTGCGCTTTCCCCTGCATTTCCGCCAGCATGAGTTCCGGCCGGATTCCGGCGGCGACGGCCAGCATCGCGGCGGGCTCGGCGTGGCGCTCGACATGGTGTTGGAGACGGCAAAGCCGGCCAAGGGCAATACCGCCGGCGATGGCGCGCGGCACGGTCCCTGCGGCATGCTCGGCGGCAAGGACGGCGAGCCGCATCACTACCGGCTGCTGTCGGAGGGCCGCGAACCGCGTGTGTTGAAGACCAAGGAGGTCGGCATCGAGCTGCGCCCAGGCGATTGCCTCGAGATCCGATCGTCCGGTGGCGGCGGCTGGGGTCCGGCAGAGAAGCGCTCGGCGGAGGCGCGGGCGCGCGACGCAGCGCAAGGTCTGGTTTCGAAGGCGGTATAGGCAGCGATGTACACGATTGGGGTCGACGTCGGCGGCACTTACACCGATCTGGTTGCAACTGACAAAACCGGGCGCACGGTTTTCGCGAAATCGCCGTCCACGCCGGCCGATCAGTCGGTCGGGGTCATGGCGGGATTGGGAGAGCTGGCGCGCCGTCTCGGCGTGACGCGCGCGGCGATGCTGGCTGCTACCGATCGCCTGGTGCACGGCACGACGGTTGCGACCAATGCGTTGCTCGAGCGCAAGGGCGCCAAAGTCGCGCTGCTGACCACCGAGGGCCATCGCGACGTCGTCGAGATGCGCGAAGGGCTGAAGCCGGATCGCTACGATCTGCGCACGCCGCCGCCCGAGCCTTTGGTGCCGCGTGAGCGGCGTTTCGGCGTGCGCGAGCGGCTGAAGGCCGACGGCAGCACTGCGGTTGCGCTGGATAACGCCGCGCTCGGCGATGTCATCGCGGAAGTGAAACGATCAGGTGCGAACTCGGTCGCGGTCTGCTTCCTGCACGCCTATCTCAACCCCGCGCATGAGCTCGCCGCGGTCGAGCGGCTGGCGAAGGAGCTGCCCGACGTCAACGTGTCGCGCTCGAGCGATGTGCTGCCGCAGATCAAGGAATATGAGCGCGTCTCGACCACCATCGTGAACGCCTATGTCGAGCCGACGGTGCGGCGCTATCTCACCAATCTGGAGCGCAGCCTGCATGAGGCCGGCTTCAAGGGCTCGCTATTCGTCGTGCTGTCGCATGGCGGCATGGCGCCGGTGGAAGAGGCTTCGCGACTTGCCGCGGGCACCGTGCTGTCGGGCCCGGCCGGCGGCATCTCCGGCAGCCGCCGCTGCGCCGAGATGCTTGGCATCCCCGACCTCGTGCCGTTCGACATGGGCGGCACCTCGACCGATATCTCGCTGATCGCTGATGGTCAGGCCTCGCTCTCCGCCGACGGCATGCTCGCGGGCCAGCGCATCGCGCTGCGCAGCCTCGACATCGCCAGCATCGCGGCCGGCGGCGGGTCGATCGCAAGCGTCGACGGCAGCCGTACGCTGCGGGTCGGGCCGGAGAGCGCGGGCTCGGTGCCGGGCCCGGCCTGCTACGGCAATGGCGGTACGGCGGCTACCGTCACCGACGCCAATGTCGTGCTCGGCTATCTCGACGCCGCCGCCTTCATGGGCGGCGCGCGGCCGCTCGATCGTGCGGCGTCGGAAGCTGCTGTCGACCGGATTGCGAAAGCGCTCGAGCTGTCGCGCATCGAGGCCGCCGCGGGCATCTACAAGATGATCAATCTGAAGATGGCCGACGGCATCCGCCTGATGACCTTGCGCCGCGGCGTCGATCCGCGCAAATTCGCGCTGCTCAGCTTCGGCGGTGCCGCCGGCATGCATGCCGCCGAAGTCGCCCGCGAGCTCGAGATCAAGCGCATCATCGTACCGACGGTTGCCTCGGTGCTGTCGGCCTGGGGCATGCTGACCAGCGATCTGCGCTACGAGGTCAGCCGTACGCATTATGGTACGGGCCGGATTTCCGCAGGCGAGGTGAGGGCGCTGTTCGCCGGGCTGGAGCAGCAGGCGGCCGGCCGGCTGCGCGACTGGTTCACGGGCGACATCGCGATCGAACGCTCGGCCGAGATGCGCTACGGCGAGCAGGTGTTCGAGATCGACGTGCCGCTCGGCGATCTCGATCTCGGCGCCGCTGATCTGGTCGCGCAGATCGAGGAGCGCTTCCATCGCCGCCACGAGGAGCTCTATACCTATGCCTCGCGCGGGCAGGAGGTGGTGTTCGTCAATGCGCGCGTCGCTGCGGTCGGCAAGGTCGCCCCCCGCGGCGGCGATGCCGGGGAGGCCGCATCGGCTGTGCCTTGCGCGCCGCGCAGCAAGCGGCAAGCCTGGCTCGGTGCATGGCGCGAGGTGCCGGTCTATGCGCTCGATGATCTCAAGCCCGGTCATTCGCTGGCCGGTCCCGCCATCATCGAGGCCGAAACCACGACGGTGCTGGTCGACAGCGGCGACCGGGTCACGGTCAATCCGCTGGGCTGGCTCGACATAACATTGCGCTGATCGCAAAGTCGGAACTGCACTCCCTCTCCCGCTTGCGGGGGAGGTCGGATCGCATCGAAGATGTGATCCGGGTGGGGGCTCTCTCCACAATGTGACTCGTGGCGAGACCCCCACCCCAGCCCTCCCCCCGCAAGCGGGAGAGGTGAAGAGGGGCCTTCGCCATCAACATTTCATTTTTCCGGCATTGGCTTGGGCGATAAGCTCCGCTCGCTGGGAGGGAGCGCCGGCCTGCTGCCGGCGTTTGAGGCGATGTTGATGCAAACAAGATGTTGATGCAAACAAAGAGACAAACAGCGCTTTCGACATGTCTTGCGCTCGCGGCCGTTCTCGCGGCGGCGCCGTTGCGCGCGCAGCAGGCGCAGACGGCGGCCGGCAGCGAGATCCGCATCGGCAACGTCATGCCCTATACCGGGCCGCTCGCCGCGTTCGCGACCATCGGCCGGGCGGAAGCGGCCTATTTCGACATGGTCAACGAGCACGGCGGCATCAACGGCCGCAAGGTCAAGTTCGTCTCGGTCGATGACAGCTCCAATCCGAAGACCGCGATGGAGCAGACCCGCGATCTCGTCGAGAAGCAGGACGTGCTGTTGATGTTCGGCTCGTTCGGCACGCCGAGCAACCTCGCGGTGCGAAAGTATCTCAACGAGCGGAAGATCCCGCAGCTGTTCGTTGCTTCCGGCGACGAGGAGTGGGCGCATCCGAGAGCCTTCCCCTGGACCATGGGCTGGCAGCCGACCTTCCGTGCCGAAGGGCAGATCTACGCCAACTACATCCAGGCCGCCTATCCCTCCCGCAAGATCGCGGTGCTCTGGCAGAACGACCAGTTCGGCCGCGACCTGTTCAGGGGACTGCAGGAAGGGCTCGGCGACACCGCCGGGATGATCGTCGCCGATCTCGCTTTCGACGCCTCGGAGACCGCGATCCAGAACCAGGTCGGAATCCTGAAGAACTCCGGGGCCGACATCCTGGTGTTCGACGGCGCGCCGGCGATCGCGGCGCGTGCAATCCGCGTGGCCGCCGACCTCGACTGGCATCCGGTGTTCATCCTCGACAATGCGTCGGCCTCGATCGCCAGCGCGTTGCGGCCGGCGGGCCTGCAGAATTCGCTCGGCGTGATCTCGACCTCGTTCCTGAAGGACGCCGGCGATGCGTCCTGGAAGAACGACCCGCAGATCAAGGCGTGGCTCGCCTTCATGGACAGATATTTCCCCGACGGCGACAAGGACGACATCTATGCCGTGTTCGGCTATGCCGCCGCGGACACGCTGATGCAGGTGCTGCGCCAGTGTGGCGACGACCTGTCGCGCGACAACGTCATGCGGCAGGCGGCCTCGCTGAAGGACTATCAAAGCCCGATCGCGCTGCCGGGGATCGTGATCAACACCGGGCCGAAGGATTTCCGCCCGATCAAGCAGATGCGGCTGGTGCAGTTCGACGGCACCGCCTGGCAGCCGATCGGCGACGTGATCGAAAGCGCATTCACGGCGGTGCGCGAGGATAATTGAGGTATGGCGGCCACTCCATCACCGTCACCCTGAGGAGGCCGCGGAGCGGCCGTCTCGAAGGGTCGACGGCCCGACCGTGGCCGTGCATCCTTCGAGGCTCGCTCCGCTCGTACCTCCAGCGACAAAGGCGAAGCCTTTGCGCGGGGATGACGGGTTTAGCAGCAAGACAATTCGCTCTTAGCTATCACCTACTTCTTCAACCCGTAATTCAACAGCCCGCCCTTGTTCTTCGTCGGATGCGCGCGCAGGCCTTCCTCGTTCGGCTCGGTGCCCCAGCCCGGACGGTCCGGAATCACGAGATGGCCGTCGACGAACTCGGGCACGTGGGTGAACAGCTCGTCGTCCCACGCGAGCCGATCGATGTCGGTCTCCATGATCCGCAGGTTCGGCACGGCCGCGCAGAAATGCGCGTTCATCATGGTGCAGAGATGGCCGTAGAAATTATGCGGTGCGACGTTGACCTCGAAATGCTCGGCGGCCGCGGCGATCTTCATCGATTGCCAGACCCCGTTCCACGGCGTGTCGATGATCGCGACATCCATCGCCTGCTCGGTGAAGTAGGGCAGGAATTCGCGCAGGCCGAGCAGCGTCTCGCAGGATGAGATCGGGTGCGGGCTCTGGCGGCGGATATAGCCGAGCGCCTGCGGGTTGAAGGTGTCGATCTCGACCCAGAACATGTCCATCTTCTCGATCGCGCGCAGGATCTTGAGATAGCCCTCGGTCTTGGCGTTGAAGTTGAGGTCGAGCAAGAGATCGACATCCGGCCCCGCGCCGTCGCGGATCGCCTCCAGATGCATGCAGAGATTGCGCAGCACATTGCGGTCGATATTGATCTCGGGCTGGAACGGTGAGCCGAAGCCGGGTCGCCAGCCCATCGGCTTGCCGTCGGTATAGACGAAGATGTTGGTCTTCATCGCCGTGAACTTCTTCTCGCGCACCTCGGCGCCGATCGCCTTGACGCCGTCGAGATCGGTGATTGCCGGCTTGTACCAGTCGGGATGATTGATGCGCCAGGTCGCGCAATGCGACCAGTAGACCCGGACGCGGTCGCGGATCTTGCCGCCGAGCAGGTCGTAGCAGGGCACCCCGAGCGCCTTGGCCTTGACGTCGAGCAGCGCGTTCTCGATGGCCCCGAGCGCCAGCGCCACCACGCCGCCGGCGGCGGGGCGGGTCGCGGCGAACAGCTCGACATAGATCCGCTCGTGCTCGAACGCGTTCTTGCCGATCACCCGCGCCGACAGCCGTTCGATCGCCGCCGTCACGCCGGGCGCGCCGAAGCCCTCGTCATATTCGCTCCAGCCGACCAGCCCGTCCGTCGTCGTCACCTTGACGAAGTGATAATTCCGCCAGCCGGCATCGCAGCCGAGCGTTTCGACGCTTTTGATGGTGGTGGATTTGCTCATGTTTCCCGCCCGGCTCTTGTTGATGTTGAGCAAGTTCAACAACGGATCGGCGCATGCGTCAATTCGCGCCACGGCAAGGCGACAATGCGCCGAGGTGGGTGCTGCGACATGCGAGCGCCGGCACAGGCTTGCTTGACCGATCCGTCACCCCCGCGCAAAGGCTTCGCCTTTGTCGCTGGAGGTGCGAGCTCTTGCGAGCCTCGAAGGGCGACGGCCCAACTCTTTCCAAATGGATCTAGCGAGGCCGTGCATCCTTCGGGGCTCGCAAGAGCTCGCACCTCAGGATGACGGGGGGAGAGTGGTTGCGGGCCGGAACAGCGTCGGCCTTTGTCGTTCGAACGTCTTCCGGCCGCGCTTGAAGCCCATCAGCACGTCGGGCAGTTCGGCGATCGCATTGGTTCCGCTGTCGGTGTCGAGCACGACGATATCGGCGGGGTTGCCGACCGCAATACCGTAGTCGCGCAGGTTCATCAGGCGGGCGGGCAGCTCGGTGACGAGATCGAGGCAGGTGTCGAACTCGCCGATCCCGGCATGCGCGGCATTGGCATAGAGGTTGGCCATCCGCAGCAGCGATGCGTCGCCGAACGGCGTGAAGGGATTCTGCACGTTGTTGGTCGCGACCGAGCACAGCACGCCATCGGCGACCAGCCGGTGCGCCGCGGTCAGCCCGCGCGGGGCGTTATGCGTGGCGTCGCGCCCCATCAGGTAGAGATCGGTCGCGGGCAGCACGGTGACCGCGACGCCGGCTGCGGCGAGACGCGCGCTCGCCGCCTTCAGCCTGTCCGGCGGCAGCGCGGACAACTTGGTCGCGTGCCCGATCGCGACGCGTCCCTGATAGTTGCGCCGCTCGGTCTGCCGGCAGACCTCCTCGATGTGCGACCAGGACGGATCGAGGTCGAAGTCGAGATGGAAGTCGACATCGATGTCGAACTGCTGCGCGAGATCGAAGATGCGCGCGATCTGCGCGTTCGGGTCGGTGTCGACATAGGGGCAGCCGCCGATCACATCCGCGCCGTCGCTGAGTGCTGCGACCAGGAGCTCGTCGGCGCCGGGATCGTTGGTCAGGCCTTCCTGCGGAAAGACACAAAGAGAGAGATCGAGCGCCCAGGCATAGTCATGCTTCAGCGCCTTGACCGCCTCGAAACTGCGCAGCCCGATCCGCGGGTCGATCTCGACATGGGTCCGCATCCGCGTGGTGCCCGCCGTGATCGCGCGCTCGATCACCTTGGCGCCGCGTGCATAGACATCCTCGACCGTGAAGTCGCGCTTCATCGCCGCCACCGCGCGGATCGCGTCGCCGAGGCTGGCGTGGTCGTGGCCGCAGCGGCCGAGCAGGCAGGCCTTGTCGAGATGGATATGGGTGTCGACGAAGCCGGCCAGCGCCAGCCGGCCGCCGAGATCGATCTCGACGGCCTCGCAGGAGAGATGCGGCGCGACCGCGGCGATCCTGCCGCCGGCCACGCCGATATCGACCGCCGACGCGGATTGCCGCGTCAGGGCATTGCGGAAGACCAGGTCGAAGGCGGGTTTCGCGATCATCGGGGAAACATCAGGATGGTTTGAGCCTAGCGGAAGGGGTGGGAACCGGCAGCATCATATTGTGTGCAGTTTGCCTAGCAGATTGTCTAAAAAATGTGCATACACCTTGACGGCTGAATTGTAGAGTCCTGTTTGTCTCTGGAGGCCCCGTCATGTCCATTGCCGCCCAAGCCGATGCCCGCCCGCTGTCCGATGCCGAGATCGTGGAAGCCTATCTGACCGCATCGATGATCCCCGATCCCGACGCGGCGGCGGCCTATATGAAGCCGGGCACGGTGATCACCTTCACCGGCGGCCGCGAATTCGACCATCCGCGCGGGCCGACCGGCTTCAACGCCAAGCGCTATCGCTGGGTGAAAAAGCGGATGGATCGGTTCGATGTCTGCCCCGGCACCGGCGAGACCGTGGTCTACAGCGTCGGCACGCTGTACGGCGAGTGGATCGACGGCACGCCGTTCGAAGGCAACCGCTATGTCGACCGCTTCGTGGTGAAGGGCGGGCAGATCGTCAAGATGGACGTCTGGAACGACAGCGCCGAACGGATTTTGGTGCAGCGGGGGATCGAGGCTTAGGAAGCGCACTTCACTCTCGACCCGTCATCCTGAGGTGGCCGCTTCTTCAGCGGCCCTCGAAGGATCGACGGCCACCAGCGGGGCCGTGCATCCTTCGAGACGCGCCGCGCTCCTCAGGATGACGGAATGGCTTGCTGAGCTTGCTCAGTGTCATCACCCGCGCATGCGGTTGATCCAGTATTCCAGAGACGGTCGTGCTTGAGCCGATAGGGCGCGGCGTACTGGGTCGCCCGGTCAAGCCGGGCGACGACAGCAGCGGGTGAGGACAAAGCTTCACATCCTCTCAGGATGACGGTGTTAGAGAGCAGCTAGGTTATCACCGCCGCATCGCTTTCGGCAGCTTCACCACGCGATCGCCGCTTGCCTCATCGGCATAGGGCGCAAGGATATCCAGCAGATCCCGGCCGCGCTGCGGGCTCGGCGCGACCAGGGCGCGGGTCGCCACCGAATCCAGATGGCTGTGCATCAACCCCATCACCTTGTCCACGTCGCCCTTCACCAGCGCGGCAATGATGGCGCGGTGCTCGTTGATCGCGCATTCCGATGAATGCGGCCGGCTGTACAGCGACAGCGTCAGGCAGCAGCGGTAGGCGACCTCGCTGACATAACGCACCAGGATCGGGCTGTTCGTCATGTGGGCGAGCAGGATGTGGAATTCGGTGGCGAGCCGGATCGAGACCGCGTCGGTGCCGTCGCGGGCGCGATCCTCGGCATCGACATGGGCGGTGAGTTCGGCGATCTGCGGCTTGGTCAGCTTGCCGGCGAGCTGCCGCACCACCAGCCGCTCCAGCTCGATGCGGATGTCGAAGGCATCGCGCGCCTCCTGCCAGCTCGGCGTCGCCACCACCGCGATGCGGTTGCGGCGCAGCTCGACCAGGCCTTCCGAGGCCAATTGCCCAAGTGCATGCCGCGCAATGGTGCGGCTGACGCCGAAGCGCTCGCCGAGCGAATCCTCGGGCAGCTTCGCGCCGGGCTCCAGCGCCTGCTCGATGATCGCGCGCCGCAACGCACGGCAGATCACGCTGACCTTGTCGGACGATTCAGCCGTCTTGCTGGTGTCGGCGCGCCCCGCCATTGCCGCGAATCCTTCTCGAAAGCTGCCTCGAACGCCTCTCTATCATACCGCAAAAACAATCGATCGCCCGAATTGCATGCAGTTCGGGTTGTGGATTGCCTAAAAGGAAGCCGGCTCCCCAAGGTACGGATTGCGTGATCCCCTTGATTTTCAACGGGTCGGCCGCTGGCATCCAGCTTGCATGCACTTTGCTGGTGATGCGCATGCAACCAAACTCCGAATTTGCCGGCGAGCCGATGGCCGCCGGATCCGCGCCGACCGCGATCGAGCTGTCGGAAGCCTCCGTCACCTTCGGCCGCGGCGCCCGCGCCGTGCCGGCCCTGTCCAAGACCACGCTGCGGATCGCCGACGGCGAGTTCGTGGCGCTGGTCGGTCCATCCGGCTGCGGCAAGTCCACCATCCTGCGGCTGGTCAGTGGCCTGGCGCGGCCGACCACCGGCGTCGTCATCGTCGGCGGCCGCGAAGTCGCGGCGCGGGCGATGCGGGTCGGCATGGCGTTTCAGAACCCGACCATGCTGCCGTGGATGACGATCGAAAAGAACATCATGCTGCCGCTGAAGATCGTCGAGCCGTTCCGCTCGCAGTTTCGCAGGCTGCGCAAGACTGAGTTCCGCGACAAGGCCAATGCGCTGCTCGAGCAGGTCGGGCTGAAGGGTTTTGGCGGTCGCTATCCCTGGCAGCTCTCCGGCGGCATGCTCCAGCGCGCCAATCTGTGCCGTGCCTTGATCCACGAGCCGCGCATGCTGCTGCTCGACGAGCCGTTCGGCGCGCTCGACCAGTTCACCCGCGAGGAATTGTGGGGAATTCTTCAGCAGCTCTGGATGACGCACAAGCCGACCGTGCTGCTGGTCACCCACGACCTGCGCGAGGCCGGCTTCCTTGCCAGCCGCATCTGCGTGATGAGCGCGCGCCCCGGCCGCATCCTCGATGACTCCAGGGTCGACTTCGCCCGCCCGCGCACCGTGGCGATGACGTTCGAGCCGGACTTCGTCGCGCTCAACCAGAAACTCCGCGCCTTCATCGTCGATGCGCGCACCGCGGCGCGCGAGGGAGCCTGACCATGTCCGTGTCAGATGTCAGGCAGAAGGCCTGGTCCGCCGCTTTGATCGTGCTGTTCTTCGTCGCCTGGGAGCTGTTCTGCCTGATGACGGGGATGTCGGATCTCGTGCTGCCGCGGCCGTCGCAGATCTTCGTCACGCTGTTCGAGAAATTCCCGATCTTGTGGCCGCATATCGTGCAGACGCTGGTGACCACCATGATCGGCTTCGTGCTCGGCGTAGCCTTGGGCGTCGCGCTCGGCGCCGTGATCGGGGTGTCAAGAACCGCTTACGACACCTGCTACCCGCTGCTGGTCGGCTTCTCCTCGATCCCGAAGGTCGCGGTGGTGCCGATCTTCGTGCTGTGGTTCGGCTCCGGCACGGTGCCGGCGGTGCTGACCTCGCTGTCGATCTGCTTCTTCCCGATCGTCGTCAACATCGCCACCGGCCTTGCCACCACCGAGCCCGAGCTCGAGGACGTGCTGAAGGCGCTCGGCGCCAGCAAGCTCGACATCCTCTGGAATGTCGGGCTGCCGCGCACGATGCCGTTCTTCTTCGCTTCGCTGAAGGTCGCGATCTCCTACGCCTTCGTCGGCGCGGTGCTGTCGGAGACCGTCGCCTCCAACCGCGGCATCGGCAACGTCATGATGACCGCGTCCTCCAATTTCAACGTGCCGCTGGTGTTCGCCGGATTGTTCGTGCTCGCCGGTCTCGGCGTCGCGCTCTACGTGCTGTTCTCGCTGATCGAGGGCCAGGTGACCGGCTGGGCGACGCGCAAGGACAATGTCATCGCCACCTGAAGGTTTCGTCCATCGCCGTTCACTGGAGTTGAGGAGGTCGTCATGCTGAAGACAATGAGCGCCGCATTGCTGGGATTGGCCCTGGTCGCGGGATCCGCGCGCGCCGAGGATACCACCATCAAGTTCACCTTGGGCTGGAAGACGCAGGGCTCGGATGCCGCGTTCTTCTACGCCAAGGACAACGGCTACTTCAAAGAGGAAGGCCTCAACGTCGTGATCGACCAGGGCGAAGGCTCCGGCGCGACCGTGACACGCATCATGTCGGGCGCCTATGACGCCGGGTTCGGCGACGTCAACGCGATCATCCAGAATGCTTCGACCCGGCCGCAGGATGCGCCTGTGATGGTCTACATGATGTGGAACCAGCCGCCGTTCGCGATCGTCGCCAAGAACGCGAGCGGCATCAAGACCATCAAGGATTTCGAGGGCCACACGCTTGGCGGCGCGCAGGGCACGCCGACCACGCGGCTGCTGCCGGTGTTCGTGCACAAGAACGGGCTCGACGGCGAGAAGATCAAGGTCTCCAACATGGCGCCGAACCTGCAGGAGCCGATGCTGATCAAGGGCGACATCGATGCCGCGTTGGTGTTCAACATCACGAGCTACTTCAACCTGGTGCTGAATCGCCAGGACCCCGACAAGGACTTCAAATGGTTCTCGTTCGGCGACTATTGGCTCGATCTCTATTCCAACGGCGTGATGGTGTCGCGCAAGCTGATCGCATCAAACCCGAAGGCGGTGGCCGGGCTGGTGCGTGCCATCAACAAGGGCGCGATCGCGGTTGCCAAGGACCAGAACGCCGCCATGAAGGCGGCGCTGAACTACGACAATCTGATCAACGTCGATGTCGAGAAGCGCCGACTGCAATATTCCTTCGAGAAGCTGATCGTTTCGCCGGAGATGAAGGACATCGGCATCGGCGACGTCAAGGATGATCGCATGGCCCGCGCCATCGGCTTCATCGTCGAAGGCTACCAGCTCACCCGCACGCCGACGCCTGCCGAGGTGTTCTCGCGGGACTTCCTGCCGCCGCGGGCGGAGCGGGAGCTGGTCTATACGGCGAATTGAGTTTTGCGAACCCAGGCTGCGGCCGTATCGGCAGTGTACTCCCTCTCCCGCTCGCGGGGGAGGGCCGGGGTGGGGGCTCTCTCCGCGAGTCACATTGTGGATAGAG
>NZ_VKHP01000014.1 GCF_010811875.1 Bradyrhizobium uaiense
CTGAAACTGTTCTATCACGTCGCCAATATCGGCGATGCGCGGTCGCTGGCGATCCACCCGGCGTCGACCACCCATCAGCAGCTGAGCTCCGCGGAGCAGCTCGCGGCAGGCGTGACGCCGGGCTATGTGCGGCTCTCGGTCGGCATCGAGCATCCCGACGACATCCTCGCCGACCTCACCCAGGCATTGGCCCAGGCCGAGGCAAGCGGTAGCGGCCGCAAGGCCGCCTGATCGATCACCGAAAGACGGAGTTGGAACCGAGACCATGAAGACACTATTGCGCCTGGCGCAGGTAGCCGGTGTGCTGCTTGCCATGACAGCGGCCGCCATTGCCGACGAACCGCTCAAGATCGCGACCAGCGCCGGACCGGTCGGTCAGCTGGCGGCGTTTGCCGCCAAGCTCGCCAAGGACAAGGGCCAGGACGTCAAGATCGTCGAGCTATCGGACTGGGTCGCGTTGAACGAGGTGGTCAACAGCGGCGACGTCGACGCCAATCTGTTCCAGCACGGCACCTATCTCGCGATCCAGAACAAGCAGCGCGGCTTCAACCTGATCCAGGTCGACAAGGTCGGCGTGATCGCGCCGGTCGGGCTGTTCTCGAAAAAGATCAAGTCGCTCGACGAGATCAAGTCCGGCGACAGCGTGGCGATCCCGAATGAACCGCTCAACGGCGCGCGTGGATTGATCCTGCTCGAACGTGCCGGGCTGATCAAGCTGGCGCCGGGCAAGGGCTTCGCGGTCAGCCGGTTCGACGTCATCGACAATCCCAAGAACTTGAAGATCGTCGAGCTCGATCCGGCGCAGACCTACCGGTCGCTCGACGACGTCACGCTTGCGCTCGTCAACATCACCTATCTGATCCCGGCCGGCGGCGATCCGAAGTCGGCGTTGTTGATCGACCGCACGGTCGATGACGGCCTCGTGCTGCGCTTCACCGCGCGGCCGGACAAGAAGGATGATCCGCGCCTGAAGGCCTTCATCCAGGTCTTCAACTCGCCGGAAGTCAAGCGCTTCATCGAGGAGAAGCTGCCGGCGTTCATCCCGGCGGGCTTTAACAGCTAGAGGCATGTGAGGCGGGGGACGCGGGCCTCAATGCGCTTGGCATTGGGGGCCTTCGTTCGTCCTGGCGCGACTTGGCAACAGAGGCGCCGTTCCAACTCAGCCATGGAATTGTTCGACCGGATGGTCAATAAATGGCGGTTCGGACGCGGCCCGTCGGCAGGGCGGTGGTTCCAGAACTTTCACGGCCGGCTGGTGGAAACGGAAAGACATGGCCCGATCGCGCGCCAAGGACTACGACGACAAGCGCCTCTCCATGCTGCATCGCTCGGCCGAGCTGTTCGCTGCCTCGGGATATGTCGGCACGTCGATGAACACCATCGCTGATGCGTGCGGGGTCTCGAAGGCGTTGCTGTATCACTACTATCCCGACAAGGAAGCGATCCTGTTCGATCTCCTGTCGTCGCATCTCGAAAAGCTGGTGGCGGCGGTTCGCAAGGCGAGTGCGTCGGCCGGCGATCCGGTCGAGCGCTTCAGGGCGATCGTTGCGACCCTGCTCGAACTATACCGGCACGCCGACGCCGAGCATCAGGTCCAGATCTCAAGCCTCAAGCTGTTGCCGAAGGACAAGCAGCAGCCGTTGCTTGCGAGCGAGCGGATCCTCGTCGGGATCATGTCGGATGCGCTCGCCGCGGCGGTGCCGGCTGCGAAACAGAAGCGCGTTCTCAAGCCGCTGACGATGAGCGTCTTCGGCATGCTGAACTGGCATTACATGTGGTTCCGTGAGGGCGGACCGATGACCCGCGCCGAATATGCCGGCTTCGTCGCGCAGCTGGTCCTGGCCGGTGCGGAGGAGGCGGCCGTGATCCGGCCGCGCGGTAAGGCGAAGCCCGCCGGCCGAAGCCGGCAGCCTGCGCTGCTCTGACGTGGTGGGCCAGATCCGCGTTGCGGATCCTAGCTCCTCATCGCATTCATGGTCAGCAGCTCGTAGGTCGCCGCGGTCTCGCCGGTGCCGGTCGTGATCTCGACGTCCCAGCGCACTTCGCCGTACTGCTTGTTGCGCGGCGTCTTCTCCTTCGCGGTCAGCCGCACCTGGATCTGTTCGCCCGGCTGGACCGGTTTGACGAAGCGCAGCGAGTCGAGGCCGTAGTTCGCCAGCACTGGTCCGTAGTCGGGATCGACGAACAGGCCAGCCGCGAACGACAGCAGCAAATAGCCATGCGCGACGCGGCCCGGGAAGAACGGATGCCCCTTGGTCGCTTCCTCGTCCATATGGGCGTAGAAAGTGTCGCCGGTGAAATGCGCGAAATGCTCGATGTCGTTGAGCGTGATCTGCCGCGACTTCGAGACCAGCGTGCGCCCGATCTCGAGATCGTTGTAGTGATAGCGGAACGGGTGCAGGTCGCCCTCGAGCACCGGGCTGCCCTTGAACCAGCGGCCGGTGACGCCGCTCAGCATGCGAGGCGAGCCCTGCAAGGCGGTGCGCTGCATGTAGTGCTGGAGGCTGCGGATGCCGCCGAGTTCCTCGCCGCCGCCGGCGCGGCCCGGGCCGCCATGAACCATCTGCGGCATCGGCGAGCCGTGTCCGGTGTGCTCGGTCGCGCAATCGCGATCGATGATCGCGACACGGCCGTGAAAACTGCCGATGCCGAAGGTGAGCTCGGTCGCGGTCGGGATGTCGTGGGTGTAGACCGATGCCACGAGGCTGCCGCCACCGCGATTGGTCAGTGCGATAGCCTGGTCCAGATCGTCATAGCCCATCACGGTGCAGACCGGCCCGAACGCTTCGATCTCGTGCACCGCGGTTGCGGCGAGCGGCTTCGCGCAATGCAGCAGCAGCGGCGGCACGAAGGCACCGCGCTTGGCGTCGGCATCGACGAGCGGGACGTTGTCTGGATCGCCGGCCACCAGTTCAGCCTCGGTGCGAAGCCGGGCCACATGGGCAAGCACGTCGCTGCGCTGGGCGAGCCCAACCAGCGGTCCCATCCTGACCTTGTCGTTCGCAGGATTGCCGATCGTGACCTTTGCGAGACGGTCGCGCAGCGCCGTGATGACGGCATCGAGTTGCGCTGATGGCGCCAGCGCACGGCGGATCGCGGTGCATTTCTGGCCCGCCTTGACCGTCATTTCCTTCGCGACCTCCTTGATGAAGAGGTCGAACTCCGGGCTTCCCGGCGCGGCGTCCGGTGCGAGAATCGCCGCGTTGAGCGAATCCCGCTCGGCGATAAACCGGACAGCCTCGCGCGCGATGACCGGATGCCGTTGCAGTTTTTGCGAGGTGTCGGCCGAGCCCGTAAAGGACACCACGTCCTGGCAGGTGAGATGGTCGAACAGATCGCCGGTCGAGCCGACGATGAATTGCAGCACGCCTTCGGGCAGCACGCCGGATTCGGCGATCATCCGCACCAGCTCGTAGGCCACATAGGAGGTGACGGTCGCGGGCTTGGTGACGACGGGGACGCCGGCGAGCAGCGCGGGCGCCAGCTTCTCCAGCATGCCCCAGCACGGAAAGTTGAACGCGTTGATGTGCACGCCGATGCCGTGCAACGGCGTGACGATGTGCTGACCGGCGAACGCGCCGCCCTTGGATAGCCCCTCGACATTGCCGTCCAGCAGGAATTTGGTGTTCGGAAGCTCGCGGCGGCCCTTGCTGGCGTAGGCGAACAACGTGCCGATGCCGCCATCGACGTCGATCATCGCATCGGTGCGGGTTGCTCCCGCATGGAATGACAGTTTGTAGAGCCGGTCCTTGTGCTGGCTCAGAGTGTCGGCCAGCGTCTTCAGCAGGCCCGCGCGCTGGTGGAACGACAGTTTTCGGAGATTCTGGCCGCCGACGGTGCGGCCGTAGGCGAGGATCTCGCGCATGTCGAGATCGCTCCTGGTCGTGAGCGCTACGACGTCGCCGGTGACCGCACTGCGAATCTCGGCCGCTGGCTCGCCGACGCCGCTCCACTTCCCGCGGACGAAGCTGTCGAGTTTCATGACTGTGTCCGCGGTTTGCGCGCCGTCGAATTCAGGCTGTGTCATCGAAATTGAATCCTTTGACCTGTGATCTATGTTGCGTATTGCCGTGCCGGCTGAACGTTCAATCAGAACGTTCAATCCTGGGCTCGTCCGACAAAGCGTGGCGAGCGCTTCTCGAGGAACGCGGTGACGCCTTCGGCGTAGTCCGCCGACCGGCCTGCGCGGCCCTGCAGGTCACGCTCGAGCTCGAGTTGCGTGTCGAGCGTGTTGGTCTCGGAGGCATCGAGTGCCTGCTTGATCAACGCAAGACCGTCGGTCGGCCGCGTCGCGAGCGAGGCGGCGAGGGCGTGGGCTTCGGTCATCAAGTCGGAATCTTCGACCACCTTCCAGATCATGCCCCATGCTTCCGCCCGTTCCGCCGAGATCGGCTCGGCGAGCATCGCCAGGGCGCGTGCCCGTGCCCCGCCGACGAGCCGCGGCAAGAACCACGTGCCGCCCGAATCCGGGACGAGGCCGAGCTTGGCAAAGGCCTGGATGAATTTGGCCGACCGCGCGGCGATCACGATATCGCAAGCCAGGGCGACGTTCGCGCCGGCGCCTGCGGCCACGCCGTTGACGGCGCACACGACCGGCATCGGAATGCTGCGCAGCTTGCGCACCAGCGGGTTGTAGTATTTTTCGATCGGCGCCGAGAGATCGGGCGTTTCGCCCGGCGTGAAGACGCCGTCGGAAAGATCCTGCCCGGCGCAGAATCCGCGTCCCGCTCCGGTCAGGATCAGCGCGCGGCAGGACTTGTCCTGCTCCGCAGCAATCAACGCGGCCATCATTGCGGCGTGCAGATCGGCACTGAAGGAATTCAGGCGGTCGGGCCTGTTGAGCGTCAGGACGCGATATCCGGCGCGGATATCGGTCAACACCAGATCGCTGACCATGATGACCTCCCGTTGCGCCTTCCATGAGTGAAGGTCGCATGACCTGCGATCGGATTACTATTGACCGTCCGGTCAGTCAATTATAATTATCCATGCGCCAGTGTAGGCGGCGTCTTCGGGCTGATCGGAGCGAGGACAATTCTAGTCCCGATCGCGAATTCGGGCGCGACAAACACACATCTAGATCGAAGCAATTTCGCTCGCTGCGCCAGACCGCGTATTTACGATGCTTATCCGCGACGCTTGACAGTTGTCAGATCGAGGTATCGGCGGAACCCGAGAAAGGTTCACGTTTACAGCCGCGCTGCATGGCCACCATGATTGGTGTGTACTGCCACAAATCGGCCTTATATGACCCGCGATTTCCGCCGCCATGAGAGCGAGCCGATGACAATGCAGTCAGGCGATATGACCGGGTTCCGATTCTCGACGGCGCACTTCGGCGCGCGAGACCGCTTGCCGATCTTCCGCGAGCAGATCGGGCGGATGATCGTGAAGCTCGATCCGGAACCGCTCGACGACGGCGCGTTCCATGCCGAAGCGAGTGTGCGCGAACTGTCGGGGCTCGGGATCGGATCCTGGGCGTGCAGCAATCTCAAGATCGCGCGGCCGCGCGAACTGCTCGACGGCAATGACGACCTCGTGCTGACGATCATCACGAGCGGCAACGTGCGCGCGTCACAGCGTGGCCGCGACATCGAGCTTAGCCCGGGTCAAGCAGTACTGCAGTCGAGCGCGGAAGCCGGCAACATGGTGGTCCCGGTGTCGCCGAGCCGTTTCGTCGGCCTTCGGTTGCCGCGCAAGGCGCTCGCCTCGCTGGTTCACGATCCCGAAGACATGCTGATCCGCCCGCTGCCGGCGAACACCGAAGCGATGCGGTTGCTTGCGCTTTACATCAGTGAGCTCGACGACAGCTATCAGCTTTCGACTCCCGAACTGCGGAACGCGGTCGTCAAGCATCTGACCGATCTCGGCGCGCTGATCATCGGCGCCAATCCCGACGCGGCGGTTGCCGCGGAGGATGGCGGGCTGGCGGCCGCGCGGCTTGCCGCGGTCAAGGCCGACATCAGTGAGAATCTGAGCCATGGCGACCTCACGCTGCCCGCGGTCGCGGCGCGGCTGAAGCTCACGCCGCGCCATATCCAGCGGCTGTTCGAGAGCGTAGGCTCGACATTCTCGGAATTCGTGCTCGGCCAGCGGCTGGCGCGCGCGCATCATTTGCTGACCGATCCGCGCCACAGCCGCAGCACCATCGGCACGATTGCGTTCGAAGTCGGGTTTGGTGATCTTTCCTACTTCAACCGTACCTTCCGCCGGCACTACGGCGCGACGCCATCGGATATCCGCGCCGCGCCGCGGCGTTCCTGAGCGGCCCCTGGTCGCGCGGTCACGCGATGCGTGGCCTACGGCTCGCCGCATCCGGGCACCCGCCGGATCTGTTCGATCAGCCGCTGCTGACGCTCTGCCGACAAAGCTCGCTCATTCGCGCACATCAACATGGCGACGCACGCGGCCTCCGGTTCGGCAGGCCAGGTGATGCTGCCGTCGATCGCGCCGTCGCATTTGAGGTAGGCGTTCTTCGCATCCCAGCGGATCGTGCTTTCAGGTGCTGGTGTCGCAGCGGCTGTCACGATCAGTGCCGCGCCAATCAACAGGAGCGATCGGGATATCCGCCGGTATGATCCGCGCATGCTGCATGTCCATCTTCATGAAGGTCGTCGACGATAGGGCAGCGTCCGAGGTGAATGATCACTAGCGGGCGGCCGGCCGGCATACAACCTTGCTGCCGGACAGCGATGCAACATGCGGCGACAAATTCGTCTCACGTCCTCGACCGATGTCGCATATGTCCAAATCAGTGTCGTGTCGGTCCGTGCCGCATATCCGCGAAGCACATAAAAGGCAGCTTCCGTCTGATTGCGATAGGAAGAGTACTTGCCATTTAACATCGTTCGCAGCGAAGGCGCACGTGTGCGTGCATCGATATTGTCGTCGGAGAAAGATCACGACCCGGCGAACCTGTTCGGCTCTGCGCGGACTCATTCAGGAAGGATTGCGCTCAAGTCGGTTTCGTTCGTTCGATCAGCACCAGCGTTTCTCTACCTTCTGGCGGGAATAGCGCCGATCGCCACTGAGGCCGCGGGCGCGAAACCTGTGCTCAGGATCGAGAACGGGTTCCAACAGACCGTCGCGGTCTCGGCCGGGAGCGAGCTCTCGTTTGGGCCACCGCGGCAATCGCCAATCCTGCCTGGTGGCACCGGCGCCGGCGAAATCACGATCTCGCTTGCGGCCGGCCCTGCCGCCGGTATTGCCAAGCTGCATATTTTCGAGCGCAGTGCTGTCCCGATCGGATTCACAGTGACGGCCTGGCAGGGCCGGAAATCGATCGCTGTCGTAAAGCTTTGCGGTCATCTCGAGATGGACAGTTGGGTCGTGCTGCCGATCGAGACGACGCACGTCGACGTCTCCGATTTCTTCCCGGTCAAGGACGGATGCGACTGACTGCCGCGAGTTTGGCCTCCAATCAAGAGAGAAGGAATGACCATGCCTCCGATCGCCAAAGGGGCTTTTCTAGTTCTGCTTGCCGGGCTGATGCCCTGGTGCGCGCGGGCGAATGACACGTCCGCTGCGCTGGAAACCGGGGGCCTCCGTTTCAAGCAGGACCCCGACATCGTGATGCGCTCCGAGGATCTGTTCATCTCCGAGAAGCAGGTCCGGATCGTCTATCGCTTTTTCAACACCTCGGCCGCCGACAAGACCATTATGATCGCGTTCCCGATGCCCGACATCGACGGCAAGGAAGGTGACGAAAACATAGGGCTCCCGACCAACGATCCCGAAAACATCTTTGACTTCCACGTCACCGTCGACGGCAAGGCGGCCGTGCCGCATCTCGAGCAGACGGCGCTGGCGAATGACGTAGATCAGACGGCGCTGCTGCGGAAGCTCGGAATTCCGCTGATGCCGATCAGGGGCCTCGCGGGCGAGCTGCTCGACAAGCTGCCGAAGTCGAACTGGCCGGAGCTCGTCAAGCTCGGCGTCGGCGCCATCGAGACCTACGGGTCGGGCGGCCCGATGCAGGATCATCTGGTGCCGACCTGGACGTTGCGTTCGGCCTATACCTGGACGCAGACCTTTCCCGCGGGCCGCGAGATCACGTTTGAGCAGACCTATCGTCCGAGCGTCGGCGGCTCCGTGCAGACGATCATCGGCGCCGACAACTGGCGCAGCAATCCGGAAGCGCCGGCGTTTCTCGCATCCTATTGCATCGACGATGACCTGATCCGCAGCATCGAGCGGGCGCGCGCGACGAGGCGCGCTCCCTATCCGCCGTTCAGTGAACGGTCGATTGCCTATGTGCTCTCGACCGGCGCCAACTGGGCGGCGCCGATCGGCGAATTTCACCTCACCATCGACAAGGGCGAGCCCAACAACTTCGTCAGCTTCTGCGCCGATGGCGTCAAGAAGACCGGCCCGACGCGCTTCGAAGTTCGGCATACCAACTTCAAGCCGTCGCGAGACTTGAAGATAGTCATCTTTGTTCCGAACCCGAACTAGCGCGGGCAGGAAATGCAATGATTGCGAAAATGGCTGCGTGATGTCGCGTACGTCCTATTCCCCGTCACATCCGTCCGAGCCTCGCATCGTTGAGACGCCTAAAAGGCGGCCCCCGCGGAATCACGCTGCGCGGGGGATTCACAGATAGCGACACAGCGAGGCCACCAATGACTGACACCACCACTTCATCGTTCGTCGATGCTGCCGCTGCGCTCGCGCCGCAGGTTCAGGGATCCGTGCAGGAGAGCGAGCGGTCGCGGCGGCTGCCTGTCCCGCTGATCGAAGCGATGGCACAAGCAGGGCTGTTCCGGCTCTGGCTTCCGCGCGCATTCGGCGGCGAGGAGGCCGACCCGATGACCCTCGTCCGGGTGGTCGAGGAGATCGCGCGTGCCGACGGTGCCGCAGGCTGGTGTATGGCCATCGGTGGCGCCTATGGCGTGTTCGGCGGCTATCTCGGGAAGGATGCCGCGCGCGATATCTACGGTAGCGATCCGCTGGTTCGAACCGCGGGCGCCCTGCGGCCGTTTGGCACCGCCGGGGTCGTCGATGGTGGTTATCGCGTCACGGGCCGCTGGCCGCTCGGAAGCGGTTGTCAGCATTCCGGCTGGATGATCGGCAATTGCCGGATCTTCGACGGGGATCAACCGCGATTGCGTCCCGATGGCACCCCGGTGCTGCGCTTCATGCTGTTTCCGACTGCGCAGTGCGAGATCCTCGACACCTGGCACAGTGTCGGGCTGCGCGGCACGGGCAGCCATGACTATGCGATCGCGGATGCTTTCGTGCCATCCGCGCGGTCGCTTTCGTTTCGCGAGCCGCCGGTGGAGCAGGGGCCGCTCTATGCGTTTCCGACGATTGCGTTGTTCGGGGCGGCGCTCGCCGCCGTGCCGCTCGGCATCGCCCGCCATGCGATCGACATTCTGGTCGAGCTTGTCGGACGAAAGGTCGCATCGCGCTCGCGCAAGCTGCTCCGCGAGGATACGCTGGTCCAGGCTGATCTCGGGCGTGCCGAGGCCTTGCTTGGCTCGGGACGGGCTTTCCTTTACGGCACGCTGGGAGAGGCGTGGCAGGCCGTCAGTGCCGGCAAGGTGCTCAGCGTTGCCGAGCGCGCCACGCTGTGGCTGGCATCGACCCATGCGGCGAACACCGCCAAGCAGGCGACCGAGCTGATGTTCGGTGCCGGCGGCTCGGCCTCGGTCGACGTGAGTTGCGGGCTCGAACGCTGCATGCGCGACGTCCATGCTGCCGTCCAGCACCTCGCTTTGGCATCGGCCAACTATCAAATGGCCGGTGAGGCGTATCTCGGCGCGGACATGCGGTCGACGCCTTTGCTGTTCTCGGATGATCGCAATGAAGCGCGTTCCGTATTTCCCGCTCAGTGAACGGCCGATCGCCTGCGTCCTCGTGCTGGTCGTGAAGCCGGCGCTCTGCCTGCTTCTCTGGACGGGCGCATTGGCCGGCCGGGCACCGGCGCAGTCCACCGATCCTCGTCGTCCGACGGTGCTTGGCCTTGGCGTCAATCGTGCCAACATCACCAATGACGTCCGCGGACACTACTACACGTTCATGGCGGGGCCGGGCCATGTCGATGTCGAGCTCGCCTTCAAGGAGATAGGCGAATTCGGTCGTCCATTGCCGCAGCATCTCAACTTCGATTTCTGGAACGCGGACGGCGCTCGGCTGTCCCATATCGAAGTCCTGTCTCAGGGCGGCGTCGCTCACCGGCACACCGACGCCGATTTGCCGACGCGACAAAGAATAAACCTCGCGGTCTCGACGCAATGGGGCGCGATCAAGGTCGGTGGTTACTACGAGATCGAGTTGAAAGGTGCCGTCGAGGCGGCCGCACCGGTCGGAGCGGACGTCAAGCCGGCACAGCCCGAGCCGCTGGTGCGGCCGTGATCGAATACATCAGCTATGTGCTGTCGCGCACACAAGATCGTCCCCGATCGCGCCCGCTGACGATTCCACAAACCAATGCACGGCAACGTGTTTCACATTGTTGCACGATGTCGCATATGTCCAATCCCCCGTCGCCTCAGTCCGAGCCTGCGGGCTACCGCGCGCATAAAAGGCAGCCCCCGGTGATCGTCGCAGCCGGCGATATGAGTCGATTGCGATGCATTGAGGCGACTTAAGACCATCGAGGAGAATGTGATGACGTTTGCACTTCGAGGATATTTTCTTGCGCTCGGCACAAGCCTGGCGCTGTCCAGTGCTGCCATGGCACAGGATGTCAGTGTTGCCGTGGTCGGGCCGATGACCGGCTCGGAGGCGAGCTTCGGCCAGCAGTTCAAGAACGGCGCCGATCTCGCGATTGCCGACATCAACGCGGCAGGCGGCGTGCTCGGCAAGAAGCTCAAGCTGGAAGTCGGCGACGACGCCTGCGATCCGAAGCAGGCCGTGTCGGTCGCCGAGAAAATGGCCGGCGCGAAGATTCCGTTCGTCGTCGGGCACTTCTGCTCGTCGACCTCGATTCCCGCCTCGGACGCCTACGCCGAGGGCAACGTGCTGGAGATCACGCCGGGCTCGACCAACCCGCTGTTCACCGAGCGCGGGCTGTGGAACACATTCCGCGTCTGCGGCCGGGATGACCAGCAGGGCATGGTCGCGGCGGCCTATATCATCAAGAACTACAAGACCAAGAACGTCGCGATCATCCACGACAAGACGACCTACGGCAAAGGCCTCGCCGACGAAACGAAGAACGCCATCAACGCCGCGGGCGTGAAAGAGAAGCTCTATGAAGCCTACACCAAGGGCGACAAGGATTTTGCCGCGCTGGTGTCCCGCTTCAAGAAGGAGTCGATCGATTTCGTTTATGTCGGTGGCTACTATGCCGAAGCCGCGTTGATCCTGCGCCAGATGCGCGAGCAGGGCGTCAATGCCGTGCTGATGGGCGGCGACGCTTTGGTCGACAAGCAGTTCGCGGCGATCGCAGGCCCGCTTGCCGAGGGTTCGCTGTTCACCTTCTCGCCCGATCCGCGCAAGAAGGTCACCGCGGCCGCAACCTTGAAGAAGTTCAAGGACAAGGGCATCGATCCCGACGGTTACACGCTCTACAGCTATGCGGCCTTCCAGATCTGGAGCCAGGCCGTCACCCGTGCCAAGACCACGGATGCCAAGAAGGTCGCCGCCGCCATCAAGGCCGGCAGCTGGGATACCGTGCTCGGCAACATTAGCTACACGCCGAAGGGTGACATCACCCTGATCGACTATGTCGTGTACCGCCGCGACAAGGACGGCAACTACGCCGAACTGCCGGCTGGTCATTGATCGCTGGGCCGCGACATCGACGCTCCCCTGTTCGATGTCGCGGCTGCGCCGGCTCACAGCGCCAACGGACCAACCCTCTGCCAGCCCCGAGGTGTTGGCGCTGTGACGCCTGGCAGTGCGGCGATCCGCCTGCCGGCGCCGATTGCCGGCAAAGCGGGAAGACGGCCGCGCCGGGAATCCGTGTTGAGGGCCGTCGCGTTGAACCGATCCGGCAATCGATCCCGATAATCGAAGAGAGCACCAGATGTCCGACATGAGTCTGACCAATAACGGCGGTCGGGGTGGCGGCGGTTCAGCCGAATGGCGCGGCACCGGGCCGTCGCAAGGACCGTCGCATTCCTATCCGTTGCTGGTGCGCGATCACGGTCTCGGCACCGCGTTGAAGTTGCTGCTCGAGACCCTGCCTTACGCGCTGGCGCGATGGGGCGTGTTGCTGGGTTTTGCCGCGGCCTGCGTGGTCTGGGCCATTGTCGCCGTGGGCGGCGCAGTGTGGCTCGGCACTCACGTCGCCAGCGTGTTCGGCTATTGCTGGCTGCTCGGCATCCTGCTGCTCGGTGGTTGGATCTGGGGCGCCATCCTGCGCTACACCGTTCACATGATCGCGTGCGGCCATGTCGCGGTGCTGACCGAACTGATCACGCACGGCCGCATCGGCAGCGGCACCGAAGGGCAGTTCGCCTACGGCCGCCGGATCGTGATGAACCGGTTCGGCGAGGTCGCGGTCCTGTTCGGGCTCAATGCGCTGATCCGCGCCGTGCTCCGTGCGTTTCACAATGCGCTCGATACGCTTGGCGAATGGCTGCCGGCGCCCGGCATGAAGGCGATCGTCGGTCTGCTCAACACCATCTTGTCGGCCGCGACGCGCTATCTGGACAAGGTGGTGCTGTCCTACGATCTGGCGCGCGGCGGCGATGATCCCAGGCGCAACATCCAGGACGGCCTGGTCTATTATTGCCAGAACGCCAAGCCGATCCTGACCACGTCGGTCTGGATGGTCATCGTGGAGCGGGTCCTGAGTATCCTGCTGTGCCTGCTGCTGCTGGTCCCCGCGGGCGTGGTGACGGTCTGGTTGCCTGACGCTGTCAGGGAGTATGGCGCCTTGGTCACGGTCTTCATCGCGGCCCTGCTGGCGGTGACGGTGCGCGCGGCGTTCATCCAGCCGCTGTTCTTGATCTGTATGATGATCCGCTTTCACGCGCTGATCGAGAACCAGCCGATCAATTCGACCTGGGTTGGCTATCTCGATGGCCTCACAGACAAGTTCAAGCAGATCGGACGCTGAAACCGGCGGACGGCGGCTCATGCCGAGCTGCAATCCAGCAAGCCGGCGCCTGGTGCTGATCGTATTTCACAATGGAGATGTTCGGTGACCGATCTATCGCTCGACAATAATGGCATCAGGCTTGCTGCGTCCGTTGATGGCCCAACGGACGCAGAGCCGATCCTGTTTCTGCACGGCCTGTCGCTGAGCCGGGACACATGGCAGGAAATCGGCGATCGGCTCAGGGATCGTTACAGGGTCTGGACCCTTGATTTCCGGGGGCACGGCCATTCGGATCGGGCTGCAAGCTACGCTCTCGCCGACTATGTTTCGGACGCGCAGACGGCGTTGGCCGCTATCGGGCGCCCGGCGGTGATTGTCGGGCATTCGCTCGGCGGCTGCGTTGCCGGTGTGCTGGCGCAGAGCGGTGACGCCAACGTGCGTGCAGCCTTCCTCGAAGATCCGCCTTGGTTTCTCGGGCAGCCGGGAGAGTGGGAGAAATCGGCATTCCCAAAACTATTTGGGATCGTCAGCGCGCGTCAGGCCGCATGGCAGCAAGCGCGCGCGCCGCTCGGGACGTACCTTGCGTTCGTTTCGGACTCTCCAACGCCGATGGGTGGAATCGGTAGCGATCACTTCGGCTCCCGCCATCTGCTCAGTCATGCGTCTGCGCTGCAGCGGCAAGACGGGCGATGCTGGGCGGACGGAGACGTTGCGGGCTCAGTTCTTGCGGCGATTCCGACCGAGCGGGAATTCTTGTGCCCGGTCAAGATTATTCAGGCCGATCCCGGCTCTGGCGCGGCCTTGCTGGAAGGCCACGAATCGCGCTTCGCACACGGCAATCCGCGTGCCGACATCGTTCGCTACGAAGGGTGCGGCCATTCACCCCACCGCGCCATCGCATTCACGCAACGCTTCGCGGCGGATCTGGAAGCTTTCCTGTCGAGCCTGCGGTCGAAATGAGCGCGGGCGCGACAACGGTGCCGTGACGACGTCCGGCAATCCGGCACCTCACATTCATGAACCGAAGACGGGTACACCCATGCAAGCGACGTCCGGCTACGATCCGAACTACGTGATGGGCCGCTCGACCGCGGAGACCGACAGGCTCAGGCGACAGTCCCAGCTCTACGACGCGTCGACATGGCAGCTCCTGAAAGAAGCCGGACTTTCGCCGGGCATGAAAGTGCTCGACGTCGGAAGCGGAGCCGGCAACGTCTCCTTTATCGCCGCAGGTCTTGTCGGCGAGAGCGGCGCGGTCGTCGGCGTCGACAGCAACCCCGCCATCGTCGAAGAAGCCGCAAGCACGGCGCGCTCGCTCGGCCTGAACCAGGTCTCGTTTCGCGCCGGCGACATCAACACGATCGCGCTGGAGCGTGATTTCGATGCGGTCATCGGCCGGCTCGTGCTGATTTATGTGAAGGACCCAGCAGCGCTGCTTCGGCAATTGCTTGGGCACGTCAAGCCTGGTGGCATCGTCGCGTTCCAGGATCTCGACTGGGGTGAGGGGCCGATCGCCATTCCGCCGTCGCCGCTGCTGTCGCAGGCATGGGGCTTTGTGAAGGAGATGTTCGCACGGGCAGGGCTGAACAACCGGATGGGATTGTCGCTGCACGGCGCCTTCGTCGCGTCCGGGCTTCCCGCGCCGCGCATGAGCCTGTTCGCGCCGGCGGGAGGTGGAGCGGATTTCGACGGCTACGACTACATGGCCAGCGGCTTGCGCAGCAATCTGCCGCATATCGTCAAGCTCGGCATCGCAACCGAAGCGGATCTGGCACTGGACAGCTTTGCCGAACGCTTGCGCGCGGAAGTGGTCGCCCTGCAGGGCGTCTTTGCACTCCCGACCTTCGTCGGCGCATGGTCGCGCAAGCCGCCAGGCTGAACCGCCTTCCGTCGCGTCCGGGACAGCGCAACGGCGCCTCAGGCGTTGCCCACGACCGCCTCGATGAACGTCGTGGCGGACTCCCTCAATTGCTTGCGGCTGTAGCCGGCGCGCTCCATCACGGCCAACCCTCGCGTAAACGTCACGATGACGCGGGCCAGCCGGTTCGCATCGGCAACGCTCCGCTTGCCTGGGGCCCCGCTGATGGCCTTGCCGATCAGCTGTTCGAGCCGGGTGAGCACGCCCTGCACGCGCTGCTGCACATCCGTGCTTGAGATGGCCGCGTCGAGCGCCGTACGGGTGGTCAGGCAGCCGCGCGGCGGCGAACCGTCGGTCATGTTGACGATGATCATGTCGAAGAAGTTCTTGAGCCCGCTCGCCGCATCGCCCTGCGCCAGCGCGTTGCCGGCCGCTTCGAGGAATTGCTCGGCATATCGATCGAAGGCGCGCAGGAAGATCGCTTCCTTGTCGCCATAGGCGTTGTAAAGGCTGCCGCGCTGGACGCCGGTCGCGGCGGCGAGGTCCTGCATGGTCGCGTCGTGCAGGCCCTTGCGCCAGAACACGTCGAGCGCGGTTGCGACCACCTCATCCTCATCAAACTGACGCACACCTACCATCTCGGTTCGCTCCACCTATTCATTCTTGACATCATCGTCAAGATTGACAACCATGTCAAGGATGATGCCGCAGGAGGTCAGGATGATTACCGCCGTCACGACGTTCAGATTGCCGAAGCCGATCACCCGCGAGGAAGCGCGCAGCATCTTTCTGAGCACGGCGCCGCTCTATCGCGGCGTGTCGGGGCTGTTTCGGAAGACCTATATGATTTCCGAGGACGGGATGACGGCCGGCGGTGTCTATTTCTGGAACTCGAGGCAGGATGCGGAAGCGCTTTACACCGACGCATGGCGCGCCCGTGCCCGGGAGAAATATGGCGCCGATCCGACGGTGACCTATTTCGAGAGTCCTGTCGTGGTCGACAACGTCGCCGAGCAGATTCTTTCCGAACGGTAACAGCGTCACAACGCATCGAGTGCCTTGCGCGACGGAGCGAGCGGGAGCCATTCCGGAATCCGCCGCTTGGCGAGCCAGTATGGCCGCCAGATCGGGCGCCAGGTTGGCCGGTCGAGAGGGGCAGTGCCCCATTTGCGCGGCGCCATCTCGATCCGCAACAGGTCGTGCGCATCTAGCCATTGGCGTGCAGCCCACCAGACTTCGCGCGGCGCGGCGGTGTTCCTGACGCCATTGAGCTCGGCGATAACGGGCAGTGGATCGTCGAAGCGGGGCGCTACCCTAAGGGTGGCGACTCGTTGACCGCACCGCCTGATGCTCCAAAGCCGCGAGCGGTTGTGTGCGAGCTGGTGGCCGTAGGTGCGGAGGCAATTCTGCATGGCCTCCGCCTCCTCCGAGATATCCGCAGTTGAGGTCAGCGGGATGAAGTCGTAACCGGCAACCCGATCTGGCTGCAGCCACATGTCCGCGATCGGCTGCGGGCCGAGGCTGACATGTAGCTCGATCATGCTGCGCCATGTGTCGGCGGCAGCGAGCGCCGAGCCGGTCTGCATGCCTGGCGTCCATCTCCGGTCGATCAGCGTGTGCCCCAACGTCGCCGGCTGCGTCGAGAACCATGCCCACAGGCCGAGCAGCCGCAATCGCGCGGGATCGGCACGCGGCGGCGCCCGGACCAGTTCGCGCGCGATCCAGACCGCGGCGGGTCCATGTGCAAGCTCCGCCACCGCGGCTACTGATTTAAGCCAGACCGGCGCGAGCTTCGGCGATTGGGGCAGATGGTTGGCGATCTGCCGGCGAAGCAGCTCGTCATCGGGTAGCCGCGTGATCGGGCTCGTGAATGCTTCCGGCGGCAATTTGCGCAACCAGAGCGCAACACCCGCCGCGGCGGCCGCGTCCGCGAGAGAGCGGCCGTCGATCACACATGCGAGTGCGGACGCGGAAGCGACCCCGCCGCGCGGGACCGCCAGCGCAAACAGAAGCGCGGGAAAGCTCGCGGCAAGGTCCGCCACGCGGGTGTGTCGTGCGGCCAGCGCGCGAACCTTTCCCTGAACATGCGGATGATATTTCCGCAGCTGACGTTCGAGCAGCGCGGAGCGTGTGGCCTCCCGACGAGAGGCCACCAGAAGTGTCGATGTCATGACAATAGTTCCGCAGGCGCGGAGCCGGAGGTCCGAGGTAAATTCGATTACGTGTGGGTGTCAGGATTTTCACCCGGGATCCAATCCCGGGACGCGCGTCAAATATCGCGCGGCGAACCCGGGAAGCGCACAGATCTGAACATCGTCGCCTCCTGTATTGAAACTACGGAGCGTTCCCATAGCCCATTTTCTGCCGATAGGCAACGTGAAGTTGCCGATCGCATTTTTGAGGATAAGGCATGTGTGCGATGAGAAAGCCTTACCGCACCGTTGGCGACCGAAGGTCCCTTCACGATCTCCGTCAACGACGCTAGTCTCGTCAGAGGGGCTAACAAGAAACGTATGGCGGAAGGCCACAATGATCCAACAGCAGTCCTCCAATCCCGGTTCCCCCGCACTGCCGCGCCGCAGGCTCGGTCGCACCGGGCTCGATGTTTCCATTCTCGGTTTCGGCACGGCGCCGCTCGGCGATCTCTTTGCGCGGCTTGACGACACCGCCGCGATCGCAGCGGCGGAGCGAGCGTTTGCGCTGGGCGTCAACCTGCTGGATTCCTCTCCGCTCTATGGCCATGGTCTCGCCGAGCACCGCAGCGGCACGGCGCTGCGCCGCCTGGCGCGCGATGACGTCGTCGTCTGCACCAAGGTCGGGCGCTGGATGGACCCGTTTCACGGCCGCGGTGACGGCTCCAATTTCGCCGGCGGGCAGCCGCACCGTGCGGTGGTCGATTATTCCTATGACGGCACCATGCGCTCGGTCGAGCAGTCGCTGCTGCGCCTCGGCACCGATCGCATCGACTTGCTCCTGATCCACGACGTCGATGTCTGGACCCATGGTGCTGACGCCATCGAGGCGCGGTTTCGCGAGGCGATGGAGGGCGCCTATGTCGCGCTCGACAATCTGCGTTCCCAGGGTGTGGTCAAGGGCATCGGCATCGGCGTCAACGAGGCCGAGATGTGCGTGCGCTTCGCCAAGGCAGGCTCGTTCGATACCATGCTGCTCGCCGGCCGCTACTCGCTGCTGGAGCAGCCGGCGCTGGCCGAATTCCTGCCGCTGGCGGAGAAGCAGGGCATCGGCATGATGCTGGGAGGCGTGTTCAATTCCGGTATCCTGGCGACCGGCGCGGTTGCCGGCGCCAAGTACAATTACAAGGACGCGCCGCCTGACGTGATGCAGAAGGTCGCCGCGATCGAGCGCGTCTGCCGCGCCCACGGCGTAGCGCTGCCGACCGCTGCGCTGCATTTCGCGCTGGGCCATCCGGCGGTTGCGAGCCTCGTGCTCGGCGCGCAGACCCCGCAGGAGGTCGAGCGCAACGTCGCCGCCCTGTCATCACCCGTGCCCGCCGCGCTATGGCGCGATTTGAAAGCCGAGGGGCTGCTCGACCAGCATGCGCCGGTGCCGGCATGATGCGGATCGACGCCCATCACCATGTCTGGACCTTGGCGCGCGCCGATTACGGCTGGCTGACGCCGGAGCGCGGTCCGATCTATCGCGACTTCGGCCTGACCGATCTCGCGCCGCATCTCGCCGTAGCCGGGATCGATGGCACGATCCTGGTGCAGGCCGCGCCGACCGAAGCCGAGACGGCATTCATGCTCGACGTCGCCAAGGGCACCGAGCTGGTGCGCGGCGTGGTCGGCTGGATCGATTTCGATGCGCCCGATGCCGCGATGCGCGTCGATGCCGTCGCCGGGCGCGAGCTGCTGGTCGGCCTGCGGCCGATGGTGCAGGACATCGCCGATGACGACTGGCTGTTGCGGCCCGAGCTGGCGGCACCGCTCGAGGCCATGGCGCGGCATGATCTGGTGTTCGACGCGCTGGTGCTGCCGCGGCATCTGCCACGGCTCGTCCAGGTGGTCGATCGCCATCCGGACCTGCAATTCGTGCTCGACCATTTCGGCAAGCCGCACCTCGCGACCGGCGACATCGCGGCCTGGAAGGACGACATCGCAAACCTTGCAACACGATCCAACGTCGTCTGCAAGCTCTCGGGGCTTGCGACGGAGGCGGCGCCGAACTGGCAGGTCAAGGATTTGCGCGAGGCCGTCGATCACGCGATGGCCTGCTTCGGGCCGGAGCGGATGCTGTGGGGCAGCGACTGGCCCGTCGTCAATCTCGCCGGCGGCTATGCGCACTGGTTCGCGGCGGCGGAGACCTTGCTGGCTGATTTGTCAAGTGAGGCAAGAGCTGCGATTTTCGGCGGCAATGCGGCGCGGGTCTATTTGTCAAGCCGCGGGCGGCCGACATCCCGGAAATAGATTGCAGGCGGCGCCTCATTTGATCCACAGCGCGCCTTGATGAATCAATCCGGGATGGTTCATAAGCGGCGTCCGCACTGTCCAGGTCCGGCGGTGCAACGGGATCAGAGAGACAGGCGTGGCAAAGATTCATCATCAGATTGCGCAGGAGCTGGGGGTTCGCGACGAGCAGGTCGAGGCGGCGGTGACGCTGCTTGACGGCGGCGCCACGGTGCCGTTCATCGCGCGATACCGCAAGGAGCTCACCGGCGCGCTCGATGATGCGCAGCTGCGCACGCTGGAAGAGCGGCTGACCTATCTGCGGGAGCTCGAGGAGCGCCGCACCGCGGTGCTCAATTCGATCCGCGAGCAGGGCAAGCTCGATGCCGCGCTCGAAGCCCAGATCATGGCGGCCGACAGCAAGGGCCGGCTCGAGGACATCTATCTGCCGTACAAGCCGAAGCGTCGCACCAAGGCGGAGATCGCCAAGGAGGCCGGGCTCGAACCGCTTGCCGATCAGCTGTTGACGCAGCCGCAAAACGATCCGAACGAGGTCGCTTCTCCCTTCGTCAATGCCGAGAAGCAGGTCGCTGACGTCGCCGCCGCGCTGGACGGCGCGCGCGCGATCCTGGTTGAGCGCTTCGCCGAGGATGCCGATCTGATCGGCGCGTTGCGCGAGGAGATGTGGTCGAACGGCATCATGGGCTCGACGGTTCGCACCGGCAAGAAGACCGAAGGCGAGAAGTTCAAGGACTATTTCGATTTCTCCGAGCCGTTGCCGAAGCTGCCGTCGCACCGCATCCTGGCGCTGTTCCGCGGCGAGAAGGAAGAGATTCTCGACCTGGCGATCAAGCCGGAGGCCGAGGCGCCGGCCGTCGGCGTACCCGGCCTCTATGAGCTCAAGATCATGAACCGCTTTGCGATCTTCAACCAGGGCCGCAAGGGCGACAAGTGGTTGACCGAGACGGTGCGCTGGGCCTGGCGCACCAAGATCCAGATTCACCTCAATATCGATCTGCGGATGCGGCTGTGGGCCGCGGCCGAGACCGAGGCCGTGCGGGTGTTCGCCTCGAACCTGCGCGATCTGTTGCTCGCAGCGCCGGCCGGCCCGCGTGCCACAATGGGGCTCGACCCCGGCTATCGTACCGGCGTCAAGGTCGCGGTGATCGATGCGACGGGCAAGGTGGTGGCGCACACCGCAATCTTCCCGCACGAGCCGCAGCGGCGCTGGGACGAGGCACTCGCCATTCTGGGCAAGCTCGCGCTCGAGCACGGGGTCGAGCTGATCGCGATCGGCAACGGCACCGCCTCGCGCGAGACCGACAAGCTCGCGGCTGAGCTCGTCAAGCGGCTGCCCGAGCGCAAGATGACCAAGATCGTCGTCTCCGAAGCCGGCGCGTCGGTTTATTCGGCCTCCGCCTTCGCCTCGAACGAATTGCCCGACCTCGACGTCACCATTCGCGGCGCGGTCTCGATTGCGCGACGCCTGCAGGATCCGCTGGCCGAGCTCGTCAAGATCGATCCGAAGGCGATCGGTGTCGGCCAATACCAGCACGATCTCGGCGAGGCCAAGCTGGCGCGCTCGCTCGATGCCGTGGTGGAAGACTGCGTGAACGCGGTCGGAGTCGATGCCAATACCGCCTCGGTGCCGCTGCTCTCGCGGGTGTCGGGCATCGGCCAGGGACTGGCGCAAAGCATCGTGCAGCACCGCGATGCCAATGGTCCGTTCAAGTCGCGCAAGGCGCTCAAGGAGGTGCCACGGCTCGGGCCGAAGGCGTTCGAGCAGTGCGCCGGCTTCCTGCGCATCAGCAATGGCGAGGATCCGCTCGATTCGTCCGGCGTGCATCCGGAAGCCTATCCGGTGGTGCGCCGTATCCTCGAGGCGACCAAGAGCGACATCAAGGCGTTGATCGGCAACGCCGACATGGTGCGCGGGCTGAGGCCGCAAACCTTCGTCGACGACACGTTTGGGCTGCCCACCGTCACCGACATTCTGCGCGAGCTGGAAAAGCCCGGCCGCGACCCGCGCCCGGCGTTCAAGGCGGCGGTGTTCAAGGAGGGCGTCGAGGAGGTCAAGGATCTCAAGAAGGGCATGATCCTCGAGGGTACCGTGACCAACGTTGCGGCCTTCGGCGCCTTCGTCGACATCGGCGTGCATCAGGATGGGCTGGTGCACATCTCGGCAATGTCGCGGAACTTCATCAAGGATCCGCGCGAGGTGGTGAAGCCCGGTGACATCGTCAAGGTCAAGGTCCTGGACGTCGAGGTCGCACGCAAGCGCATCGCGCTGACCCTGCGGCTTGACGATGAGATCGGTCCGAAGAAGGACAATGCGGGTCCGTCGCGCGATTTCTCACGTGGTTCGGCCAAGATGACGTCGTCGGCCCCGCGCCGCCCGCAGGAGCAGTCCGGCGGCGGCGCGCTCGCGGAGGCGCTGCGTCGCGCGGCCGAGAAGAGCGGACGCGGCAAGCCGACCTAGGTGCAGCGACGGGTCGAGCCGTGGCGCAGCATATCAGCCGCCGTCCCTGCGAAAGCAGGGACCCATAACCGCAGGAGCGGATTGTCGAACCAAGCTGTGGCCCAACGTCGCGTAACAACGTCCTTCGGTGGCTATGGGGCCCTGCTTTCGCAGGGACGACACCGAATGTTTGGTGCCAATCGCGACGCGATCGTCGAGCGGCCCTTGCCTCCGCTTCTACACCCTTCCTTCAGCAAACCTGGCCAGTGACTCCGCGACGCCCTTGCCATAGGCCGGGTCGGCCTTGCTGCAATTCGCGACGTGCCGTTCCTGGATGTGCTTCGATGCATGGCCGACCTGGCGGGCAGTGTTGTCGAACAGCGCCTGCTTTTGCGCAGTATTCATCTTGCGGAACAGATCGCCGGGCTGCTGCCAGTGATCGTCGTCCACGCGATGATCCCAATGCGCGGCCGCGCCTGACAGCTCCAGCGGTGGCTCGTTCAGCTGCGGCTGCTCGGTCCACTCGCCATGGCTGTTCGGCCAGTAGGTCAGCGTCGAGCCCAGATTGCCGTCGGTGCGCATCGCGCCGTCGCGGTGGTAGCTGTGGAAGGGACATTTCGGCGCGTTGACCGGGATCTGGTGGTGGTTGACGCCGAGCCGGTAACGCTGCGCGTCGCCATAGGAGAACAGCCGGGCCTGCAGCATCTTGTCCGGCGAATAGCCGATGCCGGGCACGGCATTCGCCGGCGTGAACGCCGCCTGCTCGACTTCGGCGAAGAAGTTCTCCGGGTTGCGATTGAGCTCGAAATGGCCGACCTCGATCAGCGGATAATCCGCCTTCGGCCACACCTTGGTAAGATCGAACGGGTTGAACGGGAATGCCTTGGCCTGCGCGTCCGTCATCACCTGGATGAACAGCGTCCAGCGCGGGAAGTCGCCGTGCTCGATGCTGTTGAACAGGTCGCGCTGGTGGCTCTCGCGGTCCTTGCCGACCACGGCCTCGGCCTCCGCATCGGTCAGGTTCTGGACGCCTTGCTGAGTGCGGAAATGGAATTTCACCCAGACGCGCTCATTGCTCGCGTTGACCATGCTGTAGGTGTGGCTGCCGAAGCCGTGCTGGTGACGGAAACTCTTCGGAATGCCGCGCTCGCTCATGACGATGGTGACTTGGTGCAACGCTTCCGGCAGCAGCGTCCAGAAATCCCAGTTCATGTCGGGGTCGCGTACGCCCGTGCGCGGATGGCGCTTGATCACGTGATTGAGGTCGATGAAGCGCAAGGGATCGCGGAAGAAGAACACCGGCGTGTTGTTACCCACCACGTCCAAATTGCCTTCGTCGGTATAGAATTTCAGCGCGAAGCCGCGGATGTCGCGCTCGGCATCGGCTGCGCCGCGTTCGCCGGCAACCGTCGAGAACCGCGCGAACATCGGCGTCTGCTTGCCGATCGCGGAAAAGATGCTGGCCTTGGTGTAGCGCGTGATGTCGTGGGTGACGGTGAAGGTGCCAGGTGCGCCGGAAGCGAGGGTCAGAAACGGTCTTTTGATCTCGTCGCTCATCGAAAGCTCCTTGCTGAAGGTCAGCACTTCGCCTTCCCGGCGCCGGCAGCGAAGCCGGGTGAAAGGTGATTGCATGGTGGTTGGGTTACGGCCGGCGAGGAGGGGAGACCCTTAAATCGACAAATTGTGAACCGGATCTGCAATCTCTCCAGGACGCCGTCATTCCTCGACACCCTCACGATTAAGAAACCGGGCGGATCGCTTCAACGAGCGCTATCCGGTGATTCCGGCCAAATGTCCGTCGATCTCGGCCAACGAAATCCTGGCTGCGATCATGGTGATTTCCGCATGGCCGCGCTCGTTCGCCAATTCTAAATCCTGCGTCAGAATCTGGCGCATTTGTAAGTTGAAGTCGGCGGTCCGCTTGCGTCTTCTGATCATGCTCGCGTGCGGCGATACGAGATTTGCCGCGGTCCCAATCAGGGAGGATTTCATGAAGAACAGGCTTCTCACGTGTCTCACGGCGGCGACGCTCGCGGTCAGCGTCGCGCTTGCACCCGCAGCCCTCGCCAGAGGCGGCGGCGGTGGCGGTGGCGGACATGGTGGCGGTGGTGGCTTCGGTGGCGGCCACGGCGGTGGCTTCGCTGGCGCCATGGGTGGCGGCATGCACGGTGGCGGCTTTGGCGGCGGAATGCATGGCGGAGGTTTCGGTGGCGGTATGCGTGGCGGAAGCATGGCATTCGCCGCGATGGGCGGCGGCGGCCATTTTGCCGGCGGGCACTTCGGCGGCGCGCGCTTTGCCGGCGCTCCTGCGTTCGGCCCGCGATTTGCCGGAGCCGGATTCCATGGCGGACGCTTCTTCCATCACGGCGGCTTCTTCCATCACCACCGCTTCCATCGCTTCGCATTCTTCGGCGGGCCTTACGTCTATGCCGATTACTACGATGGCTGTTACCGCCGGGTATGGACGGCTTACGGTCTGCAATGGGTCAATGTGTGCGGTGACTATTGGTGATCGCCCAACCAACCGCACCGTTGTCGCGGTCGTCGCCAGACGTTCCATCCAGCCCCGGAATGGGATAGTCTGGCGGCGATCGTCGCGGGGCGGGCGCTCGGAGAGTTGAACACAATGACCGGAGCTCACCGCCGCATTCTCGTCGTCGAGGACGATCCGGAGACCGCGGGTCAACTCGTCGAAGAGCTCACGACCAGCGGCTATGACGTGGACCTTGCGGCGAACGGCCGCGAGGCGTTGAGCCAGGGCGCGGCGCGCGACTATGCCGTGATCACGATCGATCGCATGCTGCCCGATATCGACGGCATCACGGTGATGCGTCAGATGCGCGACGACGGCATCGCAGTGCCGTTTCTGATCATCAGCGCGCTCGGTGAGGTCGACGACCGCGTGCGCGGCTTGCGCGCCGGCGGCGACGACTATCTGGTCAAACCGTTTTCCTTTGTCGAACTGCTGGCACGGCTCGAGGCGCTCGGTCGCCGCAGCGAGACCGTTGCCAAGGAGACCATCCTGCGGGTCGGCGATCTTGCGGTCGATCTGATCGCGCGGACGGCAAGCCGCCGCGGCCGGAAGATTCCACTGCTGCCGAAGGAATTCCAGCTGCTCGAGTATCTCACGCGGAATGAAGGCCGTGTGGTGTCGCGCGCCATGCTGTTGCAGCACGTGTGGGATCTGCACTTCGATCCCTCGACCAACATCATCGATGTCTATGTCGGACGGGTGCGCCGCAAGGTCGACGACCAGCAAGCCTATCCGCTGATCCACACGATCCGCGGCATCGGGTACTGCCTCCGTGCTCCTGGCTAAAACCCTTGGGTCATCGACGTTTCGCCTGGCCTTGATCGCCATCGGCGTGTTCGGCCTGATCGTGTCCGCCATCTTCGCTTACGTCTACTGGTCGACGCTGTCCTATGTGCGCGACAGGTCCGATCGCGCAATCATGACTGAGCAGGCGAGCCTCGATGCTGCCTATGCGCGATCCGGCCGTGATGGCCTGGCCGCGTCGATCGCACAGCGCATTGCGGACAAGGACGTAGCCGATCATGTCTATCTGTTGGCTGGCCCCGGATCCGCGATACTCGCTGGAAATCTGAAGCAATGGCCAAACGATGCTGCCGCGCAGGGATGGGCTGAATTCCGCGCTTCGCTGCCGCAGCTCTCCGCGGAACCCGCTCTGGTGCGAGCTGCGACGGAGACCTTGTCAAACGGCGATCGGCTTCTGGTGGGCCGCGACATCAGCGATCTCGATGGCTTCATGGCGCAGATCAGGGCCGCGGGCATCGCGGCTATTGTGCTGATCATCGGGCTTGCGGCGGCTGCCAGCATCGGGGTCACGCAGCGAACGGTCAGCCGGATCGAGTCGATCAATGCGACCAGTCGCGCCATCATGCTCTCCGGCCTCGACCAGCGTATCCCGCTCCACGGCAGCCGTGACGAATGGGATCGCGTCGCCGAGAATCTCAATCTGATGCTGGATCGCATCCAATCCCTGATGGGGGACGTCAAGCAGGTCAGCGAGAACATCGCCCACGATCTGCGCACGCCGCTGACCCGGATGCGCGGCCGGTTGGAGAAGGCCTACCATGCTCCACGCAACGGGGAAGGGGATGCGGCGCTGATCGGCGACACCATCGCCGATCTCGACGCGGTGCTCGGGATGTTCGCATCGATCACGCGGATTTCCGAGATCGAGACGCGGGCTCGCAAGGGGGCGTTTCGCACGGTCAACCTGGTCGAGATCGCAGGCGAGGTGGTCGAGCTCTACGATGCTGCGGCCGAGCAGGTCACCACGCGCCTCGTTCTTGCCGGCGATCCGGCGGTGCAGGTCACCGGCGACCGCGACCTGCTGTTCGATGCTATTGCCAATCTCGTCGACAACGCCATCAAGCATGGCCGCCCGGGCGGACGGGTGACGGTAACCTGCGACAATGACGAGGGCGGGCCGGTGATTTCGGTCGCCGATGACGGCCCCGGTATTCCCGCCGAGCAGCACGATCGGGTTTTCAAGCGCTTCTATCGGCTCGAGCAGAGCCGCTATACGCCGGGAAATGGACTCGGTCTCAGCCTGGTCGCAGCGGTCGCGAGCCTGCACGGCGCGCGGATCGAACTGCGCGACAACGCGCCGGGGCTGTTGTGCAGGCTCGTGTTTCCCGTGGCGGAGACGTAGTTCGTTCGTCATTCCCCGGTGCGCCATTGCGCACCTGAGGGCGCGCGTAGCGCGAGCCCGGAATAACGAGGGGAGGTGCGACATCCCTGACGGGTGACTCTTCCACAAGCGGCCCGGCAAACTTGCCGTCGTCCCGGCGAAAGCCGGGACCCATAACCCCGAATATTCATTGTTGCGCGACGCCGTGGCCACAGCCTTCTGCAACAACACGACCCTGTGATTATGGGTCCCGGCTTTCGCCGGGACGACGATGCGGTGAGGACTACTCAGAACGTCGCCGCCATTTCCGCAAGTCGCCGGTGCGCTGCCTCGCGAGCCGCGCGGATCGGCTCAATGGGCCCGGTGGTCGGGCCGATCGGCACGAGGCGCACGTCATTGATGCCGATGAAGCGCAGCACTTCGCGCAGATAGGGCGTCGCCATGTCGATGCGGCCGCGGTTCATGCCGGTGACGAAATCGCTGCCGCTGGCCAGAATCACGACCGTCGGGCGGTCCTTGAGCAGCGGCAGGTAACCCTGCGCCGGGTCGAAGCGAAAAGTCAGCCCGGGCTGGATGATGACGTCGAGCCACTGCTTAAGCTTGTAGGGAATCGAAAAATTCCACATTGGCGTCGAGATCAGCACGCGATCGGCCAGCGACAGCCGCAGCGCCAGGCGCTCGGCGACGGCGAAGGCGTCGTGCTGCGAATTGGTGAAGCTCTTGCCGCCGATCCGGGCGTATTTCGCCTCCAGCAGATAAACCTCGAACTCCGGCAGCGGCTCGCGCCACAGGTTCATCGCGTCGATCTCCCAGTCCGGTCGCGCCTTGCGGAAGCTCTCCACAAAAACTCGCGCGCCTGCCGCCGATTCCGAATCGAGGCGGGGAGAACAGGCGAGATGCAGCAGCTTCGGCACCGCACCTCCTCAGCCGAGCGCCTTGATGACGGTGTCGGCGTTGGTCACCACGGAGACGTTCTGGAGCGCGAAGTTGATCGCGGCGTTGTGCCAGTCGGCGTTCATGGTCGAGCAGCAATCCTCCGGCACGATCATGAAATAGCCCTTATCGGCGCCGGTGCGCGCGGTGTGCTCGACCGACATGTTGGTCCAGGCCCCGGTGTTGATGATCATGTCGCGACCGGTCGCCTTCAGGATGGTCTCGAGTCTTGTGCCTTCCCAGGCACTCATCCGCATCTTCTCGACGACGAAGTCACCCGGACGCGGCTCGAGCCCCGAGACCGGCGCGGCGCCCCAGCTGCCGCGCACCATCGCCTTGCTGTCGACCAATCCCTCGAACAGCGGTGCGTTCAACGTTACGCCGGGCGCGCCTGGCTCGACCACGAACCAGACATGGATGATGGCGACGCCGCGCGCACGCGCCGCCTCGGCGACGCGGCGGACATTCTCGACGACATGTTGCTGGCGCGCGTGATCAGGCGCGCCGGACTCGGCGAATGCACCACCATCCATAATGACGTCGTTCTGCATATCCTGGATGATCATCGCGCAGCGTTGCGGGTCGATCTGCATCTCGCCGGCTGCGAGATTGGGCGTGGGCGGGGCGGACGATGCGGCGGCAGTGCTGCCGCGCTTGCCGTTCATATGGGGTTCGTTGCGCGGCCCGACCTTGGTTGGGATTGCGTAGACCGAATGGGTCGCGGTCAGGTACAGCGTGCGGAAATCGGCGCCGCCCCAGGCGAGGTTGGCGACGAGTTCGGGCAGCCGGACCTTGCCGAGCAGATCGCCGCCGGGCGAATAGACCCAAACGCCGCCGGGCGCGGTGACCCAGACATTGCCGCGCTGGTCGCACTTCATGCCGTCGGGCAGGCCGGGCTCGAGCTCGGAACGAATGCCGCTCGCAAATACGCGCGGATTGCCGGGGGAGCCATCGGCATCGACGTCGAAGGCGCGGATCAGCGCCTGCACGGTGTCGTTGACGTAGAGGATGCGCTCGTCGGGCGAGAAGCACAGCCCGTTCGGTTGCTCGAACAGATAGCGGTCGACCAGCAGCTTCGGCGCGCCGCCGCCGGGCAACACGCGATAGACGCCCTGGAAGCCGAGCTGGCGCGGCCGCTCGACGCCATAGACCGGCATGCGGCCGTACCAGGGATCGGAGAAATAGATCGCGCCCGAGGAATGGACGCAGACGTCGTTCGGGCTGTTGAGCTCCTGGTTCTCGTAATGCGAGGCCAGCATCTCACGCCGCCCGTCGGGCCGCTCGCGGATCAGCGAAGACGTCGCATGCTCGCAGACGATCAGGTTGAGGTCGGCGTCGTAGGTCATGCCGTTGCATTTGTTCGACGGACGCTTGACCTCGACCACGCCGCGCCGCGCATCCCAGCGCCGGCGCACGTCGCCGGGCATATCGGAGAACAGCAGGAAGTGATCGACCGGGTGCCAGATCGGTCCCTCCGTGAAATCGAAGCCGGTGCCGACCTGGCCGACCGGCGCGTAGGGATCGATCAGGTCTTCGAACTCCGCGCGCAGCGTGACATGCGTCATCGCGTTCGTCCTCGTTGTTACGCCGGGAACCAGCTGCGCTGCGGCAGGCTCTGCACGACGGGCCCGGGCACCTGGTCGTGCAGGCGGCCAACCACCGTGCCGCCCTCGATCTTGGCCGGGCGATCGTGCACCGGAAGCAGATAACGCGAGCTGGAGAGCAGCTTCTTGATTGCGGCCTTCTCGGCCCGCTTGCTGGTGCCGTGATTGCCGGTGGTGCGCGGTTCAGCGTCCTGGATCTCGTTGAACGGCGTGACGATCTGATCGTTGAAGTCATAGATCACGTCGCCGCAGATCGTCGCGATCCCGTCGGCGGTGTGGACGTGGATGTTCATCGAGCCCTCGGTATGGGCGTTGGCGGCGTCGCAATAGACGCCGGGCATTAGCTCGACCGGACCTGTGATTTCGAGGTCGAGGAAGCGCAGCGCACTCTTGGTGTGCAGGCGGTCGATCAGATGCTTGATGTCTGGCGCCGGATATTGCGGGTGCATCAGCCCGGAGACGGAGTATTCCAGCTCCTTGCGGTTGACCACGACGGTGGTGTTCATCGGAAACAGGTCGTCCTTGCCGGCATGGTCGATGTGCAGATGGGTGTGGCAGACGAAGCGGACGTCGCCCATCCGCACGCCGTGGCGGGCGAGCTGGTTCTCGATCATGTTCTCGTGGAACTGGAGGCCGCGCATGCCGAGCGTCTCCATGATCTGGTTGGAGCGGTAGCCGGTATCGACCAGAACAGGATAGGGGCCGCCGAGGATCAGGAAGCCGAGCGTCAGCACGCGGCGGGTGCGGCCGCAATTGTGCCCGAGCACCAGGAAGCTCGATTCCAGCTCGATATCGCCATAGTCCAGGATCTTGATCTCCAACGGCATCGCTCTCCCTCCAAATTCGTGTTCGTTGTCGTGTCCGTGCTCGCGGCGCAGCTATGGCCCCAGCCGATAAACCCGCGCCGCCGTTGTGCTGAAGATTGCTTCGCGCTGCCATGGGCTGAGCCGCTCGGCGGCTGCCTTGAAGGCGTCGATGAGATCGCGGTAGCTGGTCCACAGCTTCTCGATCGGAAAGTTGGAGCCGAACAGGCAGCGGTCCGCGCCGAAGGTCGCAACCGTATCGGTCACGATGCCGGCGATATGCGCGGCATCGTTGCGGTGGATGAAGGTGCCGAGCCCGGACAGCTTGGATACCACGTTGGGGCATTGCGCGAGCCGCGCCATGCCGGCGCGCCAGGCGGCGCGGCCTTGCGGCGACAGATCCTCCAGCATGCCGGCATGCTGCAGAATGAACGTCACGGCAGGGCAGGCTTCCGCGAGGCCTGCCGCATCGGCCATCTGCGACCCGAACACCTGCAAGTCGAAGCTCCAGCCATAGTCGGCGAGGTGGCCGACATTGCGCCGGATCACGGGATCGGTGCAGAGATCGGGACGCGCCGCGAAGCGGTAGAGCGGGTTCTCGTGCCAGTGCAGCTGCATGCGCACCCCGCGCACCAGCGGATAGCGTTTCAGGCGATCGAGCTGCGGCCGGACGTCGTCTACGGAGAAATCGGCATAGGCGACGAGCGCGTGCGGCCAGCCGTGCGCGTCGGCGGTCTGCTGCACCCAGGCCGCCTCATCCTCGAATTGGCCGTTCGGCCAGTTGGTCTGGACATAGACCGAACGGGTGACGCCGGTGCCCCTGAGGTCGTCGAGATATTCCTCAATCGGATAGTCGCGGCGGATCGGCTCGTAGGGGCCGAAGATGCGCGGCTGCATCGGGCCGGACAGCCAGGCGAGATCAGCCTGACGCCAGATGTGATGATGTCCGTCGACGATGCCGGTCACGCAGCTCTCCTTGTTGCAAGCGACAGCAGGTGCGCAACGACAGCCGCGCTCGATCCGCCGTCCACGAGATCGTCGACGAAGCGCTGGATCGCGATCAGCGCCTCGGTTTGCGGCACGAAGCCGGGCGCAGTCGCGAGCGGCGTCAGCCAGCTGACGCGCCAGGCCCGGCGCGTCAGCTTTGCCACCGCATCGCGCAGCGCGGCCGGATCGCCGCGCTCAAGGCCGTCGGAAACGATCACGACCGCCGCGCCGCGGGCATATCCGCCGAACCGCGGCACGGCGAGGAACGCCTGCAGCGCGTCGCCAATCCTTGTGCCGCCGTCCCAGTCGCTGACCAGGAACGACGTTGCATTCAACGCCTGCTCGCGGCGCTTCAGCCGCAGCGACGGCGTCACGCGGGTCAGCCTTGTGCCGAAGGTGAAGACCTCGACATTGCCGGCCGCCTGCACCAGCACATGGGCGAGCCGCATGTTCTCCTCGGTGCGCGCCTTCATCGAGCCGGAGACGTCGATCAGGAACAGGATCTTGCGCGGGCGCTGGCGGCGGCGCATCCGGCCGAGCCGCAACACTTCGCCGTCGTTGCGCACGCTCTCGCGGAGCGTGCGGCGCAGGTCGGCGAACGGGCCAGAGCGCGCGCGGCGCCGCCGGTGGCCGCGCCGCCGCGGCAGCCGTTTTGCCGCTTCGCGCGACAGTTTTCGCAGCGGATCGCTGGTGGCTGTCTGCGCAAAGCGGCGCTCGACCAGCGCCTCGGCCCGCGCCGCCGCGAGGCCGGATTCGTTGGCTTCGTCGGCGAGCGGCGGCTCGTCCTCGCCACGGCCTTCCTCCTGCAGGCGGACGGTCTCCTCGTCTTCGCCCTCGGCCTGCTCGATCGCCTCGGCGCCGCGGAAATGAATGTCGAACAGCCGGTCATACGTCGCGCGGCGCTCGGGCGGCGGCGCCAGCGTGGCAAGCCCGGCCCGGCGGATATGCTCCAGGCTCCTGGGCCCAAGCAGTCCGATCGCCGCCAAAAAGCTCGTCGTCTGCTCCGGCGCGACGGAGAAGCCGTTGGCGCGCAGCAATGCGACAAAGGTGACGAAGATCCGCGCGGCGCGCGGCAGCTTGAGATCGTCGCTCACGCGGCTGCCTCCGCGATGATCGCATCGAGCCGCGGCGAGATGAAATGCAGATCCTCTTCGTCCTTCAGCGCGACGCCGATCGAGCGCTTGAACGCGTCAGGCCAGCGCGCGCCGCCCTTGTTGAGCAGGGTTGCGGCCTCTGCCCAGTCGACGGCTTCAGCGATGCCTGGGGCCTTGCTGAGCGGCTCGCGGCGCAGCCGGCCGACGGCAGCGACCACGGCGCGGGCAGTGGCCTCGGCGACGCTTGACGCGCGCATCATCACGATCCGTGCCTCGCGCTCGGCATTCGGATAGTCGATCCAGTGATACACACAGCGCCGCCGCAGCGCCTCGTGCAGGTCGCGGGTCCGGTTCGAGGTCAGCACCACGACGGGATGCTCGGCAGCGCGGATGGTGCCGCGCTCGGGGATCGAGATCTGGAAGTCGGAGAGGAATTCGAGCAGGAATGCCTCGAACTCCTGATCGGCGCGGTCGATTTCGTCGATCAGCAGCACGGTCGCATCAGGTGCGCGCAGTGCCGCGAGCATCGGACGTTCGATCAGGAACGACTCGCCATAGATGTCGATGCTCTCCTCGCCGGCCTGCCGGATCGCCAGCATCTGGCGCGGATAGTTCCATTCATAGAGTGCGGCGGCCGCGTCGATGCCCTCATAGCATTGCAGACGGATCAGCTTGCGGCCGAGCACGGCGGCGATGGCTTTGGCGGCTTCGGTCTTGCCGACACCTGGCGCGCCCTCGAGCAGCAGCGGCTTGCCGAGCGCGAGCGAGAGATAGGAGGCGGTCGCGATGCCATCGTCGGCAAGGTAATAGGCCGCGCGCAGCGCTTTCTCCAGCGCCTCGGGGCTGTCGATGCCGACGATGTTGCTGCGGACCGGCATGAAGCGACCTCAGCGCCGCGGCTGCGGCCGCGCGCCGCCCTGTGCGCGGATCGCGCGCAACACCTTCTCCGGCGTGATCGGCAGGTCGTCGATCCGGACGCCGACCGCGTTGAAGATCGCGTTCGCGACGGCCGGCAGCACCGGATTGGCGCACATCTCTCCCGGTCCCTTGGCGCCGAACGGGCCGTCGGGGGCGGGGCGTTCCAGCACAGCGATATCGTGCGGACAGATGTCGCCCGGCCCCGGCATCAGATATTCGACGAAATCGCGTGGGCCGTGCACCGGCTCCGGATAATAGGGCTCCGGCGTCTCGTAGAGCGCGTGGCTGACGCCCATCCAGGCGCCGCCGACCAGCTGCTGCTCGACCAGCCGCGGATTGAGCGCGCGGCCGAGCTCATAGGCCGAGTCCATCCTGACCATGTCGACCTCCCCGGTCTCGTCGTCGACCTCGACCTCGGCGACCAGGCAGGCGTGAGCGTAACATGTCGCCGGCGACATCTCGCCGGTCTCTGGGTCGACGTCGGACAGCGGCACCAGGAAGATGCCGCGGCCGGAGATCGTCTTGCCTTGCTTGAACTGCGCCGCGATCGCGACGTCCTTGGTCGAGATCGAGCGATGCGGCGCGCCCTTGACGTGGATATTACCGCGACCGTCGGTCTCAAGGTCGGCAGCATTCACCTCAAGCTCCTCGGCGGCCGCCTCCATCATCACGCCGCGCGCCTCCCGCGCCGCCGCCATCACGGCATTGCCGACGCGATGCGTACCGCGCGAAGCGAACGAGCCCATGCAATGCGGGCCGGTGTCCGAGTCGGCGGTGTCGACATAGACGTCCTCGACCGGCACGCCGAGCGTTTCGGCACAGATCTGCCGCGTCACCGACTTCATGCCCTGGCCGAGGTCGATCGAGGACAGCGCGACCGTGAACTTGCCGCTCGGATTGGAATGCACCAGCGCCTGGCTCGGGTCGCCGCCGAGATTCATGCCGATGGGATAGTTGACCGACGCGATGCCGCGTCCGCGATGCCTTGTCATGGTCAGCGCCTCCTGGTGCCGAAGACGGATGAGAAGCGGGTGGCGCCATGCGACGGCGCGCTCGGCCGCGGCGGCGAGGGCGGTGCCGGCGGAGGAGGCGGTGGCGGCGGCTCGCGGCTCGCGGCCGGCGCGCGGTCATATGTCGTGCGCTGCTGCGACGCTGTCACAGGCGGCGCATGCGTCTCACGCGGGGTCGGCGTCACGGCGGCACGCGCGCCGCCGCCATCCTTGCGCGACGACATCCGCTTGAAGTCCTCACGGAGCGGCCATTTCGCCTTCTCGGCGGCGACCTGCACGCATTCGATCAGCGCGGTGTTCTTGGCCTCGCGGCGGTGCGCCTTCACGTCGCCGTCGCGATAGGCATTGAGGATCCGGAACTCCATCGGGTCCATGCCGACGAGATGGGCGAGCTTGTCCATCTGGCATTCGATCGCAAAATCCATCGCGGTGACGCCGAAGCCGCGCATCGCGGTCGCGGGTGTGCGGTTGGTGAAGACGCAGTAGACGTCGCCATGGACATTCGGGATCGTGTAGGGGCCGGGCAGGTGCGCGGCGCATTTCACCGCCGCATAGCTCGACAGCCGCGTATAAGCGCCGCTGTCGAAATAGGCGCGCACCTTGCGGGCGACGACGCGGCCGTCGCGCATCACGCCGTCCTTGATGTAGATGCGCTCGGCGCCGCGCGGCGGGCCGTATTGCATCTCCTCCTCGCGCCCGAACACGTAGCGCACCGGCCGTCCGGTCAACATCGCGCCCAGAATGCAGAGCGGCTCGGTCAGGGTATCGACCTTGCCGCCGAACCCGCCGCCGACCGTGCCGCCGATGAAGTGGAAGGTGTTGGAGGGCACGTCGAGGATCTTGGCGCAGGTGTCGACCGAGAAGAACAACGCCTGCGTCGAGGTGTAGACGATGAAGCGACCGTTGGTGTCGGGCGCTGCGATCGAACCGTTGGTCTCGGTCGGGGCGTGCTCGATCGGCGACATCTGGTAGCGTTGCTCCAGCACATGGTCGGCTGTGGCCAGCGCGCGGTCAGCGTCACCGAAGCGCAGCTGCTGGCGATCATAGGTCTCGTGATAGGTGAAGGTGTTCTTCGGATAGACCTCGTTGACCACGGGCGCGCCCGGCTTCAGTGCGTCCTCGACATCGAACACCGCCGGCAGCGACTCATAGTCGATCTTGACCTTTGCAATCGCTTCAAAGGCTTCGCGCGGGCTGTCGGCGACGATGGCGACGATCGGCTCGCCCTTGTAGCGCACCTTGTCGACCGCGAGCGACGGTTCGTCGTCCTTGCCGAAATTGATCAGGCTGAGCAGCGTGTTCAGGTTGCGCGGCACGTCGGAGGCGCGGATCACCCGCCGCACGCCCTGCGACCGCTCGGCCTCCGAGGTGTCGATGCGGCGCAGTCTTGCATGAGGATGCGCGCTGCGGACCACCTTCAGATGCAGCATGCCCTGCAGCTTGTGATCGTCGAAATAGGGCGAGGTGCCGGTGACATGGCCGAGCATGTCCTGGCGCTGCGTGCCCTTGCCGATCTCCTTCAGATTGTCGTCGCGTTCGTCGGCGAAAATGTCTTTGCGCAATTCCAGCATGGCACTGTTTCCTTACGCGCGGGCACGGCCACCGGATGCGGCAGCCAGCACGGCGTTGATGATCGGCTCATAGCCGGTGCAGCGGCAGATGTTGCCGGAGATCGCCTCGACGACTTCGGCGCGGCTCGGCTGCGGATTGCGGTCGAGCAGCGCCTTGGCGGCCATCAGCATGCCCGGCGTGCAATAGCCGCACTGCGCGGCGAAATTGTCGGCGAAGGCGCGTTGCAGAGGGTGCAGGTTGGGACCGTCCTTGATGCCGTCGAGCGTCTCGACCGAACGGCCGGCGACCGTTTCGGCTAGCGTCAGGCAGGAGAGATGAAGCTCGCCGTCGATCAGCACGCTGCAGGTTCCGCAGCCGCCCTGGCCGCAGCCGAATTTCGGCGTCATGTCGCCGATCAGCTCGCGCAGCGCGACCAACAGGTTGGTGCCGCCGTCGACGAAGATCGCGACCTCGCGGCCGTTATGCTGGAATTGAAGGGCAGTCTTGGCCATCTTGACTATTCCTGACCGGACAACAGGCGACGAAGATGCACGCCGACGATCTCGCGGCGATACCAGGCGCTGGCGAGCGCATTGTCGCCGGGCGCGGTTCCTTCGGCGGCTGCCGCGGCGGCTGCATTGATCGCGGAAGCGTCGAGCGAACGGCCTTCGAGCGCGCGCTCGGCGGCGCGGGCGCGGATCGGCGTCGGCGCCATCGAGCCGAGCGCGACGCGGGCGCCGACGATGCGGCCGCCGTTGAGGGGCAGATGCGCCGCGAGCGTGATCACGGCGCCGCCTTTGGGCTTGATCCGCGCGATCTTGCGGTAGCGGAAGGCCTCAGTGCTGCTGGGCTTGGCAAAGGAAATCGCGAGCACTAGCGTACCGGCCTGCCGGTCGCGCGATTGCAGGAATTCTTCGATTCCGATCTCGCGTCCGCCGAGCCCGCCCTGCACCGACACGACCGCGTCGAGCGCCAGCATCGCCACGGTGAAGTCGCCATACGGCACCGGCGCAAACAGATTGCCGCCGACCGTGCCCATATTGCGCACCGCTGGTCCGCCGATCGAGCGGGCAGGTGCATGCAGGAAGCCGAGATCGCGCTCGGCCAGGATGCGCGCGAAGGTGACGGCGGCGCCGAGCGTGATCCGCGAACCTGTGGCGTCGATCTTTGTCATCGCATGATCGCTGGCGCGGACGACGGTCGAGATCGTGACGTCGCCCTCGTTCAGAGACCGCATCACCAGCGTGCCGCCGCCGAGGTAGCGGGCGCCGCGATCCGATGACAGCGCCGCCGCGGCGTCCTGGCTGCTGGTGAAGGTCTTCACCGTGACTGGCATGATGTCCTCCCGCTTACGCGGCCCCCTTCAGATGTCGGCGGATGGCGTCGAAGCCGGTCTGGTAGATGTCTTCCGAAACCATCTGCGTGATGCGGTCCCTATCCTCAGCCCGCGTCGTGAAGCGCGATTCCCAGTGCCAGAAAGTGCGGTCGCCGTCGGTGACCGGCAACAGGCGGACATGCGCCACGTAGTTGAACATCGGGATCGGCGTATCGAGCAGGCAATAGCTGAAGCTCTGTTCCAGATCGGACAGTGCCAGCAGCTGCTCGCGCAGCTCGGCGCCGTCCTTGAGCTTGAAGCGCCTGACGCAGCCGATCTTGTCGGACGGCTGCGCGCGTTCGATGCCGCTGGTCGCAACCGCCGGATGCCAGCGGTCGTGGCCGTTGAAATCGCGCAGCACGGCCCACACCGCATCGGTCGGTGCATCCAGGATCGTGCTTTTGACGATATGCGGCACGGCTATACTCCGCGGCTTTTGGTTCGGACGAGCCGTGCAGGATGTTTCACCTCGCCCCGCTTGCGGGGAGAGGTCGGAATTTGCGCGATGCGCAAATTCCGGGTGAGGGTGACTCTCCGCCGGCCAAACTGCTGCCGTCCTTGCGGAGACTCCCCCTCACCCCAACCCTCTCCCCGCAAGCGGGGCGAGGGGGCGCAGTGCGCCATGATCGGAACAGTTGCGATCACGTCTTCATCCCCCGAACGCCCGCTTTAACGCGTCGAAGCCGCCCTGGAACACGCCGCCGCCGATATTGTTGACGAGCTCCACCTCCCGCTCCGGCGCGCAGTCGAATTCGGCGGTCCATTCCAGGAACGTCTGGTCGCCATCGGTGACCGGCGTCAGCCGCAGCGTCGCAACGTAGTTCTCGACGCCCATCGGCGATTCCAGGATCGAGTAGGTGCAGAACATGTCGTAGTCGGACAGCCCGAGCAGCTTCTCGCGGATGCGATCGCCGTTGCGCAGCCGGAAGTCCCTGACGCAGCCGATCTTGTCGGAGGGCTCGCCGCCTTCGATCCGGCTTTCGGCGATCGCCGGGTGCCAGTTCGGCAGCCCGTTGAAATCGCGCACGCGAGCCCAGACCCGGTCGTTGCGGGCATTGACGACGGTGGAGACGTAAACCCGTGCCATGTGTCAGCTCAGTCCTTCTTGCGCGGCGTGCGCTCGGGGCGCGCCGGTTCGCCGCCGCCCTCGGGCGCTGCCGTCTTGGCCTCACCACCGCCCTTGCGCGCGGAATCCTTGATGCCCTGCATGTCGCGCGCCTCGCGGATCAGGCCGGGCATCTTGGCGAGGCTGCCGCCCTCGACGCCGATGTCCGACAGGATCGAATCGATCAGCGGCGCCTGCACCCGGTAGCGCAGCGCGGAGTCGATCACCTCGTCGGTGGCGCTGCGGCCAGAGCCGCCGCCATTGCCGTTGCCATTGAGCCCGTCGACCTGGAGGATGCGGATGCCCTCGATCTTCTCCATCGGTTTGACGCTTTCGCGGACGATGCCCTCGATGCGGTCGAGCAGCTTGCGGCGGAACAGCGAGTAGCGTGCCTGGTCGGTCAGCACGTTCTCGGCCTCGTTGAGCAGGCGCTGGGCCTCGGCCTCGACCGCGGCGCGGACGCGTTCGGCGTCGGCCGCGATCTTGGTCTCCTCGGCCTGCTTTTCGGCCAGCAGCACCTCGACGGTCTTGCGTCGCTTCGCGATCTCGCTCTCACGGGCGGTGACGACGCGCTCGGCGGCTTCCGTCGCGCGGATCCGTGCGTCTTCGGCCGCAGCGCGCGCCGCCGACTCTTCCAGTGACTTCTGATGCAGCGCGATCGCCTTCTCCATCAGCGCGGTCTCCACGTCCTTCTCGCGGTTGACCTCGAGCTTGCGCAGCTCACGTTCGCGGCCGATGCGCGCCTCGTCGAGACCGCGGTCTGACGCAATCCGGGCGCGCTCGACCTCCTCGCGCGCGGCGATCTCGGCCTCCTGCAGCGACTGGTTGCGGGCAACCTCGAGCTGCTCGATCGCGCGGCGCCGCGCGATCCGGGCGGCCTCCAGCGCCTGCTCGCGCGAAACATCGGTGGTGTCGACTTCCTTGCGCGCGACAATCTCGGCCTGCCGGACCTGGCGGTCGGCATCGATCCGCTCCGAGCGCTTGGCGGCGAGCGCGATCACGCGCTCCTCGTCGGCGAGCTCGATCGCCTTTTTCTGATCGATGTTGAGCACTTCGCGGGTCCTGGAGGAGGCGATCCGCTCGCTCTCCAGCGCCAGCTCGACATCGATCCGCTGCCGCTCGATGGCGTCGCGGCGCTTCAACTCGGCGGCTTCGATCGCCTCGGTGCGCGCGATCTCGAGCCCCCGGGTCTCGCGCTCGGCGCGAATGCGTTGTGCTGCGACCGACTTCTCCTGCGAGATCCGTGCCGCCTCGATCGCCTCGCGCGAGGCGATGTCGGCTTCCTCGATCGCGCGGGTGCGCGCGATTTCGAGCGAGCGGACGTGCTCCTCCTGGGCGATCCGCGATGCCTCGGTGGCTTCGCGCGCGCTGATCCCGGCGATCTCGACCGCCTGGTTACGCTCGATCTCGAGCTTGCGGGTGGTGTGATCGGCCGCGATGCGCTCGGCGGCCAGCGTCTTCTCTCTGATGATGCGGGCGGCCTCGACCGCCTTCTGCGCCTCGATCTCGGCCTCCTGGATGGTGCGGACCTGGTGAATCTCCAGCGCGCGGGTGCGTTCATCGGAGGAGATGCGTTCGACATTGACGGTCATGGTTTGGGCGATGCGCGCCTTCTCGGTGGCCTCGCGGGCCGCGATCTCTGCCTCGTCGACCGCGCGGGTGCGCTCGATCTCGCGGCGGCGGGTCTCTTCCTCATTGGCGATGCGGGCGTCGGTGACGACGCGGTCCTGCTGGATGCGGGCCTTCTCGATTGCCTCGCGAGCGGCGATCTCGGCTTCCTCGACCGTGCGCATCCGCTCGATCTCGCGCTGGCGTACCTCGCGCTCGGAGGCGATGCGGGTGGTGTCGACCGAGCGCTGGTTGGCGATCCGGACCTTCTCGATCTCCTCGCGGGCCAGCAGCTCCTTTTCCTCGACCGCACGGGTTCGCTCGATCTCCTTGTGCCTTGTCTCGCGCTCCGAGACGATCCGGGCCTCGGTGATCGCCTGCTCATTGGCGATCCGCGCCTTCTCGATGGCTTCGCGCGCGGCGATCTGGGCCTGCTCGGACTCGGTCTCGCGCAGCGCACGCTCGCGGGCAACCTCGGTGCGCTGCAGGGCGCGGCGCATCTCGATATCGCGTTCCTGGTTGAGGCGCGCGGTCTCGCTTTCGCGTTCGATCTCCAGCGCCTGCCGCTCGGCTTCCAAATTGCGGGAGCGGATCTTGATCATCGAGTCCTGTTCGATGTCGTTGCGCAGCTTGCGCTTGGCCTCGATGTCCTCCATCAGGCGGGTCAAGCCTTCGGCATCGAAGCGGTTCGAGGGGTTGAAATATTCGAGGTCGGTCTGGTCGAGATCGGTGATAGCGACCGATTCCAGCTCGAGGCCGTTTTGCGCCAGCGCTTCGGCCGCGTTGGCCTTGACGCGCGCGACATAATCGCCGCGCTGCTCGTGCATCTGCTCCATCGTCATCTCCGATGCAACCGAGCGGATCGCCGAGATGAACTTGCCGGACAGCAGGGTGTGCAGCTGTTCCGGCTCCATGGTGCGGCGGCCGAGGGTTGCAGCGGCGATCGAGACCGCCTCGCGGGTCGGCTGAACCCGGACGTAGAAATCGGCCTCGATGTCGACGCGCATGCGATCGCGGGTGATCACGGCGTCCTGCCGGGAGCGCACGATCCCCATCGGCAGCACGTTCATATTCACAGGCGTGGTGTCGTGGATGAACGGCAACACGAAAGCGCCGCCGTTGATCACCACCCGTTCGCCCATGAAGCCGGTGCGGACGAAGGAGACCTCCTTCGACGAGCGGTGATACAGCCAGTTCACGACGTAGACGATGATGACGATCGCGACGATTGCGACGATGAGCCAGAGGATCAATTCACCGACCAGCATCCCCGACATCTCTTCCTCCTTTGGTCACGGCAGCTCTAGCGCGCGCCGATCGCCTTGAATTTGCGAACCTGTTCCGTCAGCGCCCGTTCCACCGGCAGACGCTCCATCGAGGAGGCGCCGTAGAAGCCGTGGCAGTTGCGGGTGTTCCTCATGATGAAATCGGCATCCGCGGGATCTGCGATCGGACCGCCATGCGCAAGCACGATGATGTTCGAATTGACGCTGAGCGCGGCCTCGGCCCAGGCCTCGATCCGGGCGGGGCAGTCCGCAAGTTTTGGCGCGGTCTGCGCGCCGATCGTTCCGCCCGTCGTCAGCCCCATATGGCAGACGATGATGTCGGCGCCCGCGATCGCCATCGCGGTCGCCTCCTGCTCGCTGAACACATAGGGCGTGGTCAGCATGTTCTTGTCATGCGCCTTCGCGATCATGTCGATCTCGAGCGCGTAGGACATGCCGGTCTCTTCGAGATTGGCGCGGAAGACGCCGTCGATCAGGCCAACGGTCGGAAAATTCTGCACACCGGCGAAGCCGAGCGCCTTGAGCTGGTCGAGGAATACATCCATGTCGCGGAACGGATCGGTGCCATTGACGCCGGCAAGCACCGGCGTGCTGGTCACGACCGGCAACACTTCGCCGGCCATCTCGACGACGATGGCGTTGGCATCGCCATAAGGCATCAGCCCGGCGAGCGAGCCGCGGCCGGCCATGCGGTAGCGACCGGAATTGTAGATCACGATCAGGTCGACGCCGCCGGCCTCCTCGCATTTCGCCGACAGCCCGGTGCCGGCGCCGCCGCCGACGATCGGCTCGCCGCGTGCGATCATGGCGTGAAACTTCTTCAACAGCGCCGCGCGTTCAAACCTGGGCATGGGTCACCTCGCCACTCTCCGCCGGCCACCGGCGCGTCCGAGCAGCGGACGGAACGCGCTGACGATGGCGGCGGTAAACTCGGGATCGTTGATGTTGCGCTTGACGCGAATGATCTGCCGGTTGCCGGTCTGGCGCACGGTGCGCTCCAGCGCGCGGAACAGCGCCGCGTCGGCATCCGGGTCCCAGAACGGCTGACCCGGCGCATCGAGTGCGGAGACGCCGCCCTCGGCCAGGAAGAAGCGTACCGGCCCGTCCATCTGGTTCAGCCGTTCGCCGATCCAGCGGCCGATGCGCTCGTTCTCTTCCGGCGTGGTCCGCATCAAGGTGACCTGCGGATTATGGACGTGGAATTTGCGCTGCCGGTAGCGCTCCGGGATGGTGTCCGGCGCACCGAAATTCACCATGTCCAACGCACCGACCGAGCCGACGTAAGGCACGCGGCTGCGGATGATGGCGCCGAAGCGATCTTCGGTCGCCGGAAACACGCCGCCCATCAGGAGATCGCAGACCTCCGTCGTGGTGAAATCGATGACGCCGGCAAGTTGCCCGGATTCGACCAGCTTCTCCATCGAGCGGCCGCCGACGCCGGTGGCGTGGAAGACCAGGCACTCGAAATCCTCACGGAGATCAGCTGCGATCTTCTGCACGGCCGGCGTGGTGACGCCGAACATGGTGATGCCGATGGCCGGGAGATGCGCGACTGTGTCGCGCTGCTCGCCGGCCTGTTTGTCGAGTCGTGCCTTGACCATGCCCACCAGCGCATGGGCGCCGTTACCGAGCACGGTGCGCGAGATCGAGTTGAGGCCCTGCACGTCCGTCACCGAATACATCATGGTGATGTCTGCGGGGCCGACATAGGGCCCGACGTCGCCGGACGCGACCGAGGAGATGATCAGCTTGGGGACGCCGACCGGGAGCGCGCGCATGCCCGGTGCGACCAGCGATGCACCGCCCGAGCCGCCGGCGGAAATGATGCCGGCGACATTGCCCTGGCGCCGCAGCCAGCGCTCGAACGCTTCCGCCATCGCCGTGACCGAGGCGCCGCGATCGGAACCGAACACACCAGCGCCGCCGCGGCCGTGGTTCAGCGCGATCTCTTGCGCGGTGACGTCGCAGCTCGCTGCCTTGCCGCTGGTCGAGACATCGACGAGCCGGCTCCGCAGGCCGCTTCCCGCGACGATGCCGCGGATGAAGCGCAGCTCCGCGCCCTTGGTATCGAGCGTGCCGACGACCAGCACGACGGGTGGCCCCGATGTCTTCGACGTTGCCGGCTCGCGCCGGCTGCGCGGTGCCTCCTCGAGCCTCGTGACACCTGCGGACTGCGTCCGGGCGGCGGCCTCGATGCGAGCGATCGGCACCGGCTGCGACCAGCGGGTCGGCAACACCGGATTGGAGATGTAGATGCGGGTCGGCCCCTTGCGTTCCGGCTGCGGCACGCCGGGCACTTCAGCTCTGGCCTGGACTGTCTCGGCGTCGGTCTCATCAGCGCCGTGGGTGCCGACACCAAGCAACCGCTGTTGCAACTCGCGGTCGGTCGCAAGACGTGCGGAGTCGATGATGCGGTTGATCCGACCGTTGACCATGATCGCGACGCTGCGCGACACCGCCGTGGCGACGCCGATATTCTGCTCGATGACCAGCACGGAGATGTCGCCTTCATCGGCGAGGCGCAGCAGCATCTCCTCGACCTGCGCGACGATGACTGGCGCGAGACCTTCGGTCGGCTCGTCCATGATCAGCAGCTGCGGGTTGGTCAGCAATGCGCGTGCAATCGCGAGCATCTGCTGCTCGCCGCCGGAGAGCTGGTTGCCGCCGTTGGTCTTGCGCTCGGCAAGGCGCGGGAAAGTGTCGTAGATGCGCTCGATGGTCCAGGCGCCGCGGCGCAGGCCGCCGGCGAGCGCAAGATGTTCGTCGACAGTCAACGAGCGCCACAAGCGGCGGCCCTGCGGCACATAGCCGACGCCGAGCCGCGCGATCCGCGCCGGGTTGAGTCGCGTGACCTCCTCGCCGCGGATGCGGATCGAGCCGCCGCTGGCGCGGACCAGCCCCATGATGGCCTTGCACAGCGTGGTCTTGCCCATGCCGTTGCGGCCGACCACGGAGAAGACGCCGGAGTCAAGCGTGAGATCGACGCCCTGCAATGCATGGGAATGGCCATAATAGACGTCGAGGCCTTTCACCTCGAGCGCGGGCGCGGCGCGGCGGTCATTCATGGCCGCCTCCGAGATAGAGTTCCTGCACTTCGGGGTCGGACTCGATCTCGCGAGGCAGGCCTTCCTTGAAGATACGGCCGTTGTGCATCATCGTCACGCTCTCGACGACGCGCAGTGCGACGTCCATGTCGTGCTCGATGATGATGTAGCCGATATGCGCCGGCAGCGAGGTCAGGATCTCGATCAACTCGCGCCGCTCGGTCGGCGATAATCCCGCCGCCGGCTCGTCGAACAGGATGAAGCGCGGCGCGCCGGCCAGCGCCAGCGCGATCTCGAGCTGGCGCTGCTGGCCATGCGCCAGCTCGGCGACGCGCTGGTCCTTCACGCTAGCGAGGTGCACCGCCTGCACCAGCGTTTCGGTCGCGTGCATCAGCGCATCGTTCTGCCCCGGGCGCAGCAACGAGAAGCGGCCGCGCGAAACGCCGCGGCAGGCGAGATAGACGTTGTCCTGCACCGTGAGGCCGGGGAACAACGCCGAGATCTGATAGGTGCGGCGCAAGCCCCGACGGATGCGCTCATAGGGCGGGAACTGGGTGATGTCCTCGCCGAAGAAGCGGATCGTGCCGGAGGAGGGCGGGAAGTCGCCGGTGATGCAGTTGAACAGCGTCGTCTTGCCGGCGCCGTTCGAGCCGAGCACGGCGCGGCGCTCGCCTGGTCGCACGGTGATGGTGACGTCGGTCAGCGCCGCCAGCGCGCCGAACAGCCGCGTCACGCCGCGCAGCTCCAGCGCCGCACCAGCGCCGACCACGGACAGGCGCTGCGCGACGCTATCCATGGCGGCCTCCCCCTGGGCTTTGCGTCGCCGATGCATTGCGCCGCCAGCGTTCCCATAGGCCGATCACGCCGTCGGACGACCAGAACACGATGGCGAGGAAGCCCAGTCCGATCAGCAGGCGGAAGCGGTTGCCGTCGAGCCCGAACTTGATCAACACGTCGAGCGCGAAGGTGCGCAGCAGGACGAAGATCAACGCGCCGATGAACGGGCCGATCGGCCTTGTGATGCCGCCGACCACGGCGATGATGAGAACGTCGATGCAGGCGCCGACGCTGACCGAGCCGGGCGAGATCTGCCGGTAATTCCAGACCTGCAGCACGCCGCCGAGCGCCGCGATGAAGGCCGCGAAGGCGTAGGCCGCGATGCGGTGGGCATTGGGATTGAAGCCGAGCGCCGCCATGCGGCGGGAATTGTCGCGCACGCCCTGCAGCGCGAGGCCGAACGGCGCGCGCGAGACATACTGGACGGCGAAGTAGCAGATCGCGGCGACGCCGAGCGTCACATAGTAGAAGGCGATATCGCTGCGCCAGTCGACGCCCCAGAAATGCGGCGTCGCGACGGTGTTGATTCCGGTGTGGCCGTTGAAGATCGTCCAGTTCTGGTTGGTGAAGTAATAGAACGCCGCGCCGATCGCCAGCGTGATCATGATGGTGTAGATGCCCTCGGTGCGCACCGCGAGCGCGCCGCCGAGCGTGCCGAACAGCGTTGCCAACGCCAGCGCCATCGGGGTCGCCAGCCACCACGGCCAGCCCAGGCTGATATTGGCGTTGCCGCTCATCCCGAACACCGCGACCATGTAGCCGGCGAAGCCCGCGATCGTGAGCTGCATCAGGCTGACCATGCCGCCATAGCCGGCGAGGAACATCAGGCTGAGCGCGATGATGCCGAGGATCAGCGTGGTGGCGAAGATCTCGATCAGGAAGAAGCCGTTGGCGATCAGCGGCATGATCACCAGGATCAGCGCGACCAGCCAGGCTGCCGGATTCTGGAATTCCGGCCAGGCGCCGATCCAGGCGCGTCGCGTCGCGTTGGCTGACGGGTCGGGGCGGAACTGGGTGCTCTGGAGCAACGACATCTCATCGCCTCGCGAGCAGGCCCTGCGGCCGGACGGCCAGCACCAGCACCATGATCAGGAAGGTAACGACGATGGCGTAGGTCGGGATGTAGACCGAGCCGAGCTGCTCGGCGAGGCCGATGATGACGGCGCCCAGTGCTGCTCCCGGGATCGAGCCCATGCCGCCGACGATCACGACGACGAGCGAGGCGAGCAGGAAGCGCGTGTCCTCGCCCGGCGACAGCGACTGGAAGGTGCCGCCGACGACGCCGGCAATGCCGGCGAGGCCGGCGCCGAGCGCGAACACCAGTACGAACACGAACTGGATCCGCACCCCGGTCGCGGCCAGGATGTCGCGGTCGTCGACCCCGGCGCGCACGATCATGCCGATTCGCGTCCGATTCAGGGCCAGCCACATCGCGATCCCGATCACGACGGAGGCTAAGAAGATCACGAGCCGCACCAGCGGATATTGCAGATAGACCGGCTCGCCGGATGATTTGATCGCCGTCAGCAGCGGCAGCTGCACCGGGCCGATCAGCCAGGCCGGGGTCTGCACCTGGTAGAAATCGCCGCCGAACACCCACAGCATCAGATCGGCGAACACGATCGACAGCCCGATTGTGACCATGGTCTGCCTGAGGTCCTGTCCCTCCATGCGGCGGAACACGGCCAATTGCAGGATCACGCCGACCAGCGCCACCGCGATGAAGGCGACGATGAAGGAGAGGATCCACGACCCGGTCCAGGTGCTGACCGCATAGCCGATATAGCCGCCGAACAGATAGAGCGAGCCGTGTGCGAGGTTGACGTTGCGCATCAGCCCGAAGATCAGCGTGAAGCCGCTGGCCACCAGGAAATACAGCCCGCCGAGCGTGATGCCGTTCAGCACGGCGTTGAGGAACACGCGCTTGCGGCCGATCGCGGCTTCCAGCCCCGGCGGCCAGATCGCGAACACCAGCCACAGCAGCACTGCGACCGCGATGATCACGATCAGCGCCCAGGCCGGATGGCGTTCGATGAACCTGGCCATCTCCGTCGCGTACCCTCTGACGTCGCGGCCGTCTGCCGGGCCGCGTGTCCCAGCATCCTACCGAGGTCGAAAGCGTCGGATTTGATCGACAGTATCTTTTATCGTTCGCTCTGGAACTCCCTTACGGCCGCAACACCTTGGCGGCGCGGCGATAGTCGGTCGGGGCCATGCCGACATTGGCGGCGAAGAAGCGGGTGAAGCCGCTCTGCGAGGAGAAACCGAGGTCGAAGCCGATATCGGCGATCGGCGCTTCGGTCGCGACCAGCGCGTCCAGCGCCTGCTCCATGATCAGCGTGTTCATGTAGAGGTGAGGGGTGACGCCGGTCTGGGTGCGGAACAGCCGGTAGAAGTGCGGCCGCGACAGGCCCGCCTCGCGCGCGATCGCATCGAGCTCGATCTCGGCGCCGGGACTTTCCGACATCAACTTGATCGATTTGCGGACCCGGAAATCGGTCACCGCCGCGGCCGCGCGCGCATCCTGCGCCGTCTGCCAGCTCTCCTCGTAGCAGGAGTCGATCAATTGCCTGAGCTCGCTATCGAGGCTGCGCAGCGACGGCGCGCCGCACACCAGTGCTGCGGTGCGGCGGATCAGCCGGTCGAGCGCCTCGGTGCGCGGAAAGAAGGTGCGGCCGAACCGCAGGCCCTGCGCGCTCGCCCCCTGCGGCGCGAACCATTCGGCATTGACATAGAGCACGAAGAAGATCGCGCCATGGTCCATGTCGGTCGGCAGAAAATTGTGCGGTTCCCACGGGTTGACCGCGACCACGGTGTCGTCCTTGAGGAGCCAGCGCTGCTCGGAGACGTCGATCTGCGCCGGGGTGCCGCCGACATGAAAGATCAGGTGCCCTTCGCGGTGCGCATGCACGTTGAAGGGGCGGTTCAACTGATAGACCGTCGCGCGACCGAACCGGCCGTGGAAGACGGCAAGCGCCCTGCTCATGCCTCCCCTCCCGCGGGATGTTCTTGTCTTTTCGACAAGCGTTCATCATCCGCCCGCGGAAAGCAAGGGCGAGCAGGGCTGTTGATGCAACCGCGCGCCTTCGTCACGGCTGGCTTGCTCGCACCTGCAACAAATACGTCAGTACTTCTTGCACTCCGGAACCGTGCGGCTCGGCAGGCCGATCTTGGCGAACACGGCCGGATCGTAACCCAGCGTCTGGTTGACGTTCGGGATCACCTTCACGACCTTGGAGAACAGCGCGCCCTTGCCGTCATCGACCACCTCGGTGACGAAATTGGTGCCGATCGCCTGGCGGTTGGAATCGAGTTTGATCTTGCCGTTCGGGGCGTCGATCTCGATCTTGGCCAGTGCGTCCTTCAGCTTGGCCTGGTTGTTGGAGAGATCGCCATTGACCTGCCGCAACGCCAGGATCAACGCCATGGTCGAGCCATAGTAGTTGGTGGCGAGCAGCGACGGGCTCGGAAAGCGTTTGCTCTCCGGGAAGGAGTCCTGATACGCCTTCACGAATTTCTGCCAGCCAGGATCCTCCCAGGTATCGGCCTGGCCGCTTGCGGCGATGGTGCCGACCAGCGCGTTCTTAGCGCTGCCCTTCGAGGACAGGATGGTCTGGTCGATCATGATCGAGCCGCCCATCAGATGCGCCTTGCCGCCGGCCTGCTGATACTGGTTCAGGAAGTTGACCGCGTCGGCGCCGCCGAGGCCGAGATAGATCGCATCGACATCGTCGGGAAGCGCTGCGATGACCGAGGCGAAGTCCTTGGTGCCGAGCGGCACCCATTGCCGGTTGGTGACCTGGCCGCCGGCGCCGCAGAATTCCAGCACCAGTCCGAACACCTGGGTGTAGATGAAGGAGTAATCCTCGCCGACGGTCGCGATCTTGCGATAACCCTTGGTCTCATAGGCGTATTTGCCGAGGCCGACCTGCCACTGCGCGCCGTCCATGTTGTAGCGGAAGAAATTCGGCGCCGGATCGACATAGGTCGTCTCCTGCGCGCCGGAGGCGGCGTTGACGAAGGTCAGCTCCGGATGGGTTTTTGCAAAGTTCTTCACCGCGATGCCTTCGTCGCCGGACAGCGGCGACAGCAGGATCTGCACCTTGTCCTGCTCGATCAGCTTGCGCACCGCGCGCACCGCGGAATCGGGCGTCGCATCGGTCGAGGCGACGACGAATTCGAGCTCCTTGTCGCCGATCTTCTTGCCGAGCACGTTGAGCGCGGTCTGGTGGCCGCGCATGCCGTCCTCGCCGAGCACCGTGTAGGTGCCCTCGAGCGTTGCGGTGACGCCGACCTTGATCTTCTCCTGGGCGAACGCCGTGCCCGAAAGCAACAGGCTGCTTAACGCAATCAGTCCCAAACTGCCCTTCAACATCGCTTTCCTCCCTCTGTGTTGTCGCCGGCGTCCACCTGGCGTGCGAAGGCCGATGGGCGTCCTGTTGTTGGCGGCAAAGCTAGCCGAAGGCAGGTGCGGTGCGGATGTCGTCGGGACGGGTTAGCTTAACGGGCAGTCTCATTTTGATTGTTGCGCCGCAACGAGTTTCGCGGCGCAATGTCGCGGAGATGCTGCCGGCGCGGAGAGCGAGGTGATGCATACTCGATGTCGTCCCTGCGAAAGCAGGGACCCATAACCACAGGGCATTATTGTTGAAACGCGCTGTGGCTCCAGCTTCGCAAATCAACTCGCATTCGTGGTTATGGGTCCCGGGTCGCGCTGCGCTTGCCCGGGACGACACCGAGTGTGTTGAGCGGTTGCGAGTCATGCACGCCGTTCGCGCGACCCGTTGGCTCATGCGGGCTAGTTGCCGAACCCTGAATGTTGTTCGGTGCTACGGCATGTGGTGGCCGGCGGCCTGTCCGCCGTCGACGTGGAGCACCTCTCCGGTCACGAAGCCTGCGCCGTCGAGATAAAGCACCGCGTCGACGATGTCGGAGATATCTCCCATCCTGCCGACCGGGTGAAGCAATGCGAGCGCCGGGTGCGCCTCCGCCGGGTGCATCGGGGTCTTGATGATGCCGGGCGATACCGCGTTGACGCGAATTCCGCTCCTTGCATATTCGATGGCAAGCGCGCGGGTTGCGGCGTTCAAGCCTCCCTTGGTGAGCGAGGCGAGGGCGGCCGGGACGCTGCTCATCGGCTGGTCGACCAGACTTGTCGTGATCGTGACGATGTGACCGTGGCCCTGCTTGCTCATCAGCTCCAGCGCACGTTGGGTCATGTGGAAGAAGCCGGTCACGTTGGTCGAGATGTAGCTCGCGTAGTCGTCCTGCGAGTAGGCGGTGAAGGGCTTGGCCACGAAGATCCCGGCGTTGTTGACCAGCGTGTCGACGCGGCCGAAATGATCCAGCGCCGCCTTGAACACGCTCTCCGCCGTCTGGCGCGCGCCGACGTCACCTTGCACCCTGACAAGATCGCCATCGGTACCCGGCGTGATCGATCGCGAGGTCGCCACGACGCGGAAGTTTCGATACCTGAATGCCTGAACGATGCCGGCGCCGATGCCCTGCGATGCTCCGGTGACGACGGCCACTTTCCGCTCTGCGCTCATGATTGCGTCCTTTCAAGACATGGCGTCTGGCTTACGCCGCTCCGCTTGCCATCAGCGGATCGTAGTCGCTGCTCTTGAGCATGGTGTGCAGTTGCCGCCGCCGGATGCCGAGATTGCCGCCGTCGAAGATCGGCAGTGCGAGCGCGTCCTGGAGCAGGCGACTGAATGGCGCTTCGTGGTCATAGCTGTCGATGCCCACCACCCGCATCAGGTCGGTGATGACGCGTACCGCGGCCTCGGAGCCGAAGATCTTGGCCTGCACCGAAAGCTCCTCGGCTGCCGGCGACTGGGTGTCCAGTGCATGGCAGGCGCGCCAGCTGAGATAACGCGCGGCTTCGATCGTGGTCTTGGCATCGGCGAGCGCATATCCGACCGCCTGATGCTCGATGATCGGGTGAACGCCGCCGCGCTTCTCGCTGCGGGCAAAATCAAGCGCAAACGAAAAGGCCGCCCGCATCAGCGCGACGCCGAAGATGCCGACCAGCGCCGCGGTGCCGGTGAACGCCGCCGCCGTCAGCGCGAGGCCCGCGCCCTGCTGTCCGAGCAGATTGTGGTGCGGGGCCGCGACATTCTTGAGGCCAAACTGCGGGACGAGATGCGCCCGATGACCGAGACTGTCGATCGCGCGTTCGAACACCAGGCCGGTCACCGGTCCTTCCACGGCAATGATCGAGATCGCGGAGTCTGCCGCTGCCGCCGCATCGGTCCGGCACACGACGGTCAGGAGGTCGGCACCCTCGCGATTCCAGCCGGTGGCCGAGGACACCCATTTCTTGCGGCCGTTGATCACCCAATTGTCGCCCTCGCGCCTCGCCGTGGTGCGGACGCCCTCGCCGGGAGGCGGCGAGGCGGCGTTGGCGCTGCCGCCGGGCTCGCTGGAGCAGAAGGCGGCGAGCGGCGCACCGCTGGTCTTCAGGAACGGCGCGAGCAGTCGCCGGCACTGCTCCGGCGTGCCGCCGAGCAGCAGCGGCAGCAGGCCGAGCACGCTGCCGAGCATGGTGAGCGTCACGCTCGGGTTCACGCCGTAGAACTCCTCGGCCAGGATCGCCCTGTCGATCATGCCGGCATTGTCGCCGCCGGCCGGCGCCGGAATGCACTTGCGCAGATAGCCGGCCGCGACCATCGCCTCGTAGGTCGGTTTGGTCGCGAGAAAGCGCTGCTCGGGCGTTGCCAGCAATTCCGCCGTCCTGGCCTCGGCCAGCACCTCCCTGGCGAACTTGCGGGAGGTGAGCTGCAGCTCGCGCTGCTGCGTCGTGAGTGTGAAATCGATCGCCATGCCAATGCCCTCTGTGTCGGCCGTTTGGGCAATGGCTATCCCGGCGTGGTCGGGAAATCTTGGACACCAGCGCCAGATTTCTTGGCACGGAGTGAACTGGAGTGATTTGGAAACGTGCGGTGCAGCTTTTGAAGCGGGTCCGATAACGGTAACGTTCTTGGCAGAGCTGCTGCGCGGCAACACGGGTCGGCTGGTGCCTGTCGGAACAGACGTCTTTTCATAGTCAAAGATGTCGCGTAATTTTGTTGCGAGCTACCGAGACGGGAGTGCCGAAGCTCCGTTTGGACAAACCGGTAGCGCGCATGCCGTCGGCAGGCATCGGCAGCTTTTCAGCAGGCCTCGCTTTTTCTGGTCTGACGCATCTTTATTTTTAGGGAGATTGGCCATGAGAGCTCTATTTGCGAGCGCAGGTTTAGCCCTGCTGTTGGCTTTGGCGTCGGCACCGGGTGCCAGTGCTCAGGAAGCGCCCGAATGGATGAAGCAGACACTTCCTGATCAGGCATTCAAGGCGCACTGGGACGAACAGCAGGCCGTGATGAATCCAACTGGTGCCTTGGACGCGAAAACCAAGCACCTCATTGGCCTCGCTGTGGCAGCACAGATTCCGTGTGAGTATTGCGTCAACGGTCACACCAAAGCGGCAAAAGCCGCTGGTGCGACCGATGATCAAATAAAGGAGGCCATCGCAACCGCCGCGCTCGTCCGTTTCAACAGCACGATGCTGAACGGCTCGGACGGCGGCCGCGAGTGGTCTTCGCGGAAATAGCCTTGTTGCTTTAGGCGTTGAAGCTGCGAACTCTCTTCATCGCGAGATTGGCATCAAAATTCCGGATGCGGTCGCGGGGAGCGTTTCGGCGGGATGTTATCGGCGAGCAGAGCGCTTGCGCGCGCTGTTTCCTCGGGCCGCATCTTTGGGCTCGGCGAGGCGCTCCCTGAGACGCGGCACCGCGAAGTCGAGAAACGCGCGCAACTTGGCCGGCATCAAGCGATTTGGCGAGTACACGATGTTGACGGGTTGCGGCGCCGGCTGAGAATCCTGCAGAAGCGGAACGAGCTGCCTCGAACTGATCGAGTCAGCGAGGAGATAGGAGAACGCCTCGGTGATTCCGAGGCCGGCGCGCGCTGCATCGCAGGCCGATTCAAGATTGCTCGCCACGAAGCGCGACCGAACGGGAACCAGATAGTCGGTCTGGTCTCGCCTGAACCTCCAAGCGGATGGCGACTGCATCGGCGGATAGCTGATGCAGTCGTGCGTCACGAGGTCGTCAGGCGATTTGGGCGTTCCGCGCGCTTCCAGATATGCCGCGCTGGCGCACACCACGCGGTGGATCTCCCCGATGCGGACTGCGACCAGGCTGCTGTCGGGCAGATCGCCGACGCGAAGCACGACGTCGACATGCTCCTCCAGGAGATTGACGGTCCGATCTTGCAGATTGAGATGGACGTCCACTTCGGGGAACGCTTTCAGGAAGTCCGACAGGATCGGCTGCAGACACAAGCGCCCGAGTGCGACGAGCGTCGACACACTCAGCTCTCCGCGCGGCGTCGTGTACTCGCCGGAAACGGCACGCTCGGCCTCCGCGACATCGGCGAGGATTCGCTTCGCTGCGGCGATGTAGGAAACCCCCGCATCGGTCGGGACGAAGGCGCGGGTCGATCGGTTGAACAGCTTGGTGCGCAAATGCGCCTCCAGCTCCGACACCTTGCGGCTTACGGTCGCCAGCGGCATGTTCTGGCGGCGGGCCGCGGCGGTCAGGCTTCCGGCCTCGGCCACTGCCAGTACGACCGACATTCCTTCGAGGCGATCCATTCGTTGCTTCCATTTTCTGGAAGAGTGTATCTCGATTTTGCCAGATACCAATCAATTTCGGAAGGCCATATCCATTTGGCGTGAGCAGCGAGGATTTGCATCATGTTCAAGCCAGTGAACGACGACGCGATCGGCTTCCTTGAGATCGACGAGGATATCACGCTCAGGCGAATGGTGCTGCGCAACGCGAAGGCGAAGGGGACCGTTCTTTTCCTGCATGGCTTTCCGGAGACCCTGTATGCCTGGAAGGACATTGCGAGCGCTCTGACAGATGACTACGAGGTCCACGCCTTCGACTGGCCCGGGTACGGCCTCTCATCGCGGCCCGCGACCGACAGGTTCTCCTACGCGCCCAGAGACTATGCGCGGGTGCTGGATCGATATATCGCCAAGTCGGGCATCGACACCTCGAAGCTCACGATCTACGCGACCGATATCGGCGCGCTTCCGGCGCTGCTGCTGGCGGTGGAAAAACCCGATGTCGCACGGACGATCGTCGTCGGCGATTTCGCCCCGTTCAACCGGCCCGAGGTCATGTATCCGAGCCTGCAAAGCCTGAAGGCGGGACCTACGATGGACCAGGTCCGCGCCAGCTTGAACAGCAATCGCGACGAGATTCTGGCCAACACCTTCACGCGGGGCCTGCCCAAGGAGGCGCATTTCGGGATCGCGCCTGAATTCAAGGACGACATGGCCCAGGGATGGACGCAAGGAGCGATGACAGCGGCCGACGCGTTCTCTCACTACTACGCACACTTCACACGCGACCAGGATTACTTCGAATCGAGGCTGACCCGGCTCGAAACACCGGTGAAGGTGGTTTGGGGCGAGAAGGATCTCTACATCAACAAGGAGATGGGCGCAGAATTCGCCGAAAGGCTGCACGTGGAGCTGACCGTTCTGCCTGGCATCGGACATTTCCCTCATCTGCAGAACCCGGGGCTCGCCGTCGATGAGGTTCGTGCCGCATTCCACAGAGGGGAGATTGCGTGAGATTTGTATCTGTTGCCGCACTGAGACTGATTGGCTGCCCTGTCGGCTTCAACCCGCAAACGCACAGGAGCCGCCATGAGAACGACGCCGACGACTAAAATCCTCGCCATCGGGACCATCAATCCCGGTGTCGAACAGTCGCAGGTGTTTGCCGTCCTGCCGGACGAAGTCCGGGAAACCGTCGACCTCTATCTCGATGGCAAGATCGAGCAGTGGTACTCGCTACAGGGCAAGCGGGGCGTGGCGTTCATCATGAACGTCACCGATCCGGCCGTCGCCCACGAGATGCTCGAAAAGCTACCGCTGGGCAAGACACACATGATGAGCTTCGAGCTGATCCCGCTTGGCCCGCTCAATCCGCTTCGCTTCCTGCAGGGCATGCAGCCGAAGCCTTGAGCGTAGCGATCAGTGCGCGGCGGTGCGGCGGAATTCGCGCGGCGCGAGGCCGTTGCAGCGCTTGAACAGGCGGTTGAAATGCGAGATGTCGCGGAAGCCTCCGTCGAAGGCGATCTCGGCAATGGTCTTGTGGGACGAGTTGCGATCGAGCAGCTCGCGCACGCACGCCGCAATCCGCTGCTCGTTGACGTGTTCGCCGACGGAGCGGCCGGTGGCGGCAAACAATCGGTGCACGTAACGCTCCGAGCAGCGGAATTTTTTCGCCAGCGCCGGAGCGCCGAGCTCGGGGTCGTCGCAGTGGCGGGCGATATGGTCAAGCATGACAGACAGCAGCACCGGTGTATGAACGCGCTCGACCGATATGTCGGCGAGGAAGTCGGGGGCGTGCGCGATCAGCTCGGCGATATGGGCGCCGAGCATTGCCGAGGTTGTTGCGGATTGGCGGCCGGTCAGGCAGAGCTCGGCGTAGCTCGTCAGCGTCCGGGACAGCGCGCGGCCGGCTTCGGTCGCAGACAGGCCGAGCCGCGGATGATCGAACAGCGCGTCCGGCAGCAGCCGTCGCGGCACGGCAAAGCAGAATAGCTTGAAGTTGTGGCGGTGAGCGATCTCGAACGGCTGTGTCGTATCCGCAACGGCGAGGTCGCCAGGCGCGCTGATCTGCTCATGGCCGCGTTGCGAGGTACGTCCCAGGCCTTCGAGCTGGAGGTTGACGAAGCAGAGGTCGTCGGTGCTCGACGCGATGTGCGAGGCGAGCCGGTGCACGGTGTGGCCGCTCGCCTTGACTAGCGATATCTGGAGCGGCGCGGCGTCGACCTTGGAGATCGCGCCTGCAAACGGGGCCTCGGCAATCCTGCGCGGCTCCAGGCGGACGAAGGCAGCCGCGAGATCGTCCGCCCAACTGCCGAAGGGCTGATCCGGACGGGCCGGCCTGGTCGACCATTCCATGAGCGCCTCGAATAGATTGTCACTGCGAAGGGACCAGCGGCTGAAAGATATCGCCGGGCAAACGAGCGGTCAAATTCCGCTCCTGGCCTGATCCGGCTGCAAGCAAGCAACATTGTGCCCGCTGCAAAGGCATTGCGGCGCCCCTTCTGCGAGGGCGCCGCTGACAAGCGCATGCGTGAGGGACCGCTGCAGAGAGCGGCTGCCTCACTTGGTGGTGTAGCCGCCATTGACGAGGATGGTCTGGCCGGTCATCCACCAGCCCTCCGACACCAGCAGACGAATCCAGGGCACGATATCCTTGATGTCGGTGAGGCCGGTCTTGGAGAAACCGGACAGCGCCGCTGCCGATTTGTGATAGGCGACCGCGTCGGCGCCTTCGGCCGGATAGAAGAACGGCGTGTCCATCGGGCCCGGGCCGATCGCAGTAACCGAGATGCCGCGTGCGCCGAATTCCTTCGAGGCCGCGCGGGTGAAATGCTCGACCGGCGCCTTGGTACCGGCATAGGCGGCGTAGAACGGCGTGTAGGCGCCGAGCAGCGACGTCACCAGCGTGCAGATCTTGCCGCTGTCGTTCACGTGGCGACCGGCCTCCTTGAGGAAGAAGAATGCGGACTTGGAATTGACGGCGCTCATGGCGTCGTATTCGGCCTCCGAGATCTCGACCATCGGTTTCTTCAGCACCTTGCCGACCGTGTTGATCGCGATGTCGGGACGGCCGATCGCGGCGACCGCATCGGTGAACAGCTTCTCCATCGCGCCCGATGTCGTCAGGTTGGCCTGGAAGGCGACCGCGTTGGCACCGGCGGCCTTGATCGCAGCCACCGTTGCGTCGGCGTCGGTCTTGGTAGCGGCGCTGTTGTAGTGGATCGCGATTGCCTTCGCGCCATGGGCCGCGAGATCGCGCGCGATCAGGCCGCCGAGATTTTTCGCGCCGCCGGCGATGATGACGGTCTTGTCCTTGATGCTGTGGTCGGTCATGGCGTTCGCCTCTCCGGATCAAGCGGCCGCGCTCTGCGGCCGCTTTCTGCAGGGAACGATATCGTCTAGAATTAGCGGATAAAGCTGTGCATTCTGACCTCACTTGTCGGAAATGGCGAACAATTGAGGCCCAATCTTGGACCGCGTCGATCTCTTCCGCATCTTCGCCCGCGTCGTCGAGTGTGCGAGTTTTACGCGGGCGGCCGACACGCTTGGGCTGCCGCGCTCGTCGGTCTCGTCGGCAGTCGCCGAGCTGGAGCAGCGCATCGGCGCGCGGCTGCTGCATCGCACAACACGAAAAGTGTCGCCCACGCATGATGGCGCGGCGTTCTATGAGAGAGCCTTGCGCGTCGTCGCCGATGTCGAGGAGGCCGAGAGCCTGTTTCGCCATGCCGCGGCCGAGCCGTCGGGCCGGCTCAGGGTCGACGTGCCCGGGCGGATCGGCCGCCTGATCGTTGCGCCGGCGCTGCCGGCCTTCCTCGATCGCTATCCGCAGATCGAGATCGATCTCGGTGTCACCGATCGCGCCGTCAATTTGATCGAGGACTCTACCGATTGCGTCGTGCGCGTCGGCCCGCTCGGCGATTCCGCTCTGATCGCGCGGCCGCTCGGCAATCTCGTGCTGATCAATGTCGCAAGCTCCGGCTATCTCGCGCGCCACGGCACGCCGCAGACGCCGGACGATCTCGCTGCGCATTGGGCGGTGAATTATGCCTCGCCGTCCACCGGCCGCATCGAGGAGTGGGAATGGCACGAGCACGGCACATCGCGCAGCATCGCGATGCGCGGCCGTGTCACCGTCAATAGTGCGGAAGCCTATATTGCCTGCTGCCTCGCCGGTCTCGGCCTGATCCAGATTCCGGCCTACGACGTGAAGCGGCATCTCGATGCCGGCGAGCTCGTCGAGCTGATGCCGCAGCATCGCGCGGCGCCGATGCCGATGACCTTGCTCTATCCGCACCGCCAGCATCTGTCGCGGCGGCTGCAGGTGTTCGCGAACTGGCTGGCGGACCTTTTGAAAGAGAAGTTGTTCGTCGCAGGCTAGTTCGCGTGCGCGTCAGATGCCCGCGCAGAAGCCGCGGCGCGTCACCGCTTGCTGCTGGTGGCGCGGGTCGCGGCCGTCCTCGTCGCACGCGCCGGCTCGGCCTTGGGCTGGAAGAACAGGCCGGGCGCCACCGACACCAGTCCGAAGGTCATTCCGAGGAATGCCAGGAACGTGTCGAGATAATTGAACTCCATTTCAGTTGCCTCCATTCAGCCTGCACAGGGCTCGGCTTGGTACTCGGCCTTGGCGCTTGGCCCGGTGCAATGCGTTCGAAAGCTTAGATATGGTCCGAGACATTGATCGGTACAATAGAAACATTGATCTCGGAGCAATACTTTCATTGCTCCGCACCTAGGCCGCGATCCGGCCCCGCTGAAGCGCATCTGCGTACCGCTGCTCGATGGCTTTGACGGAGTTTTCGAAGGCTGTTTCCAGGACGCTGCGGCCGATGGTGCGCAGCACGAAGCCCAGGAGCCATCCCTTGAGATTCTTGCCGTCGCGCACCACGACCACGTCAATGTCGGTCGTGCCATCGGGCCGGTGCGTGAAGGTGTAGATGTGGCCCGATGCGCCGCCCCACACGTTGGAGTCGGTCGTCGTCAGGACGACATGCTCGGGGTCGGACCAGTCGTAGTGCAGGCGTTCCCAGATGCCGTTCGAGCCTTCCGTCACGTCAGCATGTGTGGGGCCGCGATGGTGCACCTTGAGATAGGCGTCGGCGCTGTTGCCGAACAGCTTGGAGCGGCCCGGCCCGAAGTCGGTGAGACCGCTGATGTACTGCTCGGGCGTCAACCTGGTCGTCCGGTGAAGGTGGATCGTGGACATCTTCGGCTCCTGCACGGGTGATGGAAGGGTACTGACGGCGTCAGGATCAGTTGGAGAGTGCGCCCGCCTTGCGGACGATCAGACTGTCGCCGTTCCGGCTGATCTCCACTGCGCCGGCCTGGCTGGGTGTCGCGAGCAACGCGTGCTGACCGGGCGCCAACACCGACACGAAGCGGACCGGCGTCCCGGCCGCGCCCTGCGCGAGCGTGGTCACGACGCGATATCCATCGGGCTCGACGGTGTAGTAGGCGACGCCGGAGAGGTCGCCGAGATGGATGCTTTGGGCCTCGATCGGCTTGAGCGCGCGCGCCTGCGCGGTTCCAAGCGAAATTCCAAGCGAGGCCAGGGTGAAGGCGGCGGCGAGAATTGTGTTGCGGATCGACATGGGATCCTCCTTTGGCTCGGGTGGTCAGAACCTGGGCGGCGGGTGGATGCCCGCTGCTCCCTTGCCAGAGGAGATGGTCAGGCTATGATCATCGATCAAACAGATGGGATCGATAATGGCCATCGATGTCGTCGATTTAGGTCGTGTCGACCTGAACCTGCTCGTTCATCTCGATGCGCTGCTCACCGAACGCAGCGTGACAAGGGCGGCGGCGCGCGTCGGGATCGGCCAATCCGCGATGAGCCACAATCTCGCCCGCCTGCGCGAACTACTCGATGACGAGTTGCTGACGCGGGCGGCCGACGGCATGCGCCTCACCCCGCGCGCGGTGACCTTGCTCGAGCCGGTGCGAAGCGCGCTCGCGCAGGTCGAGGCGGTGCTGCTGCGCGAGAAGACCTTCGATCCGGCCACGGCGGTGCGGACGTTCAGGCTCAGCCTGTCGGACAGCATGGAAATCCTGATCGTGCCCCGCCTGCTGGCCCGCATGCGCGAGATCGCGCCAGGCATTCACCTGCGGCTTTACAATGTCGACATGTCCCGGCTGCTCGATGACCTCGACGCCGATGCGCTGGACCTCGCGCTCGCCTATGGGCCGATCCAGCAGGGACAGTTGCATCACAAGCAGCGCGTGCTGTTCACCGAGAGCTTTCTCTGCATGTTCAATGCCGAGAAGACCGGCGTCACGCCGCCGATCTCGCTCGAGGTCTACGTCCGGCTTCCTCACGTGCTGACCAGCCTGAAGCCGGACCGCAGCGTGCGCGGCTTCGTCGATGACGCGCTCGATGAGCTCGGCCTGCATCGGACCATTGCGCTGACCACGCCGCGCTTCCTCACCGTGCCGCATCTGGTGGCGCAAGCACCCGTGATCGTCACCATGGGGGCGCGGCTGGCGCGGCGCTTCGCCGCCGATCTCGGGCTCAGCCTCAGTCCGCCCCCGGTGAAGGTGAAAGACGTCTCCGTGTCACTGCTGTGGCATGCGTCCTACGATCACGATCCGGCTCACGTCTGGATGCGCGACCAGCTGGTCCAGCTGGTCGGCGAATTGTGAGCAGTGCACCTTGGCCTCGTCAGAACTTCTGCGTGATGCCGGCATAGACGCCGCGGCGCGGGCCGTATTGCGGCGCGAACACGCCGATGCCGGAGCCGTCGCGGATCTGGTAGACGGTGTCGAACAGGTTGACGACGTCGAGGCGCAGCGTGGTCGGCTTGTTCGGCGCGACGATGTTGAAGTCGTGCGAGACGCCGAGATTGACCTGCGAGTATGATGGCACCGTGCCGGTGTTGGCGAAGCCGCTGCGCAAGCCCGAGCCGTAGATCATCGACGCGCTGAACTTGGTGTCGTGCCATCGATACCAGCCGCCCACGGATGCGGTCAGCGTCTGGGCGTGGTCGGTGTTGATGTAGTTGTTGGCGATAAAGGCAAGGTCGTCCGGACTGAACAGATACTGGTTCGACACGACGGTGGTGGCAACCTGCTTGGCGATGGCGACATTGCCGTAGAGGTGCAGATTGTCGTAGTCGTAGGTCGCCTTCAGCTCCACGCCCTCATTGGTGCCTTTCGCATAGTTGAAGGCGGTCAGCACGTAGGCCTGGCCGAACTGGCCGTCGTCGAGCAGATCGGTCGCGATCTTGTAATAGGCGTCCATGCCGACTTCGAGGCCGGGGATCGCATAGACCTTCTGCGTGACGCCGATGTCGAACACGTGTGAGCGCTCCGGCAGCACGGGATCGTTGGCGGTGGTCCCCGGCTGTGCCGTGGTGTTCTGCACCAGCGAGAGGTTGGTCGGTGCCGCCAGCACCTGCTCGGGCGGCGTGAAGTTGCGCGCATAGCCGGCATGGAAGGTCGTGCCGTCCATGGGTTTCCAGGTCAGGCTGATCCGCGGGCTCAGCTGGTTGGCATCGACATATTGCCACATCTGGTCGAAGCGCAGTCCGGCGTTGAGCGTCAGCTGGTTGGTGATCTTCCACTCGTCGGCGATGTAGGTGGAGAACATGTATCCGGTCTTGGCGCTGGAATCGAACACCGAGAGCGGCGCGTCGATCGGGTTGCCGGAAGCATCCAGCGGCAGCACGGTCGAGCCGTTGTTGACCAGCGAGCGCTCGGCGCTGGCGGAGAAGCCGAACTTCAGCGTGTGCGCGAAGCCCAGCCGGTAGGAGGTGTCTTCCTGGATGCCGTTGACGAAGCTCTGGCGATAGACGTCGGATGCGACGCCGTTGAAGACGAGATCGCCGACCGGGTCGGGCATGAAGTGCAGCTGGCTGTAGCGATTGAAATAAGCGACCTGGTAGTCGAAGCCATCGCCCGATTTCTGATAGGCCACGACGTTGAACTGGTTGAATTCCCGTTGCCGCTCGTTGAGCAGCGCGGAATCGAAGTTCGAGACGCCGTAGGCGGTGAAGGCCGGGGTTTGCCCTGGATTGTTGGGGATCTGATAAGCGCCGTTGGAGACGCCGCCGATATAGGTCAGCCGGCTGGTCGGGTCGATGGCCGTCGAGACGTAGGCAAAGCCCTTCTCCTGATCGGTCCGGTCGTGGATGGCGTTGTAGGCCGGTGTCGGGTTCTCGATGCCGACGTCGCTGCCGAAATAGCGGCCGGAGACGTAATACTGGGTTTGTCCGACGGTGCCGCCATAGTCGACGCTGGTGGTGAAGTTGCCATGGCTGCCGCCATAGACGCTGACGCTGCCGGAATTGTTGAAGGCATCGGTCTTGGTCTGGATGTCGAGCACACCGGCGGTGCGCAGGCCGTATTGCGCGGGCAGCGCGCCGGTGATCAGCGCCATGCTGCCGACGATCCCGGTGTCGATGATCTGGCCGAAGGCGCCGACGCCGTCCGGCAGCATGATCCCGTTGATACGGTATTGCAGGTTGGCGTGCTCGTTGCGGACATGCAGTTCGCCGCTCGCGGCTGAGTCCTGCGAAACCCCAGGCACCTGCAGCAGTGCCTTGTCGAGGGTGGTGTTGGTGCCCTGTGGCAACGACTGAAGGAACTGCTGGCTCATCTGGTAGGTGTTGGCGCCGGTCGGCGCGAGCAGGGCGGCGCGGGCCTGGTCGAGCCGCGCATTCTGGCCTGCCACCGCACGCGCTTGGGCTTGCTCGGCGGATTCCGGCGTAGCCGACACCGCACCGGCTCTTCGCGCGCGGCGGCCGCTTGCGGTCGCAACACGGGTCTTCGGCTTTTTCGGCCCGGACGGCGCGGTGTGGTGCTGCGGCGCCGTTACGGTGATGTCAGGAAGTTCTGTTGGCGGCGCCGTCGTCTGTGCGAATGCGGCGCCGTTGATCCCGCAGACCAAAAGCGAAGCCGCGCCGGCGGCGGCGTGTCGTCGGATATGTCCTGACATGTTGGTTCCCGATCTCATGAGGCCGCGATCCGGATCCGTTTGAGCAGGACGCGGTCGAGCCTGCCGTCACGAACGCGACGGCCAGATTCCCATTGATCAAACGGCAGCCGAACTGTGGCCGCGTTCGAAGTTCAGTCGTGATGGGATGTCAGGAGATCGGAGGCGCACGCGGCTGGTAGTGAAGCCGGCCGATGTCGACCGGAGCCGCGTAATCGTCGACGTGCCAGGCGAGCAAAGCTGCGGCATCCGGCAGCTGCAGTGGAGGCAACGCCGGCGTCGGTGTCGCCGAGTTGACCATCGCCACGACGGCACAGATGGCGCACAGGTCAGCGGCCTGATCGGAATCCGGATTCGAACGAGGCTCGTTGTGCGAGGCCAACGATGCATTCGTCGTCGCCTGCGCCGGCGCAACGGCATGAAAATGGCCGAACGACAGCACGAACTGGATCGACAGCGCCAAAAGCGCCAGCCGAGCCCCGTGCCTGATGTTCGAACGAAACCACTTCATGACGACGCCATTTCCGCGTCGAGAGGTCACAGGACCTATGGATGGCACCTGCGACGCGGTGTCGCACAGTTTCGAAAACGCACTGGGCTGTCAATCCGCATTGCTGAGCGAGATGATCAATTTCCAGGCGATCGGACGCTTTTGCAACATCGCGATATCGGAAAAATGGGGACCCGGCTTGCGCCAGGCCCCCATCCGTCACTCCACGATCTCGGTCACGACGCCCGCACCGACGGTGCGGTTGCCTTCACGGATCGCAAAGCGCGACCACTCCTCGAGCGCGATCGGCTTGTTGAGTTCGATCGTGAACTCGGCGCTGTCGCCCGGCATTACCATCTCGGCGCCATTGCCGAGCTGGACGGTGCCGGTGACATCGGCAGTCCGGAAGTAGAACTGCGGACGATAGTTGGCGAAGAACGGCGTATGCCGTCCGCCTTCGTCCTTGGTCAGCACGTACACTTCCGCACGGAAGGTCCGGTGCGGTGACACACCACCCGGGTGCGACAGCACCTGACCCCGCTGCACGGTCGTCTTGTCGATCCCGCGCAGCAGGCAGCCGACATTGTCGCCGGCCTGCCCGTGATCGAGGATCTTCCGGTAGCTCTCGATGCTGGTCACGACCGACTTGCGGGTGTCGCCGAGGCCGACGATCTCGACCTCGTCGCCGATCCTGACGACGCCGCGCTCGATACGCGCGATTGGCAAGAGGCGCAGCGGTCGCGCCGAAGCGCCGCGCTGGCGTTGTCGGCCTCCGGAGCGTATAGTTTGCAGGTACAGGTGACGGTCTCCCGAATGTTGATCTTCGCAAGCAAAACCGGTCTCGCAATCATCGCAGCAGTGCTGTGCCTGAGCGCCCAACAGGCCCATGCCCAGGCCGGCCCCGTGCGCTACTGGACGCCGGGGTCGCTGTTCGGCTTCGGCGGCAGCCTGGCCGATGGCCAGAAAGCCGACACCTACGGAAATTTTCCGGGTTTTGACGCCTCCGGCGCACAAGGCGGTGCCGCGTATCTGAACGGCCGGCCGGACGGCTGGTTCGTCGGCGGCGAAGGCGGCCGCGCCGGCTGGAGTGCGCTCGGTCAATCGGCGGCGTTCGGATCGCTCGAATATCAGGGCGCGCAGGTCGGCTACAATTTCAAGGGCGTCGGTGACACGCCCGTGACCTTCTTCGCCGGTTTCGACAGCTTGAAATACAATCCGCCCGGCGCCGGCGGGCCGCTGGCTCCGTTTAGCGGCAATCCCGGCGTCAACGCGGGTTATGCGGCGCGAGCAGGCGTCGAGTTCCGCCCGACCTCGAATGTCACGCTGTCGCTTGGGGCCAGCTTCACCCAGCAAGGCGCGGAGCGCATGGACAGCGACATTCATTCGCAGCTGCTGCCCGGCCAGTCTCCGGTCCTGTTCGGCGGCCGCTAGGCGATAGGAACATAGCGCGTCAGCGCAAGACCGCAGCGCTGCGGTCCTGATTCAACCAGAGCTTCAGCTGGAACCAAGAAGGCCCGAGATCGCGGGCACAGTCAGGATCGAAACATGGACATGCAGGGCAAGATCGCACTCGTCACCGCCGCAGCATCGGGCGCCGGCCGCGCCGGCGCGCTCATCCTCGCGCGCGAAGGTGCGGCGGTTGCCGTCGTCGACCAGAACGAGGCCGGCGCGAAGGCGGTGGTCGAGGAGATCAGGAAGGGCGGCGGGCGCGCGCTGGCACTGGCCGGCGACCTCCGCGACGACAAGTTCTCGCGCGACATCGTCACGGCAACCGTGAAGGAATTCGGCGCGCTCGACTGCGTCTGGAATCATCTCGGCATTCCCGGCCCGTCCGTGATCGACGATCTCGAAGGCTGGGACCTCAGCGTCGATCTCAATCTGCGCTCGCAGCTGATCACCACCAACGCCGCGCTCGGGCAGATGACGCCGCGGCGCAAGGGCAGCATCCTGTTCACCGCATCGACCTCGGGCCTGGTCGGCTCGCCGTGGAGCCCGACCTATTCGGCAGCGAAGGCCGGCGTCATCGGTCTGGCGCGGGCGCTTGCCAAGCGCCATGCCAAGGATGGTGTGCGCGTCAATGCGATCTGTCCCGGTGCGATCGACACGCCGATGCTGCGGGTGTTCGTCAACCGGCCCGACCAGCCGGGCCACAACGAGGCCGATCCGGAAGAACTGATCAAGGCCGCGGTCACCCGCAATCCGATGGGCCGCGCCGCGCGCCCCGAGGAGATTGCGGAGGTCGCGGTGTTCCTGCTGTCGGACAAGGCCTCGTTCGTCACCGGCATCGCGATGCCGGTCGATGGCGGGACGGTGGCGTAGGGCGCCGATGAATTGACGTTGATCTGCAGCCCCAAGGCAACTTCGCGCCCTCTCTCGCTTGGGGGCGCTGCCAAAATATCGAAAACAACCCCATGCAAAGTAGCCGGCGGTGGTCGGCATTCGATCAGGCGACTTGACGCGTCGGGCAACTCACGGGTATTTTTCCAATATTCCGAAATATGGCCCCGGGGGCATATGGCATTTGCATGCTTCTGTAACCGACGATTCCGCGTCGTCATGCCCGATTGCAATATGCGATAACCCTGCCCGCAGCGGGAGAGGTGCGCCGAGTCCGCTGCCTCTCAGAGATGTCCTCTAAAACTTCGCCCTGATGCCGGTATAGGCGGCGAGCGGCATGCCGGGCACGAAGGCGCGGGGATCGCTGAGCTGCGCCATCAGGTTGGGCGCGCCGCCGGCGCTGACAAAACCGCCGGTCTGATAGAACGCGCCGCTCAGATAGTAGTGCTGGTTGAACACATTGTTGATCAGGCCGAACACCTCGATGTTCTTCGTGACCTGGTATGACGTGTGCAGATTGATGACCGAGTAGGCCGGCACCTTCGGGCTCTGGTTGGTATAGTCATGGATCAGCCACTGGCTGCCCACGACGTTGAGGTCGGCGCCGACCTTCCAGGCATCCGTGACGTTGTAGTCGACGCCGGCCTTGAAGCGGTGCGCGGGAATGCCAGGGATGCGGTCGCCCGGAGTGACGTTGACAAATTGCACGCCGCCCTCGCTGATCAGCGCGTTCGGATTGTTCGGCGAGGACAGCGTGATCGCGCTTTGATAGGTCGCGTTGACATAGGTGTAGTTGGCATAGGCGTTCCAGCGATCGAAGCGGTAGTCGAGTTTGGCCTCGATACCCTGGCGCAAGGTCTGCCCGGCGTTCTGGAAGTATCCGAAATTGTTGACGCCGAGCGGGCTTGCCACCTGGATGATGTCGTCGTCGGACAGGGTGCGGAACGCGCCCAACCCCCAGCTCAGCACGCCCGTCTTGGCATCGCGGCCCCAGCTGCCGCGGAGCCCCGCCTCGACGGTGTGCGACACCACCTGCTTGAGCGGCGGATCGGCGACCAGGAAGGTGTCGATCATGCAGGGATGGTTGGGATCGGAGCAGCCGAGCTCCAGCGGCGTCGGCGTGCGGTTGGCTTCCGAATAGCCGGCATAGGCGGTGAGGTTCGGGGTGATCTTGTAGGTGCCGCCGATCACCGGGTTGAAGCGCTGGAAGCGGTTGCTGCTGTTGAGCAGGTCGTTGGTGCCGGTCTGGTCGTGCAAATCGATCTGGGCGTAATTGAAGCGCCCGCCCGCCGTCACCGAGAACTTGTTGGTCACGTCGAATGTGTCGGTGAGGTAGATGCCGGTGTAGGTGTTGGTGGCGTGCAGATCGACCGGGCTGAGACCTGCGTCAGGCTGGTTGATGAAGACACCGGTGCCAGTGACGAACAGATTGTTGGGATCGATCGTGCCGAGCTCGCTGCTTGCGGTGAATTTCGTGTTGCCGTGATCGACGCTGACACCCATCACGACGTGGTTGTCGTGCCCGAACAGTCTGTCCGAGTTGGTCAACTGGGCCGTACCGCCATAGCTGTTGGTGGCGGCGCGGTTGCGATCGATTTCGCCGAGGAAAGCATTGCCGAGCGTGTTCGGAGTGGCCGGGCCGTCGGCTGGACCGAACACCGGCAGGCCGTTGCCGATGCACAAGGTCCTGGGATCGTCGCATGGCGCAACGTCAGTGCCGTTGCCGTCGGTGTGGGATTGCCGGAATCCGCGGAAATAGGCGTTGCCCTGAAACGACCATGTGTCCGAGAAATTGTGGCTCAGCGTGGCGTTGACGAAGGCGAGCTGCAGCAGCGTCGATTGCGGCCAGGTGTAGACGCTCGACCAGCGCTGATTGAGCATCTCGACCGGCGTTGCCGCGACGTTGCCGAGCAGATTGTTGGCGCCGGTGAAATTGACGTGGAATTCGGTCTGGTCGTTGCGCGCGCCGATGTCGACATACATGCGGTTGACGTGCGAGGAATTCGCATAGTCGCGCCAGCCGCGATCATAGGCGGACTCGAACGCCGCATAGGCGGAGACGTTGTCCTTCTGGCCGCCGGCCTGCACGCTGCCCTGCACGCGCCCGTAGGAGCCGCCCAGGACTTCAGCCTCGACCCCCTGATAGGTGAAGCCGTTCTTCATCTGGATGCTGAGCGCGCCGCCGATCGCGTTGAGGCCGAATATCGGGTTGTTGGGAACCAGCGAAACCCGGTCGATGGCCTTTTCCGGGATGAAATCCCAATTGACCACATCGCCCCAGGATTCGTTGATGCGCACGCCGTTCTGATAGACCGCGATGCCCTGCGGCGTTCCCTGAACCGGCGAGGCGACGAAGCCGCGGTAGTCGAGCGTGCGCTGGAATGGATTGCCGGTCTGGTCCGTCAGTGTGACACCCGGCAGCTTGCGATTCACCGAGTCGAGGAAGTTCGTCGAATAGTTGCGGCTGAAATCCGCCGAGGTCAGCACCTCGGTGTTGGACGGTATCCTGTCACGGTCGAGCAGGCTCGAATCGCGCTCGGAGGGGGCGGGGGCCCCGGCGCCGGCCTCCGGCGCCGCCGCAGTTTGCACCGGCGCCGCCCGGGTTCGGGCGGTTCGCGACCGCACCACCGGCCGGGCGGCAGGCTTGGCGCTGCGTGTGCCCGAAAGCGGCGAGGGGGCAATCACGGTGACCGGCGGCAGTTCGGTCGGGGCGGGGGTCTGGGCTCGCACCATCGTCAGCGGCGCTGCGGCTCCGATGGCGGTGAGCACGGCCGCAGCGCCGCGTGTAGTGACCGAACCAGACAAAAATCGTGTTGCTGTACGCAACAACGTACCAGCCATAGCGCCCACCCCGTCGTCGCGGTTCGGCTTCTTCCCCGACGAACCATGGCTTGAAGACTGCGGGAGCGGTTGGGCTTTGGCAAACAAGATGTGTCCCGGCGGGACGGGATTCTTTTCCATCCATGATCGGGAAAAATTCCCGATGCCGGGCCGCAAGCGCGATCGCGGGGCGGCGTCGGGCTCTAACGGCGGCCGACCGGGCAATTCCGGCCGGCCTTTGCCGGTTCCTGCCTAAAAGGCAGGCATCCCCGCCACTCCGGACCGGCGCATCTAGTCCTTGAACTCGCAGCCGAGCCGCTGCAGCGCCTCATCCACCCAGCGACGGTCGCTGGTGCCGGCGAGGATCTGCTCGATCGCCTTCTCCTCGGTTGCCTTCTTGGCTTCGGTCAGCTTGCAGATGGCCTCGGCGTCGTCATGGGGCACGCAGAGCACGCCGTCGTCGTCGGCCACGATGAGGTCGCCGGGCTCGACGATCATGCCGTCGATCGAGATGGTGCAATTGATCTCGCCCGGGCCGTCCTTGTAGGGCCCGCGATGGGCGACGCCGGCGGCGAGCACCGGGAAGGCCCCGGCGCGGATCGCGCCGGCGTCGCGGATCGAGCCGTCGATCACGAAGCCCGACACGCCGTTCTTTTCGGCCAGCGTCGACATGATCTCGCCGATGATGGCGTTGACCAGCACGCCGCCGGCATCGACGACGATCACGTCGCCCGGCTGGGCCAGGTCGATCGCCTTGTGCACCATCAGGTTGTCGCCGGGCCTGGTCTTCACGGTCAGCGCCGGGCCGCCGAGCCAGCCGCCCCTGTGCATCGGCCGTAGCCGGTTGGTGCCCGCGATCCGCGACATCACGTCGCTGATATTGGCGACCGGCAGCGTGCGGTAGCGCGCGACGAGGTCGGGCGACACTTTCCGCTTCGCCTTGTGAATTGCAAATCCTATGGCCATCGGTTTTCTCCGGGTTCTGCTTGAGCGTGATTGCTTAGAGCATGATTGGACTGGGCTAAACTGCGGCCGCGCAGCAGATGGGCTCCCTCTCCCGCTTGCGGGGGGCGAGACGAGCGAAGCTCGCTCTTAAGTCGCATCGCAGGATGCGATGCGGG
>NZ_VKHP01000151.1 GCF_010811875.1 Bradyrhizobium uaiense
CTACCCACGCGCGCACATCGGAGTCCTGCCACGGTAGTCCGTCGGCAGCGTCAGATGTGTCAAAGAGCAGGGGGCTGGGCCGCGCGGAAGCCGACCCGGTAGGCGCCGTCGGGCAGATCGGCGCGACGCCGAAGGTCTACCGCCATCCCGACACGCTGCGCGTCGGGCAGGTGTTCTCCGATCCGCCGCTCAATGTCATCGGCATCGAAAAGAAGGCTGACCGGGTGATCTATGCCGGCGGCGAGCAGGCGCCCGCGGCCGGCCTCTACGCCAATCTGCCCGACGGCGCCTACCGGATCGGCTTCCGCGCGCACCAGCTCGAGGTCGGGAGCGCCGCGGCGGGCCGCCACAAATTCGCGGCCACCGTGACGGTGACCGAGATCACCGGCTCGGAGAGTTTCGTGCACGTCCATGTCCATGAATCGAACTGGGTCGCAGTGCTGCACGGCGTGCATGAATATGAACCCGGGCAGGTGCTCGACGCCGCGCTCGATCCCGACGACATCTTCGTGTTCGACGCGGCCGATCGCCTCGTCGCTTCACCCGCAACAAATTTCTCGAAGTGAGGGAGATGCTTCATGGCCCGCATTGACCTCGTCGATCTCGCGCAGTCCTACAACGGCAATGACGCGCCGCCGGAATCCTTTGCGCTGAAGCCGGTCACTATGACCTGGCGGCAGGGCGGCGCCTATGCGCTGCTCGGGCCGTCCGGCTGCGGCAAGACCACGCTGCTCAATTTGATTTCCGGCATCGTGACGCCGTCGCGCGGCCAGATCCTGTTCGACGGCCGTGACATCACGCCGCTGTCGACGCAGAAGCGCAACATCGCGCAGGTGTTTCAGTTCCCTGTGATCTACGACACCATGACGGTGGGCGAGAACCTGGCCTTCCCGCTGAAGAACCGCGGCATCGCCAAGGCCGAGGTCGATGCGCGGGTCAAGCAGATCGCCGACCTGCTCGACCTCACGCCGTATCTGAACCGCAAGGCGACGCGGCTTACCGCCGACGCCAAGCAGAAGATCTCGCTCGGCCGCGGCCTGGTGCGCTCCGACGTCGCCGCCGTGCTGTTCGACGAACCGCTGACGGTGATCGATCCCGAGCTGAAGTGGCAGCTGCGCTCCAAGCTGAAGGCGCTGCATCGCGAGCTCGACCTCACGATGATCTACGTCACCCACGACCAGACCGAGGCGCTGACCTTTGCCGATACCGTCGTCGTCATGCATGACGGCCGGGTGGTGCAGAGCGGCACGCCGGCCGAACTGTTCGACAAGCCGGCGCATACCTTCGTCGGCTATTTCATCGGCTCGCCCGGCATGAACATCGTACCGGCCGAGGTCTCCGGCCACGAGGCGCGGATCGACGGCCATGTCATCGGCCTGCATCGAAACTATGGTGTTCTGCCGGCCGGCAAGAAGATCGAGATCGGCGTGCGGCCTGAATTCGTCGACGTCGCGGCGCCCGCATCGGGGCTGCTGTCGGCCACCATCGAGCGGATCGACGATCTCGGCCGTATCCAGTTCGCCCGCGTTCGCGTCGGCAACACCAAACTTGCGGCACGCGTGCCGCCGGGCTTCTCGGTCTCCGGCGGTACCGCCGGCCTGATCTTCAATCCCGCCTACGTCCACGTCTATGCCGACAGCCATTTGGTGGAAGGGGTCGCCTGATGGACAAGACCATCAACCAAAAAGCCTGGTTCCTGGTGCTGCCGGTGTTCCTGGTGGTCGCGTTCTCGGCGGTGCTGCCGCTGATGACGGTCGTGAACTATTCGATGCAGGACACCTTCGGCAACAACCAGTTCTTCTGGAACGGCGTCGGCTGGTTCAAGGAGCTGCTCGATCCCTCGACCGATCTCGGCGGCCGCTTCCTGGCCTCGCTCGGCCGTAACCTGTTCTTCTCCGCCGTGATCCTCGCGATCGAGGTGCCGCTCGGCATCGTCGTTGCGCTGTCGATGCCGCGCGAGGGCTGGAGCGTCGCGGCCTGTCTCGTCATCCTCGCATTGCCGCTGCTGATCCCGTGGAACGTGGTCGGCACCATCTGGCAGATCTTCGGCCGGCCCGATATCGGCCTGCTCGGCTATGTGCTGAATCATCTCGGCTTCAACTACAACTACGTCGCCAATGATGTCGACGCCTGGGTGACGGTCATCGTGATGGACGTCTGGCACTGGACCAGCCTCGTTGCGCTGCTCTGCTACGCCGGCCTGAAGTCGATCCCCGATGCCTACTACCAGGCGGCGCAGATCGACGGCGCGTCGCGCTGGGCGGTGTTCAAGGCGATCCAGTTGCCGAAGATGAACCGCGTGCTGCTGATCGCGGTGCTGCTGCGCTTCATGGACTCGTTCATGATCTACACCGAGCCGTTCGTGGTCACCGGCGGCGGTCCCGGAAACTCGACGACCTTCGTCTCCATCGAGCTCGTCAAGATCGCGCTCGGCCAGTTCGACCTGGGCAAGGCGGCCGCGCTGTCGCTGGCCTATAACTTGATCATCCTGATCGTCTGCTGGGTGTTCTACACCGTGATGACCAATGCCGGCTCCGAGCGTCCGGTCAAGGAAGGAGCGGCGTGATGCACTCGATCCCTGGCCGCCGCCTGATCATGGGGCTGTTCCTGATCTTCCTGCTGTTGCCGATCTACTGGCTCGTCAACATGAGTTTCAAGACCAACGCCGAGATCATCTCGACGATGACCTTGTGGCCGCATGCGCCGACGTTGCAGCACTACCGGCGCATCTTCACCGATGAGAGCTGGTATTCCGGCTATATCAATTCGCTGGAATATGTCGTCATCAACACCGTGATCTCGATCGCGGTGGCGTTGCCGGCAGCCTATGCGTTCTCGCGCTACCGCTTCCTCGGCGACAAGCATCTGTTTTTCTGGCTGCTGTCGAACCGTATGGCGCCGGCGGCGGTCTACGCCCTGCCGTTCTTCAACCTCTACTCGGCGATCGGCCTGTTCGATACGCCCTGGGCGGTCGCGCTCGCGCACTGCATCTTCAACGTGCCGCTGGCGGTGTGGATCCTCGAAGGCTTCGTCTCCGGCGTGCCGCGCGAGATCGACGAGACTGCCTTCCTCGACGGCTATTCGTTCCCGCGCTTCTTCATCAAGATTCTGGTGCCGCTGATCGCGAGCGGCATCGGCGTCGCCGCCTTCTTCTGCTTCATGTTCTCGTGGGTCGAGCTGCTGCTCGCGCGCACGCTGACATCGGTTGCCGCCAAGCCGATCTCCGCGGTGATGACGCGGACGGTATCGGCCGCCGGCATGGACTGGGGCCTGCTTGCCGCGGCCGGCGTGCTCACCATCATCCCGGGCGCACTCGTGATCTGGTTCGTCCGCAACTACATCGCGCGCGGCTTCGCGCTCGGCCGGGTCTAGGAGGGCGCATGATCCCGAAAAGTGGAAGCCGGTTTTCGGACCGGATCATGCGCAAGGAGTAAGATCATGGACAGCATCGCATGGATGGCATGGACCTGGCCCACCGCGATCTTCTTCGTGCTGCTTGCCTGCACGCTCGGGATGATGACCTGGCTCGCAATCGCCTATCCCGAAGCGGAGCGGGTCGGCGTGTTGCGCATTCCGACCACGCGCGGCGATCGTTTGTTCGTTTCGCTGGTGCTGGCGGCGGTGATCCACCTGGTGTGGATCGGCCTCGTCGGTACCGATCCGATCTTCGCTCTGCCGATTGGGGAGGGCGTTGAGATTTCGAGCCTGTGGCTCGGAACGGTAATTTCGCTTCTTTCAGCCGTGGTGATCTTTCGCACCGTCTGAGGAACGCGAAAAAGAGCAGATCCGGGGTCTACCCGGGCCTGGATTTAGTCGCTGCAACCGGAGGAATCTAATGCGACATTTACGAATGACTAAAGATAGTCTTTTGACGATGACCAGCGCGCTCGCGCTCGTCGCAGCATCGGTCACTCTTGTCGCGCCGGCCCGCGCCGACGAGGCGGCCGCGAAGAAGTGGATCGACAGCGAATTCCAGCCGTCGACCCTCTCCAAGGACGACCAGATGAAGGAGATGCAGTGGTTCATCAAGGCCGCTGCCCCCTTCAAGGGCATGGAGATCAACGTCGTCTCCGAGACCCTCACCACGCACGAGTACGAATCCCGCACGCTCGCCAAGGCGTTCGAGGAAATCACCGGCATCAAGGTCAAGCACGACATCATCCAGGAAGGTGACGTCGTCGAAAAGATCCAGACCCAGATGCAGTCCGGCAAGAACGTCTATGACGGCTGGATCAACGACTCCGACTTCATCGGTACCCACTTCCGCTATGGCCAGGCGGTCGACCTGACCGAGTGGATGAAGGGCGAAGCCAAGGACGTCACCGATCCGATGCTCGACGTCGACGACTTCATCGGCAAGTCGTTCACCACGGCACCGAACGGTCACCTCTACCAGCTGCCCGACCAGCAGTTCGCGAACCTCTATTGGTTCCGCTACGACTGGTTCACCAACCCGGAATACAAGGCCAAGTTCAAGGCCAAGTATGGCTATGATCTCGGCGTGCCGGTGAACTGGTCGGCCTATGAAGATATCGCCGACTTCTTCACCAACGACGTCAAGGAGATCAACGGCGTCAAGGTCTACGGCCATATGGATTATGGCAAGAAGGACCCCTCGCTCGGCTGGCGTTTCACCGACGCGTGGCTGTCGATGGCCGGCAACGGCGACAAGGGCCTCCCGAACGGCCTGCCGGTCGACGAATGGGGCATTCGCATGGAAGGCTGCCGTCCGGTCGGCTCGTCGGTCGAGCGTGGCGGCGACGTCAACGGCCCGGCGTCGGTCTATTCGATCGTCAAATATCTCGACTGGATGAAGAAGTATGCTCCGCCGCAGGCACAGGGCATGACCTTCTCCGAGTCGGGCCCGGTGCCTTCGCAGGGCAACATCGCCCAGCAGATCTTCTGGTACACCGCCTTCACCGCCGACATGGTGAAGCCCGGCCTGCCCGTGATGAACGCGGACGGTACGCCGAAGTGGCGTATGGCTCCGTCGCCGCACGGCTCGTACTGGAAGGACGGCATGAAGCTCGGCTACCAGGACGTGGGTTCGGCCACGCTCCTGAAGTCGACCCCGGTCGACCGCCGCAAGGCGGCGTGGCTCTACCTGCAGTTCATCGTCTCCAAGACGACGAGCCTGAAGAAGAGCCAGGTCGGTCTCACCTTCATTCGTGAATCCGACATCTGGGACAAGTCGTTCACCGAGCGCGCGCCGAAGCTCGGCGGTCTGATCGAGTTCTACCGCTCGCCAGCGCGCGTGCAGTGGACCCCGACCGGCAACAACGTGCCTGACTATCCGAAGCTGGCTCAGCTGTGGTGGCAGAACATCGGCGATGCGTCGTCCGGTGCGAAGACGCCGCAAGCTGCGATGGACGCGCTCGCGGCGGCCCAGGATTCGGTGATGGAGCGTCTTGAGAAGTCCGGTGTGCAGGGTGCCTGCGGACCGAAGCTGAACAAGAAGGAAACCGCCGAGTACTGGTTCGCCAAGTCGGCGAAGGACGGCAACATTGCGCCGCAGCGCAAGCTTGCCAACGAAAAGCCGAAGGGCGAGACGGTCGACTACGACACGCTGATCAAGTCGTGGCCGGCGACCCCGCCCAAGCGCGCCGAAGCGAAGTAAGTCGGTAAGGCTTGACCGCCCACGCCATCCGCAAACTGCAAAAGGCCGGGAGCAATCCCGGCCTTTTTTGCTGTCCGGCATTTGGGTCCGGAGCAGTGGAGCCCGCCTCACGATTGTGCTCAAATGACGCGATGAGGTCATCATGCGGTCCCTCGTCATCGCAGCATGATCCGGGAGTTCGCCATGCGCATGATTTTTCGCTGCGATCCACGGCTTGCCGATCATCTGCCGCGGCCACATCCCGCACGCAGTGCGTTGCCCGATTGGCTGCGCGCGATGCCGGCGAAGGCGCATTCCAATATCCACGACCGTGAGATCCGCACGGTCAAGCAATGCCCGCCCTTTGTCGATGCGATGGCCTATGGGGTCATGATCCCACTGCCTTGCGACGTCAGGGTCGAGCGCCGCGCATTCGCATGGGACTGGGATATTCCGGAGCCCGCAACCCAGGGCCATCCGCGCGCGCCGCTCAGCTTCCATCCCGTCGCGCAACTGGCCGGCGCGCCTTTCGCCAACGGGCAGGCCGCGCTGAAATTCAACAGCTTCTGGACCATCGAGCTCGAGCCGGGCTGGTCGCTGTTCGCGACCCATCCGGTCAATCGCGACGACCTGCCGTTCCGCCTGATTTCGGGGCTGGTCGACGCCGACCGGTTTCACGACGGCGGGATCAATTTCCCGGGGGTGTGGACCCAGCCAGATTTTGCCGGCGTGTTGCCGAAAGGGACGCCGGTCGCGCAATGCTTCGCCGTGCCGCGCGAGGCCCCCGAACTGACATTCGAGGCCTTCGACGACGCGCACCGCGAAGCCTATTCGAAGGTCGTCGGCGAGGTGCTAGCCGCGCCCAATGTCTATCGCAAGCATTTCCGCGCCAAGCGCGGGCGGCTAACCACCTAGCGCTGCGCGCAGCGCACGCTCGTCGAGCCAGAGGCGGCCGTGCGGAGCCGAGGTCAGCGCCATCGCGATCGATCCGAACAGCTGAGGACGCAACGCATAGGCGCGCGCGAAGGCCTGCATCGCGGCGTCGGGCTCGCCGCTTTCCTGCAGCACGATCCCCAGATTGAGGGCCGCTTCGGCGTAATCCGGCCTGATCTCGATCGCCTTGCGATAGGCGCGTGCGGCGCCGTCATGGTCGCGCAGATCCTGCTTTGCGACGCCGAGGTCGAACCACACCGAGGCGGGCGCAGCGCTCGCAGTCGCGCGCTCGAGCAGGCGGGCGGCACCCGCGAGGTCGCCATCCTCCCAGGCCATCCGGCCGAGCCGCGCATTGGCTTCCTGATGCTCCGGGACGGCCTTGCGGATCGCCTCCCAGGCCTCGCGGGCCTGTGCCTTGCGGCCGGCCAGCTCCAGCGTGCGCGCCTTCTCGACGAAGGCATCGCGGTGCGGCTTGAGCGCGATGGCGCGGTCGAGATGCGTCAGCGCCGCATCGAATTCGCCGGCGCTGCGCGCGAGGCGGGCGGCGAGCAGCCGCGCCGCGGCGTTGTCGGGGCGCCGGGCCAGGCTGGTCTGGACATGCTTGCGGGCCGGCGCGATCTCGCCTTTGGCGAACAGCACCGCGGCCAGCAGATGGCTCAGCATCGGCTCGCCGGGCTGGCGTGCGAGGCCGTGCTCGCAGAGCTCGATCGCCTCGCCATGCCGCCCGGCATTGAAGGCCGTAGTGGCGCGTCGAACAATATCCTCGGCGTTGCCCTGCTTTATCACGTGCGTGAGCGTCTTCGGTCCAATTCGTTACGCGCCATGCTATGCGGCGCCGGAAGTCATGACCAGTGCTTACCGCGCTGCGTTGCTGCCGGCGGCCGTGCGCATCTGCATGTAGGCCCGGTGGTGCGCCAGCGTGAGTTCCTGGCTGATATGCGACAGCTCGATCGCGGCGGCTTCGGCGGCCTCGCCGGCGGGCTCGGCGACGCGCACGAACATCTCCGTCTCGTAAGCGCGGACGGCTTCGCGCCAATCGGACGATCCCGTCAGATGCTCGGCCAGCTCCGCAGCGTCCAGCATCGCGGCGTTGACGCCTTCGCCACCGAACGGCGACATCAGATGCGCGGCGTCACCGAGCAGGGTGATGCCAGCGCGGTTGGTCCAATGATGCCCGACCGGCAGCGCGTGGATCGGCCGGAGCGCGAATAGATCATTGCTGGCGCGGATCAGGTCGAGCAGGGCTTCGGCCCAGCCGCCGAATTCGCCGAGCAGCGCGTCGCGCATCGCGGTCGGCGAGGCGACGTCGAACCGCCGCTCGGCCCATTCGACGGGCACGCGGAAGATCGCATAGCCGCGCAGGTGGGCATTGCCGTTGCGCAGGACCATCAGGCTGCGGCCGGTGCTCTCTGCGCCCATCTTGCCGCGGCCGACCAGCTGCGACAGTGCGGGGTGGCGCGTGTCGACCGCGTCGATGCCGAATTCGATGAAGGTCAGCCCGCTATATTGCGGCTGATAGCGCGAGACAAGCGGCCGCACCCGCGACCACGCGCCGTCGGCGCCGATCACGAGATCGAACGGCCCTTCGCGCGAATTGTCGAAGACGAGATCGTAACGGCCGTCATCCCGCGGCGCGACCTCGAGCAAGGCGCGACCCCAGGCGACGGCATCCGGCGGCAGGGATTGCAGCAGCAGGTCGCGAAGCGCGGTGCGGTCGACCTCCGGACGGTCGCCGGTCATGTCGTCATCCGCCAGCAGCAACCGGCCGTCGCTCGTGTAGAGCCGGCTGCCCTGGTCCTCGTAACGTGCGATGCGCCTGAAGCCATCGGTGAGTCCGGCGCGCGCCAGGGCGAGCTGGCCGCTCTCGGCGTGCAGGTCGAGCGTGCCGCCTTGCGGCCGCTCCATTGCCGAGCTCTCTTGCTCGAACAGGCTGGCCTTGACGCCGGCAACATGCAGCAGCCGGGCGAGCGTCAGGCCACCGGGGCCGGCGCCGACGATGGCAATGCGAATTGGATTGCAACTCATGGACGCCACGCTCACAAAAGGATACATAGGTACCTATCTAATATAAATAGGGGCCTATGTAAATGGTGGGATCGTGACCGATTGGGACCTGTTCGATCGTCCCGCGCCGCTGGTCAACATGGCCTCGCGCAGCTTCCTGCGGATCGGGGAGCGGCGGGTGAAGCCGCACGGCTTCAGCATCGGCCAGTTGCCGGTGCTCTATCTGCTGCGTGACGGCAAGGCGATGTCGCAGCGCGATCTCGCCCGCGCCGCGAAAGTCGAGCAGCCATCGATGGCGCAAATCCTGGCGCGGATGGAGCGCGATGGCCTGATCCAGCGCACGCCGATGCCGGGCGACGGCCGCAGCCAGCAGGTTTCGTTGACCAAGGCGGCCAGGGCGAAATTGCCGGCTGCGCGTAAGGCATTGCATCGCGATCAGGACCAGGCGCTGGCGGGCTTCAGCGCGGAGGAGGTCACGACACTGCTTGAGCTGTTGCGGCGCCTCAATCGAAACCTCGACCGGATAGTGGCCGAGGAAGTGGAGAGCGGCGAGGCTGTTGACGCGTAGAAATGCCCGAGAGTGCAATGCGTAACGAACAAAGGCCGGGGGCGATCCCGGCCTTTTTAATCGCTATCGCAACATTCTTTTCTGTCATTCCCGGGCGCGCGAAGCGCGAGCCCGGAATCCATCCAGACGCGTATGATGCGGTCAATGGATTCCAGGTCTGCGCCTGGCGGCGCATCCCGGAATGACGATGTGGAGAGGTTACTCCGCCGCTTCGGTCGCCTTCAGCGTCGGGTAATCCGTATAGCCCTTGGCGCCGCCGCCGTAGAAGGTCGCCTTGTCCCACTCGTTGAGCGGGGCGCCGGCCTTGAGCCGCTCGACCAGGTCAGGGTTGGAGATGAACGGCTTGCCGAATGCGATCATGTCGGCCGCGCCTGCCTCCAGCACCTTCTCGGCCAGCGCGAAGTCGTAGCCGTTGTTGGCGACATAGGTCTGCTTGAAGCGCTTGCGCAGCGAGGCGTAGTCGAACGGCGCGACATCGCGCGGTCCGCCGGTCGCGCCTTCGATGACGTGGATATAGGTCAGCTGCAGCGCGTTGAGCTGGTCGACGATGTAGTCGAACAGCGGTTGCGGATTGGAGTCGGAGACGTCGTTGGCCGGCGTCACCGGCGAGATGCGGATGCCGGTACGATCGGCGCCGGCCTCCTTGGCGACCGCCTTGGAAACCTCCAGCATCAGCTGGGCGCGATTCTCGATTCCGCCGCCATAGGCGTCGGTGCGCCTGTTGGAACTGTCCCTGGCGAACTGGTCGAGCAGATAGCCGTTGGCGCCGTGAATCTCGACGCCGTCGAAGCCGGCGGCCAGCGCGTTCGCGGTGCCGCGCTTGAAGTCCTCGATGATCCCGGGGATTTCCGACAGTTCGAGCGCGCGCGGCTCGGACACGTCGGCGAAGGTGCCGTTGACGAAGGTCTTGGTCTTGGCGCGGATCGCGCTCGGCGCCACCGGCGCGCCGCCGTTCGGCTGCAACGAGGTGTGCGAGATGCGGCCGACATGCCAGAGCTGGATGAAGATGTGGCCGCCGCGCTCATGCACGCGATCGGTCACCTTGCGCCAGGCCTCGACCTGCTCCTTCGAATAGATGCCGGGCGTGTCCTGATAGCCCTGGCCCTGCTGCGAGACCTGGCTCGCTTCGGTGATCAAGAGGCCGGCGGAGGCGCGCTGGCCGTAATAGTCCACCGCGAGCGGGCTTGGCACCATGCCGGGCGGCACTGCGCGGTTGCGCGTCAGTGGCGCCATCGCGACGCGGTTCGGCAGCGTCAGCGCGCCAAGCTTGTAGGGCTCGAGAAGTTTGGTCGGTTGGCTCATGTGAAACGTTCCAGACAATGATGGATAAGGGAGATTTGTGCATTGCCGCGACGAGCGCAATGGCCTGTCACATTCGCAGGCAGCAGATCAGCCGCGCACGATCCCGCCCATGTGGCCGGCATCGAGGAACAAAGTATGCGCGTTCACATAGGAGGACTCATTCGAAATCAGGAACAGCGCAGTATAGGCGACCTCCCAGCCGGTGCCCTGGCGGCCGAAAGGCACTGTTACGGCGCGATCCGTCCGCCTGCGGCTGGCGTCGCGGCCCATCGGCGTATCCATGAAGCCCGGTGCGATCACATTGCAGCGAATGCCCTTGTCCTCGCCGGCCCGCGCGATCGCCCGGCCGAGCGCGATCTGCGCTGCCTTGGAGGATTCATAGGCCGGGTTGCGGCCGCCGGCGCGCTGGCTCGCCATCGAGGAGATCAGGATGATCGCGCCGCCCGGCGCCATCACTTCCAGCGCCTTCTGCGCGAACAGCATGTGGCTGCGCACGTTGACGGCGTAGTCGCGGTCCCAGGCTTCTGCCGTCATCTTGGGCAACGACAGGCCGGAGGAGATGCCGACATTGAGCGCCAGCCCGTCGAGCCCGCCGAGCTTTTGCGCGCAGCGTTCGACCGCGGGCGCGATCGCCGCGACGTCGGAGACATCGACCACGTCGGTGAAGGCCTTGCCGCCTTCCTTTGCGATCTGCGCGACAGTGTCGTCGGCGGCGTCCTTGTTGACGTCGAGGCAGGCGACGGAAGCACCCTCGCGCGCGAACAGCACGCTCATGGCGCGGCCGTTGCCGATCGGGGGCGCTTCATCCACGGTTGTGCGCTGTCCCGCACCGACCACGATGATGCGTCGGCCGGCGAGGCGTCCGTGGTTTTTCGCCAGCCCCAGCGCTTCCGCGTGCAGCGAGGCGGACGGATCGATGGCGTTCGGTGCGTGGGTTGTGGTCGACATGGCGTGCTCCCTGACGTCTTGTTGTTGTCAGGGAGCAGTAGCACGGGAGGGCGTGCGAGGCGACGTGTCCGCCGTAGCCTTGGCGAGAGGTGAGAAAATCCCGCAGCGGGGAATATGTTTGCTCGTCATTCCGGGGCTCGCGAAGCGAGAACCCGGAATCTAGACGTTGTGCGGCTCGAGATTCCGGGTTCGATGCTTGCGCATCGCCCCGGAATGACGCGCTAAGCGCGCGTCAGCTGACGCCGAGGAAGTCGCGCTTGCCGATCTCGACGCCGTTGTGGCGCAGGATGCCGTGCGCGGTGACGGCGTGGAAATAGAAGTTCGGGAACGAAAATGCGTTGAGGAATTGCTGGCCCTTGAGGGTCATGGTGCGCTCGGGGCCGACCGGGAAGGTGACGTCCTTGGCGTCGCCGCCCTCGAACTGCTCCGGCTTGAACGACTTCACATATTCGATCGTGTTGGCCAGCCGCTGCTTCAGTTCACCGATGCTCTTCTCGGTGTCGGGCGTCGACGGCACCGCGCTATGGGTCAGCCGCGCGCAGCCCCTGGCGGCGTGATCGCAGACCAGCTGGATCTGCTTGGTCAGCGGCAGCATGTCGGGATAGAGCCGCGATCCCAGCAGCACCTCGGGCGCAATTTTCTTGGCCTCGCAATGCGCCTCGGCCTTGGTCAGCTCACCGGTCAGGCTGTTGAGGATCTGCAAATAAGCGGGGACGACGGCGTCATAAAAGGACATGGGATGCTCCCTGTGCTGGTGAAATCCGGATGTGACCGAATAGCGATGCTGCACATGGGGCGGCAAAGGGAACAATACAACTGCGGGAAGCTGTAACACTTGGTCAAATATTTCCCGCAGCGCTTTCTAGATGCCGTCATCCTGAGGTGCGAGCGGAGCGAGCCTCGAAGGATGCACGGCCCAGCTGGTGGCCGTCGACCCTTCGAGGCTCGCTCCGCTCGCACCTCAGGGTGACGGGTTTGGTTTCACGTTTCTTTAGGCAGGATTACCGCGCCGGCACCGTCGCATCCGCGGCCGGCTGCGTGCGGCCGCCGCCGCGCATCCGCGCCAACAGCTCCGCGGTCGGCCAGGAATCCGCGGGCAGGCCGTATTTCGTCTGCATCGCCTTCACCGCGCTTCGGCTCGCCTGGCCCATCACGCCGTCGATCTTGCCGACGTCGTAACCGGCGCGCGCCAGCAGCGACTGCAGCTCCTTGATCTCGTTGAACGGCAGCTGCGCGACCGGCGCATGCGGGCGCTGCATCGGCGGCGCGCCCGCGATGCGGCCGGCGAGATAGCCGGCGGTGGTCGAATAGATCAGCGAGTTATTCCACTCGGTATAGGCAGCGAAATTCGGATAGGCGAGGAACGCCGGGCCGGTGCGGCCCATCGGCAGCAGCAGCGAGGCCGGCATCTCGTCATTGGCGAGCGGTTTGCCGTCGGTCGAGGTGACGCCGAGCGCCACCCATGTCGAACGCGGCAGCTTGATGGTGAGGTCGGCCCGGTCCCACGGAAAGTTCGCGGCCTGCGGCACACGCACCTCCTGCAGCCACGGCTCGCCGCGCCGCCACTTCAATCCGTTGGCGATGTAGTTGGCGGTCGAGCCGATCACGTCGGGTCCGCTCTGCAACAGGTTGCGATGGCCGTCGCCATCGTAGTCGACGGCATAGTTGAAATAATGCGTCGGCAAAAATTGGGTCTGGCCGAGCTCGCCGGCCCATGAGCCGATCATCTCGTCGGGCGTCAGGTCGCCGCGTTCGATGATCTTCAGCGCCGCGATGGTCTCGCCCTGGAACATCTCCGAGCGGCGGCAATCATAGGCCAGCGACACCAGCGATTTCAGCGTCGGCAGATTGCCCATCTGGACGCCGAAGTCGCTCTCCAGTCCCCAGAACGCGGCGATCACCGCGGGCGGCACGCCGTACTCCTTCTCGGCGCGCGCGAACGCGGCCGCATAGGTCCGGATGTATTGCTGGCCCTGCTGCATGCGATAGTTCGCCGCCATGCGCCCGGCGAACTGGGTGAAGATCTGCCCGAACACGCGTTGGCCGCGATCGCGGTTGACGATGCCCTGGTCGTAAATGAGGTAGGGCGCTGCCTCGGCGATCGTGCGCTGCGAGACGCCGGCGGCGACCGCCTTCTGCTTCAGCTCGGCGAGGAAGCGATCAAAACTCTGCCCGTTGTGGCAGGACGCAGCCCGCGGCGAGGCCACAGCGGCCGGGCGGGCCCTGGCGGGGGCCGGACTGGCCGGGTTGGGCAGCGGCTGCTGCGCCGAGGCAAGGGAAGAGGCCAGTGAGGAGAGCGCCAACGCTCCCGCGATCGCTGCGATCATGATCGGGGCGCGGAGGGGAGATGCTGGCATCGATGTCACCGGCTGGGAGAAGGGGGATCAAGGCCCAATCTGCATACACCAGGGCGACACCGGGCAACAACGGGGGTGCGCCTCTTAGACCAATTGGGCTTCGGCAGGTTGAGTCGCCGCCGCTATGATCGGCGAGTGATTCGCGGGCAGGGGTGTCAGCGGATCGATCACGCCCGGAGGGACCCATGTGGAGTTTTCTCGAGCGTCTGTTGGATTCGTCGACATGCAGCTATCGTCGTATGCGCGGAGACGGCCCCTCACCCCAACCCTCTCCCCGTAAGAACGGGGAGAGGGAGCGCACCGGCAAATGACCAATCGTTAATCCGCGCCGCGTCGCTGCGACGCACTGGTTGCCTTGCGGCTTCAACCGCAAAATCCCTACCTCAGCGGCGTCGATTGTGGCAGCATCCGCCTGCCGCCAGGGAACCACGATGAACTATTTTCGTACTGCGCTCCTGCTTGCCGGCCTCACCGCGCTGTTCATGGGCGTCGGCTATCTGATCGGCGGCGGCACCGGCGCCGTGATCGCGCTGATCATCGCGGCTGCGACAAATCTGTTCACCTACTGGAATTCCGATCGCATGGTGCTGTCGATGTACGGCGCCCATCAGGTCGATGCGCACTCGGCACCCGAACTCACCAATCTCGTCGCCGAGCTGGCGCGGCGCGCCGCTCTGCCGATGCCGCGCGTGTTCGTGATGGACGAGGCGCAGCCCAATGCGTTTGCGACCGGCCGCAATCCGGAGAACGCCGCGGTCGCGGTCACCTCCGGCCTGATGCAGCAGCTCAGCCGCGAGGAGCTCGCCGGCGTGATCGCGCACGAGCTTGCGCATATCAAGCATCACGACACGTTGACCATGACGATTACGGCGACGATCGCCGGTGCGATCTCGATGCTGGCGCAGTTCGGCATGTTCTTCGGCGGCAACCGCAACAACAACGGTCCCGGCATCGTCGGCTCGATCGCGATGATGATCCTGGCGCCGCTCGGCGCCATGCTGGTGCAGATGGCGATCAGCCGCACCCGCGAATATGCCGCCGACAATTACGGCGCGCGCATCGTCGGCCAGCCGATGTGGCTGGCGTCCGCGCTCGCGAAGATCGAGAATTCAGCGCATCAGGTGCCGAACATGGAGGCCGAGCGCAATCCGGCCACCGCGCACATGTTCATCATCAATCCGCTGTCGGGCCATGGCGTCGACAATCTGTTCGCCACCCACCCCTCGACCGCGAACCGCATCGCCGCTCTGCAGCAGTTCGCCGCCGAGCTCGGCACGCAGGCCGCGCCGCGCCCCACCGGTGCGAGCTATCCGCCGCGCAGCCCGTGGGGCGGAGCCTCGGGCCAGCGTGGGCCGTGGGGCTGACGGCAACTTTGCTCTAGTCGGGCAGCGATCTCCGATTTACCTCGCCCCGCGTGCGGGGAGAGTCCGGAACGCATCGTCAGATGCGTTCCCGGGTGAGGGGGAGTCTCCGTAAACGCAGCTATCGTCGAATACGCGGGGGCGGCCCCTCACCCCAACCCTCTCCCCGTAAAGAACGGGGAGAGGGGGCGCGGTGCCGTCGCTATCCGATCCAATCTCACAACGCTTAACGTAGATCGCGCTGCACGCTCGCGGCATCCAGCCGTGCGACCTGGTCCTTGCTCAGCTCGAGCTTCGCCGCCGCGACCAGCGTTGCGACCTGCTCGGGCTTGGTGGCGCTGGCAATCGGCGCGGTGATGCCGGGCTTGGCCATCAGCCAGGCGAGGGCCACTGCGGCCGGCTCGGCACGCGTCTCCGCGGCGACCTCGTCGAGGCCGGCCAGGATCCGCATGCCGCGCGGGTTCATGTATTTCGGAATGCTGCGCGCGCCGCGCGGGCTCTTGGCGAAGTCCGCTTCCGAGCGATATTTGCCGGTGAGGAATCCGGCGGCGAGCGAGAAGAACGTGATCACGCCGACGTCGTTGGCCTCGCAAACCTGTTGCAGCGCGCCTTCGTAGCTCGACCGCTCCGCCAGGCTGTATTCGGGCTGCATGCTCTCATAGCGCGGCAGCCCGTTCGCCTTGGCAATATCGAGCGCATTCTGGAGCCGCTCCGCCGAGAAGTTCGAGGCGCCGATCGCCCTGACCTTGCCGGCCTTGATCAGCTTGTCATAGGCCGCAAGCGTCTCTTCCTGCGGCGTCGCCTCATCGTCCTTGTGGGACTGGTAGAGGTCGACGTGATCGGTCTGCAGCCGTCGCAGCGAGTCCTCGACGGCGCGCGCGATGTAGTCCGGCTTCAGCCCGACATTGCCGCCTCCCATGTCCATGCCGACCTTGGTGGCGAGGATAACGCGGTTGCGGTTGCCGCGCGACTTCATCCACTTGCCGATGATCGTCTCGGACTCGCCGCCCTGATGGCCCGGCACCCAGCGCGAATAGACGTCTGCCGTATCCAGGAACGTCAGCCCATGATCGAGTACGGCGTCGAGCAGGCGAAACGATGAGGTCTCGTCCACGGTCCAGCCGAACACATTGCAGCCGAAGCACAGGGGTGGAACGGTGAGGCCGGAACGGCCGAGCGCGCGTAGCTTCATGAGTGTTGTTTCTCTTGTTCTTGACGGGAGGCGCGGGAGACTGAGGCAGATTGTCCTTGTTTGCAAGGCACAGAGGTCGTGCGTCAGGTCAGCGACGCTGCCCCTCAGTGCGGCATCGATCTGTCGTCGCGCAGGAATGCGATTTCATTTGCGCGACGTTTGATGTAGATTGCGCGGCGAGCTGTCACCGGTCACGCCGAATTCCGGAGAATGAGCGGCAGCGCAACTGGCCATCGGCAGGCCATTTCTTCCTCATTTCATGACGAAAGCTTCTTCTGCCCGGGCCCCGCCCGGTGAATGCCATTTTTCATCCAGCCAAATGGAGCGATTGCCATGCATTTCTGCTTCACAGGTGAATACACCCCGCGTTCTCTCAACAACATCATGGAAAATCCGGCGACCAATCGATACGAGGCCGCCAGGAAGTTGATCGAGGCGGCCGGTGGCAAGTTGATTTCGATGTACAGCACGGCGGTCGACGGCCCCGGTGTGATGGTGATTTACGACGTGCCGGATCCGAGCTTCGCGCCTGCGATCAGCGGTGTCGTCGTGGCGGCCGGCGCCATGCAGAATGTGAAACTGGTCCGGCTGTTTACCCAGGACGAGATCAAGGTCGTGCGTCAGCACGCGAGCAAGCTCAAGGCTGCCTACACACCGCCTGGTGGCTAGCGAGCGCGGACGATCAAGAACTGCGCAGATCGAACTGACGACGGCTGCCTCTCTCGCGCGGCGGCGCTTCGCAGCGCGCCGCGCGAAGGCGAGGGCCGTTGCGCGCCACAGATCCGGGGCGCATTCAACGGATGGGCTATCGCCCAGGCGGATGTCCTGCGCGCATGCCGGCTCGCAAGCCCCGGCTGGTTGTGCCGTCGCATGACGTCCGCCACCTCGTGCAGCATGTGCTCGGCGCCACGATGACGGCGACCGCCCGCTCACGCGGGCGGCGTGTCCAGGTAGACGTAAAGAGCCGCAATCTTGCCGTCCCGGGCGATGATGAAATCCACACCGGTATACGCAGGCACCTCGCCCCGCGGTCCGGAGCCCCAAGCCAGGCGTCCCGAATTATGACTTGCTCGCTCATGAGGCCTCGTTGCATCTGACTTGATGATGCGGTCGCAGCCGCGATTGTGAAACGGCAAGGATTGAAATTCATCGTGTCACATTTCGACCGCGGCCGGCCGCGCCTCTGGTGCGATGTGAGCCTACGCCGGGCCGAGCGGGGCGGGTCCATGCCGGTTCGGATACGCTTTGCTGGTCCGAAAAAACTGCCGCTTTCGCGTGAAATGGAGTAGAGAGCGTGGTGTTTGTAGAGACGTTGCCGGCCGGTGGTTGCGCGGCAACGTTGAAGGGCGGGCTTGGGTTCTGCGCGGCTGGGGTCTGGGCAGTGGGGTCTGAAGGTGCATCACTCGGTATCGATTTCAGGCGGCGCGGCGTCGGCGGCGCGCGCGGGATTGCTTGTCCGTCTCGTCCGGATCGCCTGCGGTATCGTGATCGGTTGCGCTCTCAATGGCTTCGTCCCGCGCGAGGCAGCGGCGCAGGTGCCATTCGTCCTGTTTCAGCCGGCGCGGCAGATGGAGGCGGCGAAACCGCTGGCCCGTGATGTCACCGGGGCGCCGGCCATCAGCCAGCGGCTCGACGGCACCGCGTTCTTTGTCGACGATCTCGGCCACATGCTGACCGCGCGCCATGCGGTCGCGGACTGCGGGCGCATCGTCGTCAGCAAGGAGGGCCGATCCGTCGCGGCGCGCGTGGTGGCGCTGGCTGCGACCGACATTGCATTGATCAAGGTCCCGCGCACGCTGGGCCTTGCAGCGGTATTTCCACGCGCGAGCGCCTCTGCCGCCAACGATATGGTGTTTGCCGAGGCCTATGACCGCTTGAAGCCGATGCTCGCGCATGGCGGCGCGCTCGGCAATGCGTTCGTCGACGCCACCCAGCGCGATCCCGAGCACCTCGTGCTGCGCTCCAATGTCACCTTCGGCACCAGCGGTGCGCCGGTGCTGGATTCCCGTGGCCTCGTGGAAGGCGTCGTGAGCCGCAGGACCACGATCGATCGCGTGCTGGCGGTCGATGCCGCACACGCCAAGTCCTTTCTCTCCGCACATGGCGTCCGCTTCCAGGAAGACGACCGGCCGCAGATGAGCGGCACCGCGTCCCGCGCCCACCGTGCCGCGAGCATTTCGGCGCGCGTCACATGCCTGCAACAATGAGCGACTAGTTGCTGCCGGGGTGGATGCTTTCGCGTCGTCCTGTAGCCTGTTGTTGCGGTCAACCCTTGTCCAGAACCATTCTCATCTTGCGGGGCACGCTCGTGCTCTCGTTCGGCCTGTTCATCCTCTCGACAGCGACGGGCCACGCCCAGGATCTCAATTTTCGTAATCCCGAACAGGCGCCGCCGTCATGGGCGCAGTTTGCCAAGCTAGTCAAATACCGGTTCGAGGAATGGATCGCAGCCGACGAGGCGGTCGCCAATCGCTTCCGCAACTGGGTCGTCGAGCATTCCGGCAAGGAGAACGGGCCGCCGCCGACGCTCGTGGTGCGCGCCTGGCTCAACCCGGACGGCACCGTCGAGCGCGTCGCGTTTCCCGCATTCAATGACGCCGGCGCGACCGAGGATCTGCGCACCATCCTGAAGCGCGGCAATGTCGGCGAGGCGCCGCCGCCGGAAATGTTGCAGCCGCTCAACCTGCGCTTCTCGCTCAATCTGCGCAAACCCTGAGCGGTCGCGAGGCGGGTTATTCATCGTCATTCCGGGGCTCGCGAAGCGAGAGCCCGGAATCCATTTCGCGACAAGTGATGCGGCTCAATGGATTCCGGGCTAGCGCCAAGAGGCGCGCCCCGGAATGACGAGAGAACGGTGCGGATCACCAGCTTTCGCGGTGATGACACCGTGGTGTGCAGGATCTTGAAGCGAGAACCATCCCCGCTGTCGTCCTGGCGAAAGCCAGGACCCATTACCCCAAATGCGCGTTGTTGCGCGACGCTGGGGCTACGATCTCGTTTACAATGAAACGCCGTGGTTATGGGTCCCTGCTTTCGCAGGGACGACGCGCGGGGTGAGCACATGGCCAAACAACAATCCGTCTACTCGCGCCGCGCTGTCATCGGCGCCGCTATCGCCGGACTTCCCGCGACACTCCTGCTGCGATCGGCCTCCGCATCCGACAAGATGACAAAACCGCAGGCCGAGTATCAGGACACGCCGAACGGCATTTACTCCTGCGGCCTGTGCACGCTGTTCGTCGCGCCTGATGGCTGCAAGGTGGTCGAGGGCGCCATCAGCAGGGACGGCTGGTGCAAGGCCTTCGCCGCGGTGGATTGAACGTCGCGCCGCTCAGAGCGGAACGCAGACTACAATTCCCGCGCATTCGAGAATGCGAACGACGACACCCGCCGCGTGGTCTCGTCCAGGATCAGGGTGCGGGTGATCGGCGGCTCGGCGCGCTGGCTGCAATTTTCGCGCTCGCAGAGCCGGCAGTTGACGCCGATCGGGGTGCCCTCGACCTTTTCCAGATCCATGCCGGTCGCATAGACGAGCTTTGCCGCATGACGGATCTCGCAGCCGAGCCCGATCGCAAAGCGCGGCTGCGGCTGCGGATAGGGCGCCACCGGCCGGCGCACCATCTGTGCGATCGAGAAATAGCGCGTGCCGTCGGGCAGCTCGATCACCTGGCTGAGCAGACGGTCCGGCATGTCGAAGGTCGAATGCACGTTCCAGAGCGGGCAGGTGCCGCCGAATTTGGAGAACGGGAAGGTGCCGGAGGAAAACCGCTTCGACACGTTGCCGGCATTGTCGACGCGCAGCAGGAAGAACGGCACGCCGCGCGCGTTCGGACGTTGCAGCGTGGTGAGGCGGTGGCAGACCTGCTCGAAGCCGGCATTGAAGCGCTGCGCCAGCACATGGACGTCGTAGCTCAGGGCTTCGGCGGCGGAGTGAAACGCCTGATAGGGCATCATCGCGGCCGCCGCGAAATAGTTGGCGAGCGTGATGCGATAGAGCCTGCGCGCGGTGTCGTCGAGCGGGCCGGCGCGGCTGACGATCGCATCGATCGCGGCGCCGCATTCGACGAAGCCGATCTGCAACGCGAGCTGAAAGCTGCGGCCGGAGCTGTCGACGAGCTCTGAGATCAGGAGCTGCCGGCGATGCCGATCGAAACGGCGCAGCGTCTCGCGCATCACGTCGACCGGCATCACGCGGGTGACGATCGAATGCTTTTCCCGTAGCCGCGTCGCGAGCGCCGTGAACAGGCCTTCGGTCGGCACGTTGAGCTCGTCGCGCAAATTCTCCGCCGCGGTCTCGAGCTCCGGAAAATAGTTGCGGTTGGCCTCGATCAGGTCGCGCACCCGTTCGATCGGGTTGGCGTCGAACTGCGAGCCCTCACGGTCGGCCATCTGCGCCGCCACCAGCGTCTCGCCGCGGCGCGCCTCGGTATAGGCGGCGTAGAGCCGCTGCAACGCATGCGTCACGCCGGGGCAGAGCTCGGCGAGGTCGCGCAGTTCCTGCTTCGGCAGGTCGATCTGGCGGAACAATGGATCGGAGAAGATCTCGTTGAGTTCCGCGAAGAATCGGTCCTCGTCGGCAGTCGCGAGGTCGCGCAAATCGAGGTCGTAGGTCTCGGCCAGCCGTAGCAAGATCTGCGCCGTCACCGGGCGCTGGTTGCGCTCGATCAGGTTGATGTAGGAGGGCGAGATGCCGAGCCCCTCGGCGATCTGGGTCTGCGACAGTCCCAATTGCTGGCGGATCCGGCGGAACCGCGGACCGACGAACAGCTTTTTCCCGGACTCGCCAGGCATGGCAGCCTTCCTGACCTATTTTGTGACAAAATTTACAAATCGACATTTATTACAAGTTCAGATGTTACATGACATCACCAATAAAAAACAAGGCATCTATACGAACTTCGCCTTTTCGCGTTTATCTCCTGACACGCAATTCGCAACACGCTGTCACGAATGTCGAGACGACGAATAGGTTGCAGGGATCGGAATTCAGGCGGCTGAGCAGGCAGCCCGACTTTTCAGAGGAGACTGACGATGAGCAAGGGCAGCAATTTCTGGGTGATCGGCGGGGAATTCGGCTCGATGAACTTCCACAAGCTCGTCGAAGGCTCCGCTCAGGTCCGCGGTCCGTTCAAGACCCGCAAGGAAGCCGAAGAGTGCTGGAAGGAAGTCTCGGAAGAGAGCCGGCACAAGGCCGGTGTGCGCTTCTCCATCGTCGAGGAGCCGTCGCGGGTTTCGGCCTAACCGCCAAAATTATCAGAGCTAAGAAAACGTCCAAGGACGGCGGCCCCATCCGGTTCATCCGGGTGGGGTCGACCGCTTTTGGGACAGTGCCAGGGCCGTTTGATCTGGGGATAAGTGGCAGCCTAAGTGCTTGGGAACCAACGTCCTTTGCGGACGTCATGGTTGCTGATAGGTTAATGCATAGGAAACCCGTCAGTACGAGGCCGCAAGGCATGTCCGATCCGCACAACACCGGCAGCGAGGCGCGCGAGATGCGGCCGACGCTGCGTGAGGCGCTGCGGCGGGCGCGCATCGAGGCGGCCGACCGCACCGGCGTCGTGGTCGAGTTGCGCGACGCCGAAGTGGCGCGGCTGGAGATCCTCAACGACGCGCTCGATCCGCTGTTCGCGCAGGTGCCGGAGAAGGTCGATTTGTTCGACCGCGGCATCAGCCAGGGCGAGACGCCGCGGCTGTGGATCGATGTCGTCGCGCACGTGCTGATGGGCCGCGACAAGCGCATCTACCGCTTCGTGCAGGACACTCGCTTCGGCCGCACCGTGCTCGCCGAATCGCACGACGTCGCCGTGATCGTCGATGCCGTCACCGACTATGTCGCGCGCCGCATGATCGAGCGCGAGCATGCGATGGTCGCAACGCCGCTTCCGGTGGCCGAGCCGCCGGCGCCGCCGCCCGTGCCGGTGGCGCCGCCGAAGCGTCGCGGCGGATTCGGCATGTTCGTGCTCGGCTTTGTCATGGGCGCTCTGGCGCTGTTCGGCCTCGCGCTGCTTGCGAGCTTGCAGAACTTTTAGCCGCTGAAGGGCCGGGGGCATCGTGGTCATAACTCCCGCCTCGGCATTCTTCGGCGTGCTGGCAGCTGCCGCTGTGGTCGGCAGCGCCGTGTTGTTCGGCAAATGGCAGACGCTGCGCCGCGCCGAATATATCCGCACCTTCAAATGGCCGGCGGGCCTGCTGGCTCGGCTCGAGCAGCATCACCCCGGCTTCACCCGCAAGGACAGCGCGCTGGTGTCGCGCGGCCTGCGACAGTTCTTCCTCGCCTACCTGATGAGCGGCAAGCGTTACGTCTCGATGCCGTCGCAGGCCGCCGACGACCTCTGGCATGAATTCATCCTCTACACCCGCGAATATGATGCGTTCTGCCGCCGCGCCTTCGGCACCTTCCTGCATCATATGCCCGCCGTCGTGCTGGTGAAGGAGCGGCGCCGGAGCAATGAAGGGCTGCGCCGGGTCTGGTGGTACTGCTGCAAATACGAGAACATCGATCCGGTCAGGCCGACGCGGCTGCCGCTGCTGTTCGCGCTCGACGCCAAGCTGAATCTTGCGAACGGCTTCATCTATCACACCGACTGCGAGGCGCTGCGCCGCAGCGGAATCGGCGGCAGCAGTCCCTATTGCGGCGGCGATTTCTCCGACTCGTCGATCGACGGATCGTCCGCGGGCTTCGGCGATGCCGGCAGCGATGGAAGCCATGGCGGCGATGGTGGTGGTCACGGCGGCGGTGATGG